>NZ_CP103371.1:2733007-3036675 GCF_024802625.1 Massilia sp. H6
GCCAGCGCGCACTGCGCCTTGGCCGTCGCACCCGGTGGACAGGTGAGGGGCAACACCGCGACGATGTTATTGGATTCGAGATTGACGCCCAGGCCGGAACAGGCCGGAACGCCTGCGCCGGTCGGGGTCCTGACGCAGGCCGTGAATGGCTGGGCCAGTCCGGCCCGGGCGATGATCGACGCCGCCAGCGCATTGGCGACCGCCTGCTGCTTGGCCGCGGTGTTGGTGCCGCTGGAGGCAGTCACGGCGACGTCGGTGATGACGGCCGCGCCGGCGCTGCCGGTGGCGGTGACGCTGTTGAGCGTCATCGCATTGCTGCTCGCAGAAGCGCCGATGGTGACGGTGCCGTACCAGAGAGCTGGACGATTCGGATCGGAGAAGCGCGGGTACTTGTAGTCGCCGACATACTTGGCCTGGCAATTGGTCAGTGCCTTCGAATTACACCAGCGCACCTTGGCCTCTACCGGGTAGCCAGGCGGCGCCGCGGCATTGACCGAGGTGACGCGGCAATTGGTCTTGCTGGCGTCGGTGCAGTACTCGGCGACGTTGATCAGGTAGTAGTAGGGATTGGCGGTAAAGTATTGCGGCGTGTAGCGATCGTCGTCCGGGAAACTGTAGCCGTTGCGGTTGTAGGCGCAGTTGTTGTTGCTGGTGTCGCACCAGCGCAGGTCGGGGAAGCCCGCCGCCAGGTTGGTCCGGTCGCCTACGCTACCGAGCAGGTCGCTCCGGTTGATGCCGAAGCCGTCGGTACTCACCGAAGTCCAGGCCGCAGTGGCGGCACGGTCCTGTGCAGGATAGGTGGTGCCGTCGGCCCTGACCGGTGGGCTGTAGCGCACCCGTGGATCGTAATACTGGCGGTTGAAGTCCGGGCTGGTGTACGGCGGGTCGCCCACGCGGCAGCCGCGCGTGGTGCTCATCGTGGCGCGGGCACGGCAGGTCGTACTGTCGTCCACGTAGTCTGGCGTGAACGTGCTGCTCATCGACCCCGAGTTATCGTACAGCAGCATCAGGTTCGGCTTGACCGTACCGCTGCCCGTGATGTTCAGCAGCGGCAGCTGGGCGATGGCGGTCGGCGCGGCCTGGGCCGGCTGGGTCGACAGCGCCAGCACCAGCAGGGACAGCATGCGGAGAGTAAGACTGTTCATACGGGTTCCGATATTCAGGTTGCGGCGCTGGTCGTCACGGCTCAGGCGCCGATCAGGACCACCATCTGGGTGATGACGTTGCCACCCTTGGGGCCGTCGATGCGAGCGGTGATGACATAGTGAAGCTGCGGCACGCCGGCATAGACCGGCGAATCCGAGGCCAGGCTGTCGCCCAGCCGCACGGTATTGCCGAGCGTGGAGGTATTGGCGGCGGTCTGCACGCAATCGTTGCCGGCATCGCTGTACGGCAGGTTATCCACGGCGCACATGCGATGGATGACATAGCGGATACGGTTGCCGGCGGCGTCCTGGACCTCGCGCGAGCCGTCCCAGAAATCGGCCGAGCGCACGGTGTTTCGGGTGTTGAGCGAGGCGCGGTAGCCCTGCGCCGGAAAATGGCTGTCGAGCTGCACCTTGTTGGTCGCTGCGGTGGTACTGAGCCACTGGAAGCCGGTGTGCAAGCCGAAGTCGGCGGCGCGCGCCAGCGCCGCATCGTAGGCCAGGTTGGAGGCAGTCATGGTGGTCGAATTACTCGCGCGCAGCAGAAAGATGCTCGACACCAGCATCACCAGCAGCATGATCAGCATGACCGGCAGTGCGATGCCGCGCTGGCGTTTGACGGATGGATGCATCATGCGGTCGGTCTCCAGCCGGCATTGCGCAGCGGCACGATGGTTTCAAAGACGCGGTAGCGGTAGCAGCGCCAGTTGACTGCATCGCCGGCCACCGCAACGTCGACCATGACCGGCACCGCGGTCACGCCCAGCGGCTCCCCGGTAGCGAACACGGTCGGGCGCACGGTGGTTGCCATGCACTGGCCGCTTGATGCATCGGGTCGTTCGGGATTCTTTGCGCGCGCCACCACGGCAAGGCGCAGGGCCGCCACGCGTTGGTAGTCGCCGGCGCCACCCACGACGCCATCGCCGTCGGCATCGATCATCGTGGCCGACCAGGTGCCGACGCGGACTCCTTCTTCCGGCAGGAAGGCCGCGCCAGTGCGGGTGTCGAAGCCGTATTGCGCCTTGAGCGAAACGATGTTGTCCGCTACCGCCTGCGCAGCTGCACCCGCGCCGGCCAGGTCGGTGGCACGCAGGCGCAGGTAGCCGCCTTCGACCGTCCAGCTGCGCAGCGCCAGGCGCGCGGTTGGTCCGAGGTTGAAGATACGCGAGGCGCCACCCGTGTATTGCGCGCCGAGGCCGCCGTCGTTGAAGCGGTTGCCGACGCCTGCGATCATGACGTATTGCTGCGAAGGCGGCGGCGCCAGGCTTTCAGGATCCGAAGACACCTGGGCCAGCGAGCAGCGCCCGCCCACCGTTTCGGGCGCGACCAGGATCACGTCTCCTTGCGCAAAGCCATACGGGACCCGGTCGACGTCGATGCGGGTGCCGCCGATGTAGTCGCTGGTAATGCGCAGCGTGCCGGTGCCGCTGGGCGAGCTGCCGGCGTAGAGCGAGAGCCGGTCCGGCGCTGCGCCATTGACTCCTGCAGCGCCCGGCTCGATGATGGCCGCCGCAATCGGGCGCACCGCAGTGGCGCCGCGCAGCGCCGGCGCCAGTTCATAGTTGTCGGCGTCGTCGAGCACCGTGTCGCAGCCGACGATCAGGGGATCGTTCAGGCCGAAACCCGCATTCTCGGCGTCGCCGCTGATCGAGAACATCGCGACCATGCCGTTCTGCATCGAGTCCGAGCCGCCCAGCGCGGCCTGCTTGTTGCGTTCGGCATCGGTCATCACGCGGGTGGCGAACATCACCGCCAGCAGACCGATGAGCACGCTGACCATCAGCTCGACCAGCGAAAATCCACCGGAAAAAGCGCGTGCCGGCCGGCCGGTGCGTGGGCGATGGCGCCGCGTCATGTGGACCCCGCGAAATAGGATGTGATGCGGTGGGTATTGAGCGGCAAATCGCTCGTGCGGCGCCAGCTGATCGCAATATCCACCATGGCCGGCGCGCCAGGCGTGGCGACAGTCACGGCGATGGTGATGGTGGCGCCGGGAATCAGGCGCCGGGTTTCGGTGTGCCAGGGCGCGAGCCGGGTGGACGGAAGCGCACTGGCCGCGACCTGGTAGTCGGCAAGGTTGGCAAGGTCGGTATTCATCACGCCCAGCAGCTTGTCGGCGGCGATGGTCGCCTCGGCGCGCAGGCCGGCGTCGGACAGCGCCGAATAGGCGCGCGCCTGCAAGCCGATCGTGCCGAGCAGTCCGATCGCCAGGATCACGGCGGCGAGCAAGGCTTCCAGCAGCGCTATGCCGGACTGAGCACCCCGAGCGCGCCTCATGCGGGGCACCTGCGCGCGTCGCCGGCAGGGGCCGCCGGGTCGCAGCGGGAGGCCACGCCGGCCAGGGTCAGCACCACGCTCGCGGCCGGAAAGGCTGCCTCGCCAGCAGGCGCCAGGTCGATCCGCATCATGCGGGTACCGGCCAGGGTGTCGACCCAGCCGAGCGGCGTGAAATACACCGAGGTAGCCTCGTCCGGCCCGGTGCTGACCGCCAGGCGCGCGGTGTCGGGCAGCGCATCGGCACTGCGCACGATCGACGTCACGCCAGCGCCGCTGGCCTGCGCCGGGCGCACTGGCTCGCTCACCGTCGACCAGTTGCCGTCTTCATCGTTGCAGGGGCTCTCAGGGGTGGGAAAGCACAAGTCGACGCGCCAGTCGTACTGGCCGCTGATGGCGTTTTCGATTAGCACCAGGCGGCTGGCGCCGTTATGGGCCAGTGCCTGCGCACGGGCCAGCGCCAGCCCTTCGGCGTAGAACTGGGTAGCGGCGGCGGCCCTGGTGGCGGCCAGCCAGTCGCTCATGCGCGGCACCCCCATGGCCAGCACGATGGCGAACACCGCAAGCGCGATCATGGCTTCGACCAGCGTAAAACCGGCGCAATTGCCGGCGCGACTCCGGACGCAGCGCGAAGGCAGCGGGAGGCTTATTGGGTGCACGTGCCCTCCTCGCGGTCGACCCAGCAGGTGTCGCTGCCGGTCCACCCTTGCGGCACGGCCGTGGTGGCGCGATTGCCGTTCTGGTCGATGGTGTAGACGAAACCGTCGACGCTGCCCTCGCCGGTGGCGGTCAGCACATAGGCGCTGGCGCTGGCGCTGGTCAGCTTGAAGGTGAAATTATCGGTATCGGCTGGCATCTGGGCCAGCGCTGCGGCGTCGAAGCCGGCATAGGTGCGGTTGTTCGACCAATGCTGCTCCATGCGCGGCTGCACCCCGGCCAGGCCAGTGAATGCTTCGGTCAGGCGCGCCCGCATCACGTAAGCGCTGTACGACGGCAAGGCGACTGCCGTGAGGATGCCAACGATGACCACCGCGATCATGATTTCGATGAGGGTGAATCCGGCCTGGCGCTTGTACATGGGTGTTCTCCGAGGGAACCGGCGGATTGCCGGAATGTTTCCGTAAGGAATGATAACCCACAAAGCTTGCATTTCCCTGAGGAAATCCTGACAGTTAGCTGACAGGTGCGCGAATGCAACGTCGGGTCAAACGGGCGGGAACCGTACCGAGACCGCCGTGCCCTTGCCGTCCGGACCGCTGGCCAGCGTCACCACGGCGCGATGCACAAGCGCGATGTCTTGCACGATCGCCAGCCCAAGCCCGCTGCCGCTGCTGTGTTCATCGAGCCGGGCGAAACGCTGGAATACCCGCTCCCGCTGTTCAGGCGCGATCCCGGGGCCGGAATCGTCGACCGTGAACAGCGCGCCCTCTAGCGTCGCGCGGCAATGCACGGTGACGGTGCCCTGCTCCGGCGTATAGCGCAGCGCGTTGTCGACCAGGTTGTCGACCAGGTCGCGCAGCAGATAGCGCTCGCCGTCGACCCAGGCCGGCTCCAGTGCGAAACCGAGGTCGATCCACTTGCGCGCTGCCTGCTCCACGAACGGCTGGACCGCTTCCGCTACCATGGCGGCCAGATCCAGCCGCGCCAGTGGCGCCCGCTCAAACCGTTCCGGGCCGGCGCGCTCGAGCGACAGCAGCTGGTTGGCCTGGCGGATCATGCGCTCGTTGGCGCTCAGCAGCAGTTCGATTACGCGGCCGCTGTCGGGGTCGCCGTGATGGCGCGCGGCCAGCCATTCGAGCTGCAGGCGCAGACCCGCCAGCGGGGTGCGCAGCTGGTGCGCGACATTCGCGCGGAAATCGTCCTGGGCTTTGCTGCCTGCAGCAATCCGGTCGAGCAAGGCATTGAAGGCCGTGACCAGCGGCGCCAGCTCGCGCGGCATACCGGCATCGTCGAGCGGGGCCAGGTCGGCGCTGCCGCGCGCATCCAGGCGGGTGCGCAGCCGCGCCAGCGGCGCCAGGCCGTTGCCGACCGAAAACCAGACCAGCCCTACGAGAGCCAGGCCGAGCAGCAGCTCGAACAGCAGCAGCGCCCGCACCATGGCCGAGCGCACCTGCTGGCGCTGCAACAGCGTACGCGCTACTGCCACCTCGACCGGGCCACCCGGCATGGCGACCAGTACGCTCGCGGTGCGCACCGGTTGCCCGTGCATGCTGGCATCGCGCACCGGGCCGCTAACACCGGCGTGACGCGGCGGAAACGCGGGGTCGCCAGCCAGCACCCGCCCCTGGCGGTCGCGCACCACGAACCAGCTGGCGTCGGGCGTGCCCGGGCCCAGTACGGGCGCGGCCACGTCTGGTAGCGCAATACGCACGGTGCCGCCTTCCCGATGCAGGCGCGCAGCCAGGCCGCTGGCGGCGTCGAGCAAGCCCTGGTCGAAGGCCAGCTGGGCCGGCGTCCACGCCAGTAGATAGGTCAGCGTCGCGGCGACCAGGTTAAAGATCAGAATCGGGGCGACCAGCCATTTGAGCAGCCGCAGCCGCAGGCTAGTCATGCGACGCCGGCTTGGGCAGGAAGACCGGGGCCGCCAGTCACGTCGCTTCCAGCAGGTAGCCGAAACCGCGGATGGTGCGGATCGCCACGCCCGCGCCGTCTAGCTTCAGGCGCAGCCGCGAGACATACACTTCGACCGCATTGAGTGTCAGGTCGTCGCCCCAGGGCGCGATGGTGTCGATGATCTGCTGCTTCGAGACTACCCTTCCCGCCTGCAGCAGCAGATATTCGAGCACCGCCCACTCGCGCGCCGACAAGTCGAGGGCGCGTTCTCCCACGCGCGCGCGGCGACTGCTGCTGTCGAGTGTGAGCTGTCCCAGGACGAGTTGAGCGGGCAATGGGGCGTTGCGCCGGGCCAGCGCGCGAATGCGCGCGACCAGTTCGGCGGTGGCGAAAGGCTTGACCAGATAGTCGTCGGCACCGAGCTCGAGACCGCGTACCCGGTCTTCCACGGCGTCGCGCGCGGTCAGCAGCAGCACCGGTGTGGCGCTGCCGCGCGCGCGCAGGCGGCGCACGACGTCGAAGCCATCGATGCCGGGCAAGCCGATATCCAGCACGATCACTGCGGGAGCCGGGCCAGCCCCGCCCTGCAGGCGGGCGTCGGCCACCAGGCCATCGCGCAGCAGTTCGACCTGCATGTCCTGCGCCGCCAGCGCGCGCACCAGGCCGTCGGCGAGTACGGCATCGTCTTCGACCAGCAACAAGGAAAGGGGCATCGGGAAAGCAGGCGAAAATAAGACAGGCGAATTATGCGGCATTTCGTTGCCATAGCCAAAAAAAGCGCCTTAACACCCCGTTCTACCCAGTAGGACTGGGCTGACAACCGGGGATGCGCCAAGCCTACACAGGGGCGACTGCCAGTCTTATGTTCGGCAACAGACTATAGCTTTAATGTTCACACATCGCGATGAGGCAAGAAAACAAGCCCACCAGTCGCCCCCGATGCACGTTAGAGATAAGAGGACAACCAATGAACAACACTCAATTTGGCGGTTTGCAAAAAGCCCAAAACAAGATTGCAGCCACGAGTGAAGCGATGAAAACACCGTCCCGCCCTGTTGTCAGCTATAGCGGTACCCAGCAGAACGAACTGCTCGGCGCCCTGCCGCGTGCAGACCTGGAAAGCCTGTTCGAACAACTGGAACTGGTTCCACTGCCATTTGGCAAAGAGTTGTTCGAGTATGGCAGCAAACTCGAATACGTGTATTTCCCGACCACCGCAATCGTGTCATTGCTCTACGTGATGGAAGACGGCGCCACTACCGAAATCGCCGTGGTCGGCCACGAGGGCGCAGTAGGCGTGTCGCTGTTCATGGGTGAACGCGCAACCTGCAGCGCAGTGGTCCAGAGCGCGGGCTACGGCTACCGCCTCAAGGCCCAGTTCCTGCGTGATGCCTTCAACCGCGGCGGCGCCCTGCCCCAACTCTTGATGCGCTACACCAACGCCCTGTTTGCCCAGATGGCCCAGAATGCCGTCGGTGGCCGCCACAGCTCGATCGAACAGAAGCTGTGCCGCTGGCTGCTCGATCGCCTCGACCGTTCGGCAAGCAACGAGTTGAAAGTGACCCAGGAACTCATCTCGATCATGCTGGGCGTGCGCCGCGAAAGCATCACGGCGGCAGCTGGCAAGCTGCAGGACGAAGGCCTGATTCAATACCGCCGCGGCAACATTACCGTACTTGACCGTGCTGGCCTCGAAGACTATGCCGGCGAATGCTACAAGGTTGCCAAGTCGGAATACGACCGCCTGCTCATGGATGTGGCACGTTAAAACTAGCCTGCGCTCCCTGGGGAGCAGTTGACAAGGGGGTCTCCGGTAACGCGGTAGACCCCTTTTGATTGGGAAGATCCGGCAGTTCCAGCGCAGCTGCTAGCTAGCCGCCGGCTCGGTCTAATGCCACGTCATGCGTTGCCGCCATCGCCGTTACCATCGTCGCTTGCAAGGCCGTGGCCTCGGCCGAGCCCTCGGCCGCGCCCGGTGCGGCAGCGGGCAGCCAGGCGCGCACGCAGGTCCCGATGCCGTTGACTCCGCGTTCCACCACCAGGCTTCCGCCGAGCAGCAAGGCGCGTTCGCGCATACCCAGCAAGCCGTGCGACTTCGATTTCGCCATCGCGTCGGCAGCGATGCCGATGCCGTCATCGGTAATTTCCAGTCCCCAGCCATCGGGTTCCTGCGTGAGATTGACGATGACGCTGCGCGCCTGCGCATACTTGGCAATGTTGTTCAGGGCTTCCTGGGTGATCCGGAACAGCGCGATCGACTGCATCGGACCGGCCACATCTGCCCCAGCGTCGATCAGGGCGTCGCAGTCGAGTCCTGTCACGCGCGCATAATCGGCACAATAACTTTGCAATGCCGCGGACAATCCCATGTTGTCGAGCAAGCTAGGCCGCAAATTCTCGATGATGCGGCGCTTGAGCTGGACGGTGTCGACCAGTGTCTTGCGTGCGCGGCCAAGCTTGGACGCCAGTTCGGGGTAGGAATGGCGCAACTGCTCGCCGACGGTAGTCAAATCCATGCCGATGGCGGTCAGGTTTGCCCCCATTTCGTCGTGCAGCTCTCTTGCCAGGCGCGACTTTTCTTCTTCCTGCACCTTGATCAGATGACGTGACAGTACCGACAATTGCGCAGTGCGCTCGGCAACGGTATGTTCGAGAGTATCGTTGGTATCCTGCAAGGCACGTTCCGCCGACAGATGCAATCCAAAACTGCGCCGCACCAGGTTGTGAAACAGCAGGATCACCAGGATCGCCAGCGCATTGATACCAACGCCAAGCATGACCGTCGAGCGCGACTGGCTGTAGAAGTCAGCGCTGCGGGTAGCAAACAATTCGTTCTGTTCGCGCGTCATGATCACGATCTGCAGGCGGATCTCGTCCATGTTTCCACGGTCATCGGCCGCCGCGAAGATGGCAACGATGTCGGCCAGGCCGCCCTCGCGGTAGACCTGGAGCGATTGATGCATGAGGGCGAGCTTGCGTTGCACGAGCGCGCGCAGCTGGGCCAGGTTCGTAGATTGGGAAGGGTTATCTGCCAGCAGAAGCCCGAGGGCGCGAAATTGGCTGTTTATTTGCTGCGGCGCAGCGTGCAAGGCATTCAAGTTGACTGCCGCACCGGACAGGAAATAACCGCGCAGGCCGCTCTCGGCATCGGTAATGAACAGGTTCAGGTCTTGCAGCTCATCGGATACGCGCGCGGTCTGCGCCTGCAGGGCGTTAGCCGAGCGTAGATCGTCAAGATTGCGGACCAGGAAGATCGCGTTGATGACCAGGATGACCACGCAAGCCAGGCACAACAGGGTCTTGGAGAGCGGCAGACCGGCAGCCGGCTTGCCGTCATGGGCGGTAGAAAAGTACATGAGCTTCCTTTCGCGCAACTTATTCCGTCCGGCATGATTATACGGGGGGCGGCGAATTGTTGCAGAGCAAAACGGATGCGATGCGGAAGAAGCGGTCAAGCAAGGCGACAAGCCTCGCAGAAAAGAAAGCGCGCCATGGTCTCGGCGCGTTGGCAACTCAATCGAGCAGGTTGTTCTTCATGGCGTAATAGGTCAGGTCGCTGTTGGACTGCAGTCCCATTTTTTCCATGATGCGGGTACGGTAAGTCGACACCGTCTTGATCGACAGCGACAGTGCATTGCCGATGTCCGACACCGTCGCGCCCTTGGCAAGGCGCAGGAATACCTGGAATTCGCGATCGGACAGTTCCGTGTGCAGCGCGGTGTTGGGATCGCGGTCGAAACTTTGCGCGAGCAGTTCGCCCACGGTCGAGCTGACGTAACGGCGACCCTGGAACACGGTGCGCACGGCTGTCTTGAGCTCGTCGGCTTCGCATTCCTTGTTCAGGTAGCCGTTGGCACCCATCTTGAACAAATTGAGTGCGTACTGCTGTGCCGGGTAACCCGACAGGATCAGCACCGGAAGATTCGGCTGCCCCTGGCGAATGGTGCGCAGGATGTCGATGCCGCTTTGATCGGGCATGGCAATGTCGAGCAGCAGCACGTCGCAAATCTCGCGGCGAGCGATGTCGAGGGCTTCACGCCCGGTAGCGCCTTCGGCCACGACTTCAAAGTCGCCCGACGACGAGAAAATCTGTTTGAAACCTGCTCGAACTATTTGGTGATCGTCACAAATGGCAACGCGTATCATTGTCTTCCCTTAAATTTTCCCTGTTCAGGAAAGTGCCAGATCCGTTCTCCACGCCCCGGCTTACATGCATTCAATCCGGCATGCCCGCAGGTGACATTCTAACACTCCGGCGCTGAGCATCAATACCGCACGCAACTGCTGAGTTACTAAAAACGGCGTAGCCATATGCGGAGTGTTCCAGGACTGGCGCTGCAGGCTGTTGCGGCACAGTGCCCGGCCGTGCGCAAGCGCTCAGGCGCTACTGCTGTCGTGCCTGAGCACGGCAAGAATGTCCAGCAGCTCACCGCGCACCCGAGCGACATCGATTGCCGGCACGCTTGGCGCCGCGTCGTTCTCGGGCTGAAGCGCCCCTTCGTGACCGCGGCCGTCAAGGCGGTTGCGGGCGCCGCTGATGGTAAACCCCTGCTCGTACAGCAATTCACGGATACGCCGGATCAACAGTACTTCGTGATGCTGGTAGTAACGGCGATTCCCCCGGCGCTTGACCGGCTTGAGCTGGGTGAATTCCTGCTCCCAGTAGCGCAGCACGTGGGGTTTGACACCACACAGTTCGCTGACTTCGCCGATCGTGAAATACCGTTTGGCTGGGATCGGCGGCAACACGGCCAGGTCGGATTTGAGGGGTCGGTCGGTCATCTAGCAGTCATCGAGTACTCAAGCGGCACGTGCCAGCGAACTCGCGGCAGGACTGGTCTCTTCGACCATAGCCTTGAGTTTCTGGCTGGCGTGGAAAGTCACGACGCGGCGCGCCGTGATCGGAATTTCTTCCCCGGTTTTCGGATTGCGGCCCGGACGCTGTGGCTTGTCGCGCAACTGGAAGTTGCCGAAGCCGGACAGCTTGACCGCTTCGCCGCGCTCGAGTGCGTTGCGGATTTCGTCGAAAAAGGTTTCGACCATATCCTTGGCTTCGCGCTTGTTCAGGCCGACCTGCTCGAACAGCAGTTCGGCCAGCTCGGCCTTGGTCAGGGTCGGCAGGCCTTTTTCCGCTTCGGCCCGCACCCGCGCCACTTGCATCGCACGATGCAGATCAGCCGCCAGTGCTTCCTGGAACACGGCCGAGTCAAGGTCGTTGTTGTTAATTTTGAAGCCCTACCTTCAGTGAAAGCAATGTTTTGGAAGATTACGAACGCAACTTGGCGCCGAGTTTTGCTTCGGCAGCCTGGGCGATTGCAGCCATGATGGCATCCACCGCCTCGTCTTGCAGCGTCGATTGAGTATCTTGCAAGCCAAAGCGGAAAGCAAGGCTTTTTTCATCCGCCTCCAAACCCTTGCCGCGGTATTCATCAAACAAAACAACGGCTTGCACGATCTTTCCACCTGGATTTGCCGCGATTTCCGCTTGCATGACATCGAGCACATCCTGGGCCGCGACACCCTGCTTGACCACCAGTGCCAGGTCGCGCGTAGCTCCGGGAAACTTGGAAATCTCGGTGTAGGCCGGCACCGCGCGCCCGCGCAAGGCCTCGGCATCGACCTCGAACACGACCGGCGCCTGCGGCAGATCATATTTTTGCAGCCAGCGCGGATGCAGTTCGCCGATGAAGCCGATCCGCTTGCCCGCGAACTCGACGAAAGCGCTGCGGCCCGGATGCAGCGCCGGATGCTCGCCCTTCACGAACCGCAGCGTCAGCGGCGCAAACAGTGCCTCCAGGTCGGCCTTGAGGTCGAAATAATCGACCATGCGGGTCTTCTCGCTCCATTGCTCGTCGAGCGCGGGACCGTAGGCAATGGCGGCGACGTGCTTGGGCTGCTCGAAACCGGCCACGCTCAAGGGGCCATCGGGCACCATCGGATTGCGCATGAAGACGCCGCCAATTTCGAAGGCCCGCACCCGGCCGGCCTTGCGGTTGACGTTGTAGCGCACGTTGGCAACCAGGCTGCCGACCAGGTTCGAGCGCATCACGCTCAGCTGGCTGGCGATCGGGTTCTGCAGCCGGATCGGATCGGCATTCGCGGCAAAATCCTGTTCCCACTGGGCTTCCACGAAGCTCATGTTGACCACTTCCTGGTAACCCAGGCCAGCGAGCTGGTGGCGGATCGCGAACAGCGAGCGGGTATTTTCCGGCTCGACCAGCATGCTGCTTGGCGCGACCGGCGGTCGGGTCGGGATGTTCTCGAAGCCGTAGACGCGCGCGACTTCCTCGATCAGGTCTTCCTCGATCTCGATATCGAAACGGTAAGACGGCGCGGTCACGTGAAACACGCCTTCGGCAAACGTGAACGGCAGCTGCAGGCGGGTGAAGATGTCGGCGACGACTTCATCGGTGAGCGGCACGCCGATCACTTTGGCGGCGCGCGCAGTGCGCATGGCAACCGGCACCGGTTGCGGCAGGTTCACCGACTGGTCGTCGACCGGCCCCACCCTGGTCTGCGCGCTACCGCAGATCTCGACGATCAGTGCCGTGATGCGCTCGATGTGCTCGACCGTGGTGGCGTAATCGACACCACGCTCGAAGCGGTGCGCCGCATCGGTCGAGAAATTGAACTTGCGGGCGCGGCCCTGGATCGCATTGGGCCACCAGAACGCCGCTTCCAGATAGATATCGGTGGTATCGAGGGTGACGGCACTGGCATCGCCGCCCATGATCCCTGCCAGCGACTCGATTCCCCGGTCGTCGGCGATCACGCCGACCCACTCGTCGATCTCGACCGTATTGCCGTTCAGGAGCGTGAGCGACTCGCCCGTCCTGCCCCAGCGTACGTCCAGGCCACCATGGATCTTGTTCATGTCAAACACGTGGGTTGGCCGCCCCAGCTCGAGCATGACGTAATTCGAAATGTCCACCAGGCTCGATACCGGGCGCTGGCCACTGCGCTCGAGGCGCTGCTTCATCCAGTCGGGCGTGGCCGCGCGCGCGTTCAGGCCGCGGATCACGCGTCCCGTGAAACGCCCGCACAGGTCCGGCGCGGAAATCGTCACCGGCAGCGTCTCGTCCAGCGTCACCGGCACCAGGCGCGTGGTTGGCAGGTGCAGCGGCGCGCCGGTCAGGGCCGCGACTTCGCGCGCCACGCCCAGCACCGACAGGCAGTCGGCCTTGTTCGGGGTCAGCTTGATGGTGAATTTCAGGTCGTCCAGGCCGAGATAGTCGCGAATATTGGCGCCAACCGGCGCGTCGGACGGCAACGCCATCAGGCCGTTGCTCTCTTCCGAGATCCGCAGCTCCTTCGCCGAGCACAGCATGCCCTGCGACTCGACACCACGCAGCTTGCCGGTCTTGATCTCGAAGGGCTTGCCGTCCGCGCCAGGCGGCAGCAGCGCGCCCGACATGGCGCAGATCGCCTTCATTCCGGCGTGCACGTTGGGCGCGCCGCAGACGATGTTGAGCAGCGTGCCGGTACCGACATCGACCTGGCAGACATTGAGGCGGTCGGCGTTCGGGTGCTTGGCCACTTCCTTGACCTCGGCTACCACCACGTTCGTGAACGGCGGCGCAACCGCCTCGACTTCCTCGACTTCAAGGCCGGACATCGTCAGCAGATGGGACAGCTCTTCCGAACTCAAAGTCGGATTAACCATGGAACGGAGCCAGTTTTCGGAGAATTGCATAATCTTTTGCCTTGTAAGCGCGTGACTTGTCAGGTGTTGGTACTAGTTGTACTGAATGTACTGAATCGGCGACCGAATTAATTAAATTGCTTCAGGAATCGCAGGTCGCCCTCGTAGAACAGGCGCAGGTCGTTGATTCCGTAGCGCAGCATCGTCAGGCGCTCGAGGCCGGAGCCGAACGCGAAGCCAATGAATTTTTCCGGATCGAGCCCGAAATTGCGCACCACCGTTGGATGCACCTGACCGGCACCCGACACTTCGAGCCAGCGGCCCTTGAGCGGACCGGAACCGAAGGCGATGTCGATCTCGGCCGACGGTTCGGTGAACGGAAAGTACGAGGGGCGGAACCGCACCTGGAGATCGTCGGTCTCGAAGAAGGCCTTGACGAAATTCAGGTAGACGCCCTTGAGGTCGGCGAACGAGATATCTTCGCCGATCCACAGGCCTTCGACCTGGTGGAACATCGGCGAGTGGGTGGCATCGCTGTCGACGCGGTAGGTGCGCCCCGGTGCGATCACCTTGATCGGCGGCGTATGGGTGCGCGCATAGCGCACCTGCATCGGGCTGGTATGGGTGCGCAGCAGCAGCGGCTTGCCGGTACTGTCGTTGCCTTCGATGTAGAAGGTATCCTGCATCGAGCGCGCGGGATGGTTTTCCGGGCTATTCAGCGCAGTGAAATTGGTCCAGTCGTTTTCGATCTCGGGCCCGTCGGCCACGTCGAAACCGATCGAGCGGAAGATCTGCTCGACGCGTTCCCAGCTGCGCATCACCGGATGAATGCCGCCCCTGGAGCGGCCGCGGCCTGGCAAGGTTACATCGATAGCCTCGGCATTGAGGCGTTCCTCGAGCTGGGCCATGGCCAGTGCTTCGCGGCGGGCGGTCAATGCGCTTTCGATTTTTTCTTTTGCGGCATTGATCAAGGCACCCTGCGCCTTGCGCTGTTCGGGCTCGAGCTTGCCGAGGCCCTTCATCAGGTCGGTGACCTGGCCGGTCTTGCCGAGGTATTTGGCTTTGGCGTTTTCAAGCGCAGCAGCATCCGCGGCGGCGCCAAAATCAGCCTGGGCCGAGACGACGAGTTCTTCCAGCGAGTTCATGCGATTTTTCCTGTTTCGATGGTGGCGGGAGCCACAGGGGCAGTGGTGAAACGGTGTCGGTTTAACAAGGCCCCACAATCAAAAACGGGGCACAGGTCGTTGAAAACCTCTGCCCCGCTCTTTTCGCATCGCATGCAGCGATGCTGGTATTACCGGCGAACTGCTATCAAGCAGCCAGCTTGGCCTGGACAGCGCTGACAATCGCGGCGAATGCCGGCTTGTCATGCACAGCCATGTCGGCCAGAACCTTGCGGTCCAGTTCAATTCCGGACTTCTTCAGGCCGTTCATGAACACGCTGTAGGTCATGCCGTGCGAACGCGACGCCGCGTTGATACGGGTGATCCACAGTGCGCGGAAGACGCGCTTCTTGTTGCGGCGATCGCGGTATGCGTATTGGCCAGCGCGCATGACTGCTTGCTTGGCAACACGGTATACCTTGCTGCGGCGACCGCGGTAGCCTTTGGCAAGTTCAAGAACTTTTTTGTGACGGGCACGTGCAGTAACCCCACGTTTTACTCGAGGCATATTAGCTCCTTGTGTGTGAGATTAAGCAGATGGCATCATGCGGAGAACGCTAGTCACGTCCGACGCATTGATGTTACGGGTACCACGCAGCTGACGCTTGTTCTTGGTGGTCTTCTTGGTCAGGATGTGACGCTTGAACGCCATACCCGACTTGACGGTACCACCTGGACGCACGCGGAAACGCTTCTTCGCGCTGCTTTTGGTTTTCATTTTTGGCATAGTCATCTGCCCGTACTAGGGACAGCCTCATATGTGACAGGATTGCAGGTGGCAGCGATGCTGCTCTTGGATGCCTACTTTCACTTGTCTTGCAGCGGAACTCGAGACACCTTAGCACCCGCTACAACCTGTTTCGAAAAACAGGAACCGCAGATCATAACACAGAATGAAGGCGACTGGACAGGGTGTTGCGCTGCCGCACGCACAGGCACCACGAGCGCAACCAGGCCCGGGGCTGCAGCTATTGCTGCAACCCCGGGCCTGGCCTGGCGATCTTGCAAACGAAGATTACTTCTTTTTCTTCGGTGCGACGATCATGATCATCTGGCGTCCCTCGAGTTTCGGGAACTGCTCGACCTGACCGACTTCGTCGAGGTCGCCGCGCAGGCGTTCGAGCATGCGCATACCGATATCCTGGTGGGCCATTTCGCGACCGCGGAAACGCAGCGTGATCTTGGTCTTGTCGCCCTCTTCCAGGAACTTGATGAGGTTGCGCAGCTTGATGCTGTAATCGCCTTCATCGGTGCCCGGACGGAATTTGACTTCCTTGACCTGGATGATCTTCTGCTTCAGCTTCGCTTCGTGCGCCTTCTTCTGCTCCGAATACTTGAACTTGCCGTAGTCCATCAGGCGGCACACCGGCGGGACCGCCGTTGGCGCGATCTCGACCAGGTCGACGTTCAGTTCTTCGGCCATGCGGAACGCATCCGCCAGGCTGACGATGCCCAGTGGTTCGTTCTCTACACCATTAAGGCGCATTTCGGGATGGGTGATCTCGCCGTTGATGCGATTCTGCTTGTCAGTAGCTATGTTGTTTCCTTTGAAAGTATTTGAGTAGGCCGGGGATTATTTCGTCTTCGCGGCGACTTCCGCCACCAGACGCTCCACGAGCGCGTCGACAGGCATGACACCCAGATCGACATTGCCGCGGGCACGCACGGCCACAGTATTGGCTTCCCGTTCCTTGTCGCCAATAACTAGAATATACGGCAACTTTTGGACGGAATGCTCACGTATTTTATAAGTAATTTTCTCGTTCCGCAAATCAGCGTGAACGCGCAGGCCCGCTTGCTTAAGCTTGGCGGCCACTTCTTTCACGTAATCGGCCTGTGCATCCGAGATATTGAGCACCGCCACTTGCGTCGGCGCCAGCCACAGCGGCAGTGCGCCGGCATAGTTTTCGATCAGGATGCCGATGAAGCGCTCCATCGATCCGACGATCGCACGGTGCAGCATGACCGGCACCTTGCGGGTGTTGTCTTCTGCTACATATTCTGCGCCCAGGCGGCCAGGCATCGAGAAGTCGACCTGCATGGTGCCAACCTGCCAGGGGCGGCCCAGGCTATCCTTCAGGTGGTATTCGATCTTCGGACCGTAAAAAGCGCCCTCGCCTGGCAACTCGGTCCACTCCACGCCGCAGGCGCGCAGTGCGCTGCGCAGCGCCTCTTCGGCCTCGTCCCACACCTCGTCGGTGCCGATGCGGCTTTCCGGACGCAGCGCCAGCTTGACGTCGATATTCGTGAAACCGAAGTCGTCATACACTTCCATCGCCTGCGCATGGAAGGCGGTTACTTCGGCCTCGATCTGTTCTTCGGTACAGAACACGTGGCCATCGTCCTGGGTGAAGCCGCGCACGCGCATGATGCCGTGCAAGGCGCCCGAAGACTCGTTGCGGTGGCACTGGCCGAACTCGCCGTAACGCAGCGGCAGGTCGCGGTAGCTCTTCATGCCCGAGTTATAGATCTGCACGTGGCCAGGGCAATTCATCGGCTTGAGTGCATACGAGCGGTTTTCCGACTCGGTGGTGAACATGTTCTCGCGATAGTTATCCCAGTGACCGGTCTTCTGCCACAGGGTGACGTCGAGGATCTGTGGCGCCTTGACCTCGTCATAGCCATTCACCTGGTATTTGTGGCGCATGTATTGCTCTACCTGCTGCCAGACGGTCCAGCCCTTCGGGTGCCAGAAGATCAGGCCCGGTGCTTCTTCCTGGAAGTGAAACAGGTCCAGCGCCTTGCCGAGCTTGCGGTGATCGCGCTTTTCGGCTTCTTCCAGCATGTGCAGGTAATGTTCCTGGTCTTCTTTCTTGGCCCAGGCGGTGCCATATACGCGCTGCAGCATCTCGTTCTTGGAGTCGCCGCGCCAGTAGGCGCCGGCCAGCTTCATCAGCTTGAACACCTTGAGCTTGCCCGAGGACGGCACGTGCGGTCCGCGGCACAGGTCGGTAAAGCTGCCTTCCGAATACAGCGAGACGTCCTCGCCGGCCGGGATCGAGGCGATGATCTCGGCCTTGTACTCTTCGCCGATCGACTTGAAGTAGGCGACGGCTTCGTCGCGCGGTAGCACCTTGCGGGTGACCGGCTCATCCTTCTTGGCCAGTTCGACCATCTTCTTCTCGATCTTGACCAGGTCGTCCGGGGTGAACGGGCGCTTGTACGAAAAATCGTAGTAGAAGCCGTTCTCGATCACCGGGCCGATGGTGACCTGGGCGTCCGGAAACAGCTCCTTGACCGCGTGCGCCAGCAGGTGGGCGGTCGAGTGGCGGATCACGTCCAGGCCTTCCGGATCGCGCTCGGTCACGATCGCCAGCTCGGCGTCTTGCTCGATCAGGAAAGAGGTGTCGACCACCTTGCCATTGACCTTGCCGGCGAGCGCTGCCTTGCCGAGGCTGGTAGCGATGCTGGATGCCACCTGGGCTACCGTGACGGGGCCGTCGAACTGACGGCTGGAGCCATCGGGAAGTCGAACGTTGAGCATGCTGTTCTCCAATTGGCGCGCCGCGCCGCTAATGTAAAAGATAGTGAAAGCTGAAATTCGATGGACGAAAAAAAACGCGCACCAGGCGCGTTTGTTTCAGTGTGTTGAGCAAAAGAACACCATACCGCGTCTAGCGATTCCCCCACAACCAGGTTGTAGTTCGCGGTGTCATAACCGTGCGTGCCTTTCTCGCTCTTACAGTTCTTGCTTGATATTCTGGTGGGCGGTGCAGAATTCGAATCTGCGACCCCTTGGATGTCGACCAAGTATTCTAACCAGCTGAACTAACCGCCCAATCCCTGCATTATAAGGAGCGCCGGCGCGATCCGCAAGGCTTGTCACGGAAAAAGTTTCCTGGAGAGCCTGCCTGCCCCGCCAGCGCCCTTTGCCTTACACTGTCGAGCAAGACAACACGCCACAGCCACGATGTCCGCCCAGCCCACCGAACGCACGTCCGCCCACTTGCATGCCCACCTCGACGGCGATGCGCGTCACGGCCATACCGTCGAGGGGCGCAGCCCACGTGCCCTGGCGATCGCGCTCGGGCTGACGCTGCTGTTCGCCGTGGTCGAAGTCGTGACCGGCTTCATTTCCAATTCGCTGGCCCTGATTGCCGACGCCGGCCACATGGTGACCGATGCGGCGGCGCTGGGCCTGGCGCTGCTGGCCCAGATGATCGCCCGCCGCCCCCCTTCTGCGCGCCATTCGTTCGGCTTCGTGCGCGCCGAAGCGCTGGCGGCGTTCGTGAACTGCCTGGCCTTGCTGGCGCTGGTTGCCTGGATCGGGTGGCAGGCGATCGCGCGCCTGCTGCATCCGGAACCCGTGCAAGGTGGCGTGGTGCTGGTGGTCGCCAGTATCGGCGCCTGCATTAACCTGGTGGTGGCCTGGGTGCTCTCGCGCGACAACCAGAGCATCAATACCCGCGCCGCGCTGGTCAATGTCATGGGCGACCTGCTCGGCTCGCTGGCGGCGATCGCCTCCGGCGCCGTCATCTATTTCACTGGCTGGCTGCGGGTCGACCCACTGCTGTCGCTGTTCGTGGCGCTGCTGATCCTGCGCTCGACCAGCAGCATCCTGCGCGAGTCCTACCACTTTCTGATGGAGGCAGTGCCAGGCCAGATCGACTATCTCGAGGTCGGCGCCAACCTGAAGGCAGTCAGCGGCGTACTCGACGTTCACGACCTTCATGTCTGGGACATGTCGCCCGGCCACCCTGCATTGATCGGCCACCTCGAAATAGCCAGCCTCGAGCAGTGGCCAGGCATACTCGAGGCAGTGCGCGTCATGCTGCGCGAAAAACACGGCATCGACCATGTAACGCTGCAGCCGGAAGCAGCCGGCGGTAAATCGCTGTAGGCGCTGTAAGCCAGCTCTTACTTCGCGCTAGCCCGCACGCCGATACCCGCCAGGCCCGATGCTCAGCATAATCGCCCCATGGACTGTGATCGCACCGTATTCGATACCCTTATCATTGGCGGCGGGCCGGCCGGCTTGACCGCTGCCCTTTACCTGCGCCGTTTCACGCGGCAAGTTGCCCTGGTCGACAAGGGCAACAGCCGGCTGTCGTGGATTCCCGTTTCGCACAATTACCCGGGCTTTCCAGATGGTATTAACGGCAAGGTCCTGCTCGAGAAACTGCGCCAGCAACTAGGCAACTATGGCGGTAGCGTGATGCCTGGTGAAATTATCAGCCTGCGCCTGGAAGACGGCCAGTTCGTGGCCGAATATGCCCCGGCCGATGGCGGCGGCAATTGCGAGCTGCGCGCATTGACGGTCCTGCTGGCCAGCGGCGTAGCCGACGCCGGCATGCCGGTCGAGCGCTGGGACGAAGCAGTACTGTCTGGCGCGGTTCGCCTGTGCCCGGTATGCGACGGCTGGGACGTGATCGACAAGCGCATCGGCGTGGTCACCTCCGAGACCAATCCGGTGGGCCATGCCCTGTTCATGCGAACCTTCAGCGCCGACGTGCTGCTGTTCGAACGCTGCGACGAATCGACTCTCACCACCGAGGAAAAGCAGCAGTTGGCCGCCGCCGGGGTCAGGCACGTGCTGTCGCCGCTGGCCGGCGTGACCATGAGCCAGGACATGACCCCCATCCTGCATACGAAAGACGGTGAAGACTACCACTGCGACGTGTTCTACCCGATGCTGGGAGAAACCGCCCGCTCCGACCTGGCCAGCGCACTTGGCGCCGAGACCGTGGAATGCCGCAAGCTGCTGGTGGACGAACATTGCCGCACCTCGGTGCCGGGATTGTTCGCGATCGGCGACGTCACGCGCGGCCTGAACCAGATCGCGGTGGCTACCGGGCAGGCGGCGCTGGCGGCGACTGCCATCCACAATGCGTTGCCGTGGGCGCTGCGCTGCGCGAACTCCTGAGACCAACGTTTTAGCTGCGAACCTAGCTGCGAACCTAGCTGCGCCTCAGGAACCCGACGCCAGCGCGATGCGGCGCCGGATGCGCTGCACTTCCTGTGCATCGCCCGCCGCTTCGGCCCGCTGCTCCTGCACGCCCAGCCAGGCCAGCAGCGGACGGCGCCAGCCCTGTTGCGAGGCGGTGTCGATGGCCTGCACGATAGCTTGCGGCGTGATGCGGCCGGCCTTGAACGACGCCCCGGCCGCCACCAGCCGCGCCAGGGGGTCGGTCAGGGGCGCGAGCTGGCCGCTCGCCGGCACGGCGCGGTGCTGCTCTGGCAGCAGCGCCGCATCCAGCCCCTGCCAGCGGCCGTACAGATAGTCGGCATAGGCGCGCTGGGTCGGTGTTGCCTCGGGCGCTAGCGCGACGTAACCCGGGCAATCATCGAAATCGAGGCTGGCCACCTGCGCGGCGCAGCGCACCAGCTCCACTTGCGCCACATAGTCGGCGCGGCCGGTGCTGGCGGTGGCGCGGCGCGCGTCGCGAAACTGCGCTTGCGCAGCGCTGCTACTGCCCTTCAGGTAATCGTTAACCGAAGCGTCGAGCGCCCCCTTGGCATTGCTTTGCCAATCAGGGGGCAAGGGCTTGCCGGCGCAGGCGGACAGGGCCACCACGGCGAGAAAAGGGTAGATTCTCATGGCAACTTGATCTCCTGGTTGCTGCGGGCGAAAGGCCACTTGCGGTTGATTTCGTCGACCAGGCGGTTGACCTTGCGCAGGCTGGCGTCGACTTCGCCGCGCAGCGCGCCCAGGTCTTGCGTGGCCACGCGGGCGTTGGCACCGACGGCCTGCGCCTCGATCAGTACCGCGTCGACTTTTTTCAGCGTGGTGCTGGCGTCTTGCAGGACCACGTGCAACTGCCGGATCGAGGCCTGGGCATCGTCCATGACGCCGTCCTTGCCGTAGACCCGGCGATCGGTCTTGTCGAGCAGCCGGTTGACGCGGTCGAGTGCCTCGCGCAGCCTGCTGGCCTCGGCGTCGCCACCGAGCACCCCGCCCAGTATTCCGCCCGGACCGGACATGCGGCCGGTGACGCTGTTGACATTGGCCAGGGTCGCGTTGATGTCCGAATCGGTGGACGTCATCGTCTCGAGGTTTTCCAGCAGCGCGCGGACGGTGGCGACGATGCGGGGAATTTCGGCGGTGGCGTCGCCGCGCAGCACCGTGCGCGTGGCCCCAGGCGGCAGCGGCGGGTCGTTCAGCACGCCGGTATGCGCGCGCAGGCGGGTCTCGCCGACGATACTGCTCTCGAGCGTGAACACGCTGGACGTGCGCAGCCACTTGGCGTCCTTGCGGGTGACGTCGACCAGGATGCGCACCTTGCCGTCCGGTGCAAGTTCGACCTGGTCTACCCGGCCGATCGGAAAGCCGGCGAAGGTCATGTCCATGCCGGGCATGACGCCGGACGAATCGTCGGTTTCTAGCACCAGCCGCTGGGTCGGTTCGAACACGCCGCGTGCGTGCATTACATAGCCGAGGAAAGAGGCAATCAGGATGCCGACCGCCACCAGCAGGATCATGGCCTTGAGTTCGACGTGTTTCGGTTCGTCCGGCAGGGGTTCGGTCATCTGGGCTTCTCTTGATTACATGTATTTCAGGGCGAGCGAAGCCGCTTCGATCAGCAGCAGCATGAACAGCAGGCGCAAAGCGCCGGGCTGCACGGTGAACGCCACCTTGCGCGGATAGCGCTGCAATTCGAGGATGGCGGCGGTCGGAATCAGGGCCACGGCCAGCCCGAACAGCACGGTCTTGAGCACGAACCCGATTGCCACTGTCGGCGCGAACACGCGCCCGACGGTGCGGGTATAGTCATCCACGCCCCAGGGCGACAGGCCGTAGGCGTTCAGGTAGGCCAGCACCAGCACGAGGGTAGAGGTGACCATGGCCAGGCTCAGCACCGCCACCGCATTGGCCAGCAGCTGCGGCACCATGTCGCGCCGCATGCGCCGTAGCGTTTCGTCGCTGGCCGCCTGTGGCGACATGCCCGAGCGCGCCAGGCCCAGCGCCGACACGTCGAAGGCCATGCTGGCGCGCAGCGCCACGAACAGCGCGGCGGCCAGCGGAATGAGCTCCAGTACCAGCACCCGCACCACCATCTCCAGCGCGAAATGCGACAGGCCATAGCTCTTGGCGGTGACCAGCACGATGCGGATGATGACCAGGCTGATGAGGGCCGACGCCAGGGTGAACCAGGGCAGCACCTGCCAGGTACTGGCATGGATATGGCGCGCGGCGGCCAGCCGGTTCTCGCGGTTGTAGGTGGACGGCGACAGCGCCATCACGATCGCCACCGCGCTCAGATGCACCATGTACCACCAGCTGCGCAGGTAGCGTGCCAGGGCCAGGCCCCACAAGCTTGGCCGGGCGGTGAGATTGAGGGTTCGGCGCATGGTGTCGATATGATACAGATATGGATGGGTGGTGCGAAAATTTGTATCGGATTGCTGCTTTGCGAGGCAACCGCCAGGCAGGCAGGCCACTACTGCCGGCGCGCCTCCACCACCCCGCTCACCTCGGCCAGCGCCGCCAGTGCCTTTTGCAGCTGCGCGGTCGAACCGATCTCGGCGGTGAACACCATGCGCGCCTGGCCCTTGGCGCTTTGCGAGGCTACGCCAGTGACATTGATTTTCTCGCGAGAGAATACTTCGAAAATGTCGCGCAGCAGTCCCTGGCGGTCGCTCGCGAGGATGAACAGGTCGACCGGATAAACCGTCTCGGACAGCGCCGCCCCCCAGGCCGTCTGGATGACCCGCTCGGGTGACTTTATACGCATCTCGGCGAAGTTCTTGCAGCTCAGGCGGTGGATCGACACCCCCTTGCCGCGCGTGACGAAGCCGACGATGGGATCGGGCGGCGCCGGCTTGCAGCACCTGGCCAGCATCGTCATCAGGCCTTCGGTGCCGACCACCAGCACGCCCGACTTGGCGCCCTTTTCCACGCTCGAGGCAAGGCTCTTGTTGACCACCGCCGTTTCGTCCAGCGGTGGCGGCTCGACCGCATCATGCAGTGCCGCTTCCACGTGGCGCAGGCTGAATTTCTCCTTGCCGACCTGGATGAACAGCTCGTCCGACTTGGCAAAGCCCAGCTTGTGCGCCAGCGCCTCCAGGTTCACCGCGGTCTTGCCTTCGCGCTGCAGGGACTTTTCGACCAGCGCGCGGCCCTGCGCCAGCGTCTCGGCCTGGTCCAGCGCGTGGAACCAGGCGCGCACCTTCGAGCGCGTGCGGCTGCTCACCGTATAGCCGGGACTGAGCCAGTCGCGCGAAGGTCCCTGGCTGCCGCTGGAGCCCTTGGCGGTGATGATCTCGCACGTCTGGCCGTTGCGCAGCGGGGTATTGAGCGGCACCATGATGCCGTCGATCTTGGCGCCACGGCAGCGGTGGCCTACCTCGCTGTGCAGGTGATAGGCGAAATCGATCGGGGTCGCCCCTTGCGGCAATTCGAGCACACGCGCCTGGGGCGTCAGCACAAAGATGCGGTCGTCAAGTGTCGCCGCTTTGAGCTTCTCGACCCATTCCTTCTGCTGCTCCTGCTGGCCAGCGACAACGTCGGCCACGTCGCTCTTCCAGGCCAGCAGCTGGCGCAGCCAGGCGATCTTCTCGTCGTATTTCTGGCTCTTGAAGTTCGATCCGCCTTCTTCCTTGTAGCGCCAGTGCGCCGCAATACCGTATTCGGCGAAGTTGTGCATCTCCTGGGTGCGGATCTGCACCTCGAGCGGGCGCCCGTCTTCGGCATTGACCACGGTATGCAGCGACTGGTAGCCGTTGGGCTTGGGGCGCGAGATGTAGTCGTCGAATTCGTGCGGGATCGGGGTCCAGATATTGTGCACGATGCCCAGCACCGTGTAGCAGGTCTTGACGTCGGGGACGATCACGCGAAAGGCGCGCACGTCGTACAGCGATGAAAAATCGAGCTCCTTGCCGCGCATCTTGTTGTAAATGCTGTAGATGTGCTTCGGGCGCCCGCTCACCTCGGCCTGGATGCCGGCCTGCGCCAGTTCGCCCTGCAAGCGCGCGATCGACGACTCGACGAAGCCTTCGCGCTGCAAGCGCTTTTCCTCGAGCATGCGGGCGATGCGTTTGTAGGTATCGGGCTCGATGAACCGGAACGACAAATCCTCGAGTTCCCATTTCAACTGCCAGATGCCGAGCCGGTTGGCCAGCGGCGCATAGAAGTCGAGCACTTCGCGGCCATAGGCGCGGGTGATGTCGTCGAAGCGCTTCTGGTCGGCGAAATAACGCAGGCCGGCCGCGCACGAGGCCAGCCGGATCAGCACCACGCGCATGTCCGATGCCATCGCCAGCAGCATCTTGCGCAGCGTCTCGACCTGGGCCGCAGCCTGCTGGGCCGCGTTTTTCCCGGCATTCCTGCCCCCGCTTCTCCCCCCTTCGGCCTGCTCCTTGCCAGTAGTGAGGTCGCGCAGCCGGATCAGCTGGTAGACGCCCTGCACCAGGTCGGACACCTCCTTGCCGAAGCGCTCCTCGAGCGAGCCGGCGACCTGCGGATCGGCCATCGCCAGCTCGAACAGCAGGCCGGCGATGCGGGTCTCGGCATCGGTGCTGAGGTAGGCCAGCGTACCGGCCACGCCGAGCGAGAACTCGAACGCGCTCTGGCCGGACGTTGCCGTGCGCTCGCCATAGGCGCTGCCGGCGTAGTCGAGCGCGGCCTGCACGCGGGCGGCGTCATCGGGGCCGAGTCCCTGGACCAGTTGGGTGGTGGCGTCGCCAAGGAAAGCGGTTGAAACCATTACGTCAGCGCAGTGCAGCCGTCACGCAGACTTCGACGAGGCATGCGGGGTTGGCAAGCTTGGCTTCGACGGTCGCGCGCGGCGGGGTATGGCCCTGGGCGACCCACTCGTCCCAGACTGCATTCATGCCGTCGAAATCGGCCATGCTCGATATGAAGATCTGGCAGGTGAGCAGGCAGGACTTGTCGCTGCCGGCTTCCATCAGCAAGCGGTCGACATGACCGAGCACTTCGCGCATCTGGCCGTCGATATCCTGGGTGGTGTCTTCGGCGATCTGGCCGGCCAGGTAGACGGTGCCATTGTGGATGGCGGTTTCGGACAAACGCTTGCCCACGTGGAGACGTTGGATTTCCATGGTTGCTTTCTTCGATCTAAAAAGGGGACTAGTAGCCCAGTAAAAAATCGCGCGCCACCGCAATCTGGTCGGCGCGCACAAAGGTCGGGGCATGGCCCACGCCCGGGATCTCGACCAGCCGGGGCTTGGGCCCGCGGCTGCACATTTCCTGCGCCGTCGCGTGCGACAGCAAGTCGGACAGTTCGCCGCGCACCAGCAGCGTCGGGCAGCTGATCGCATCCCACGCCGCCCACAACGCGGCCTCGTCGAGCGCCGCCTGCTGCGGCGTGATGGCGCGAAACGGCTGGGCCAAGCCCAGGTCGTAGTGGCGCGTCCACTGGCCGTCGGCGTCCTGGCGCAGCACGTCGCTGGCGAGCTTGAACCATTCTTCATCGGTATGCGGACCGAACGAGGTCGACACCGTGCGCACATAGGCGGCGCCGGCGTCGAAATCCGGGAAACGGATGTCCTGGCCGATATATTCGCCGATGCGCTGGACCGCGCCCTGGTCGAGCACCGGCCCGATGTCGTTGATGACCAGCTTGCGCACCGGACTATCTTCGAGCGCGGCCAGCACCATGCCGATCAGGCCGCCCATCGAGGTGCCGAACCAGTGCACGCCGCCATCGCCATCATCCCCTTGGGTCACGCGCGCCACCAGCGTGACCATGTCGGCCACGTATTGCGGTACCGTATAGTAAGCCGGATCGCGCAGCCGCTGCGACCGCCCGCGCCCCACCACGTCCGGGCATACCACGCGGTAGTGGCCGCACAATGCCTGCGCCAGCTGATCGAAATCGTCGGCCACGCGGGTCACGCCGTGCACGCAGACCAGCACCCTGGGATTGGCCGGGTCGCCCCATTCCTTGTAGGCCATCCGGTGCAGGCCGGCCGGCGAACTGCACTGCACGCTTTTTAGTCTGGCTTGGCTCATCCCCGGCTCCGTCATGGCAATATAGTCTGCTTGGTGGTCGCGTCTTCACGCAATGCATCATTTTACGCGGCGTTGCGATTAGAATTCTACCAATTCTGTAGCAGCAACCCGATCACCTTCACCTAGAGGACGAAATGAAATCGACTATGTTAAGTGGGAAAACGGCGCTCGTCACCGGCTCAACCTCGGGCATCGGCCTGGGCATTGCCCGCGCGCTGGCCGGCCAGGGCGCGAATATCGTGTTCAACGGCTTTGGCGACGCCCAGCAGATCGAGAAGCTCTACCTCGAGACCGGCACCGAGTTCGGCGTGCAGACCGCCCACCATAACGCCGACATGTCCAAGCCGGCCGAAATCGAAGCGATGATGCAGTTCGCCGCCGATAAATTCGGCGGCGTCGATATCCTGGTCAACAATGCGGGCATCCAGCATGTGGCGCCGGTCGATGAATTTCCGCCCGAGAAATGGGATGCGATCCTGGCAATCAACCTGACCTCGGCCTTCCACACCACCCGCCTGGCGCTTCCCGCCATGAAGCAAAAGAACTGGGGGCGCATCATCAACCTGGCCTCGGTCCACGGCCTGGTGGGTTCAAGCGGCAAGTCGGCATATGTCGCGGCCAAGCACGGGCTGGTGGGCTTGACCAAGGTAACCGCACTGGAAAATGCCCATACTGGCGTCACCTGCAATGCAATCTGCCCGGGCTGGGTACTGACGCCGCTGGTGCAAAAGCAGGTCGACGACCGCGCCGCCCGCGAAGGCCTGTCCAACGACGCCGCGCGCAAGTCGCTGCTGCTCGAAAAGCAGCCGTCCGGCGAATTCGTGACGCCGGACGAACTGGGCGCGCTGGCCGTGTTCTTCTGCAGCCCGGCAGGTGACCAGGTGCGCGGCGTGGCGTGGAACATGGATGGGGGCTGGGCGGCGCAATAAGATCCAGTCCTTTCAAGACCCTACTGGACGTTGCGCGCTGCGGCTCGATTGCTCGCCCTGCTCGATAAAACACGCCGAGGCTTGCCCGGCGTTTTTTTCGTCGACGTGGTCAGCCGATTCATCAGCCGATCCTGGCCAGGAATTCCTGCCACAGCGCCGCCACCGGCCGGCCCCAAGAAGACCGCACCGCATCACCGCAGCCGTCCCTGCGGCCCAAGCATATTCCAAGTAGATCATCCTGTCTAAGTAGGCCCGACGCCATGCTGATCTCGATGCACAGCCACATGCCATGCAGGCGCGTCGGCTACCCGCCACGAATAAAACGCACACACGCCACGAAAACTATAGACACGGGTATCTAGACAAACTATTCTATATCCATCAACTACCTATGAGGACGCTCATGCCCCGCAAGTCCGACACCCCCAAACCGACGCCAGCCGAGCTCGAGCTACTTGAAGTGCTCTGGCCGCTGGGATCGGGCACCGCCAAGCAGGTGCACCATGAAATGCAGAAGCACAAGCCCGACGTGACCTATGCCACCGTGCTGCGCCTGATGCAGATCATGCACGCCAAAGGCCTGCTGGTGCGCGACGAGCGCGAACGATCGCACGTCTATGCCCCGGTGCATGCACGTGACTCGATGCAGACCAACCTGTTGCAGGACCTGGTGCAGCGCGCCTTTGCCGGCTCGGCCAAGGCACTGGTGCTGGCCGCGCTCAAGAGCGGCATCTCGAAGAAAGAGCGCGACGAAATCGAAGCGCTGCTGCGCGAAGAGCAACCGCAAGACACACCAGGAAAGCAGTCATGAGCAGCGCCGACCTGATAGGCAGCGTCGGCTGGACCCTGGTCCACTTTCTTTGGCAAGGCACGCTGATCGGCTGCGCGACTGCGCTTGTCCTGATGGCGCTAAGCAATGCCCGCCCCGAGTCACGCTACCTGGCGGCCTGCCTAGGCTTGTTGCTGTGCCTGGCCTGGCCGGCCACCGAACTGGCGCTGCGCCTGCATGGCGGCGAAGGCACCGGTGGCGACGCGATGGTGCTGTTCGCAGCGGGGCTGGTGGCTGGTGCGCCGATCGATCAAGGCTGGGCCACGGTGCTGGCCGAGCAGCTGGTGCCGATTGTCGCCACCTGGGCGGCATGCGCGCTGGCGCTGGCCTTGCGCATGGTGTCCGGACTACTGTGGATCGGCCGCGCCGCCGCCCATGAGCGCCGCGATGCGCCATGGCAGGCGCGGATCGACACGCTCGCGCTGCGATTCGGCATCGGCCGCGCGGTGCGCCTGCGCGTGGTCGCGGGCCTGGCAAGTCCGGTCACGGCCGGCTGGTGGCGCCCGGTGGTGCTGGTGCCGGCGGCACTGGTATCGGGCATGCCGGCACCGTTGCTCGAAGCCCTGCTGGCCCATGAAATGGCGCATATCCAGCGTCACGACTACCTGGTGAACCTCGGCCAGAACCTGGTCGAGACCCTGTTCTTCTACCACCCGGCGGTCTGGTGGATCTCGGGACGCATCCGCGTCGAACGAGAACAGATTGCCGACGATATCGCGGCACGGCAACTAGGCGAACCGCGGCGCCTGGCCCTGGCCCTTTCCGAACTGGAGAAAATCCAGTTCCCCACCCACCACCTGGCCCAAGCGGCCAACGGAGGAGATCTTATGTCACGCATCAAACGATTGTTACGCCCGCAGTCGCATACACTCGGGCAGGCGCTGAACTGGAAGGCAGGCATTCCCATGCTGGGACTGGCGGCGGTAAGCGCCGCAGTGTTCGCCCATGCGGCGCCCGCCGCGCCGCAAGCGCAGCCCGACGTCCCCGCGGTTGCCGACTTCAAATCTTGTGATCGGCCCTTGTATCCGGCCGAATCGATCAAGCTCCATCACACCGGCACGGTTTCGCTGGACTTCATGGTGGCCACCAACGGCAAGGTCGCTGACACCAGGCTTAAAAAGTCTTCCGGCCATGCGGCGCTCGATGATGCCGCGCAAACGGCGCTAGCGAAATGCACATTCAAGCCGGCGACAACGAAGGGCAAACCGGTACCGGCCTGGACCGCGGTGCAATACGTCTGGTCGCTCGATTAGTCAAGGCCTGGCACCCTGGCACCGATTGCCGGCGCCAGGGTGCCAGGGAGACCAGCCCCCCCTAGCGCGTGCGCGGGACGATGTTGAACTGCGGGCCGAGCGCGTAGTTCGGCTTGACGCTACGCGACATGAATACCGCCCAGGCCCTGGCGCCGTCGGCGCCGCCGACATCGGCTGCATAGGCCAGCGCCGGCTGCATGTTCGACGGATAGCCGGCATACGCTGACGAATAGCCGGTCATTTCGCCGACCTTCAGGCCGAGCGCCTGCGCCATGGCGGTGCCGGCGCATGCCAGCTTGTTGTAGGCCGCGCCCAGTTCGAAGTCGTTGCTGACCCTGAATGCCTGGCCGATCGTGGTGTAGAGCGGGCTGGTAGCGCTATCACGGATCAGCATCGAGTACATCGCGCCGTTGACGTAGCAGCTACCCTCGCCGATCATGCGCTGGATCGGGAACCGGGCCTTGTACTTGAGCATGGCAGTGGCCTTGGTAAAGCCCAGTTCGTGGGCATGGCCCAGCGCGGCGGTAAAGAAGTCATCCATCCAGGGGGCAATGCCACGTCCGTTCGAATACGCCAGCGCGTAGCCATTGACCAGTACACCCAACTTGTTGGCGCCCGCGTTGTTCGTATAATTCTCGTTATACCAATCAAGGTTGCTCTCGAGTATGCGGTTGAAATGTTCCTTCAGCCGGTCGTCATCAGGGACGATATAGGCTGCTTCGGCGAGCGTGCGCAAGCCCCATGCCTGGCCCCGCACCTGCTCGGGACTGAGCAAGCCCTTGATGTTCTGACGATATCCGGGGTTCGAATTGAACACGTTATACATGCCCCAGAACTGCAGCTCTTCCAAGAAGAAATGGTCGCCCGTGAGCATGTAAGGCAGGTAGGCATAGCCCGGCTGATGCGACACGTCTTCCACATTCGGCGACCCGCATGCGGTGCTGGTGGCGCAGCCAGGGAACCCTTCATTCTGCTTGGTCGCAGGGTTGATGGCGTCGCCCGGCCGGCCCACCAGCGTCATGTAGGGATAGTCGACCAGGCTCACCGGCTGCCCGGTTTGCTTGTCGCGGTAGTGTGACGAGAAGCTGCCCGCCAGCTCGGCAGTTCCGAGGGTAGCATCGCGAGCGCGGCGGTCCATGCTCAGCAGGTGGATTGTTGTCCATTGCGGCAGGATACCGATATCACCGCGGCCCCCGGTGGCCGGCATATAGGGATTGGACAGCCCAGTACCCATCGGCTCGGTCGAGGCATTGGCCCAACGTTTCTGCAGGTCGCTCAGCACAGTGTCGGGAATCGTGAGCGAACGGTCGTAGTTTGGCACGGCGCGGCTGTCGATCAGGTAGGCGGTGTTGTGCTTGACGTTGACTTCCGGCGCGGCGCCATTCCACCAGAACATCTTGCGCCAGCGGGCGTGATGGTAATGCTGCAGCGACGGCTTGGCATACACAGCCTTGCCACCGACCAAAATCTCTGCGTTATAAGTAAAGTTCTGGGGCGCCGCCTCGTAAGCCCAGTTATTCTCGATCACGACATCGACCCGGGCTTTCCTGACGGCCTCGTACCAGCGCACGGCGAACCGCGCCGACAGGTGCGGGTGGGCTACGCCCTTGCTGTTCGTCAAGGGCGCGGAAACATGCCATTCATTGGCGGTGGCACCGCTCAGCCACGACTTGGCAAGGGACTTGCGAATCAGCTCATCGGCCGCCGCCGTGTAGCGCACGCCGCCGATGGTCGCGCTGAACGAGGCGTTGAAACCGCTGTTGAGCAGTGAACTGGTGGTGCCGGCGAGCTTGCTCGCGGCACCGGCACGGTCGAGCGTCATGACCAGCGTCTGCCCGGCACCCAGGGATGGCAGGACGGCCGATACGATGGCGTGGCGCACCGAACCGTCCGGATGGCGAGCCTTGACGTCGAGCTGCAGCGGGACCGTGACGCCACTGCCGAGGCGGCCGGAAAGCGAAGCTCCCGAGGCTAGATGGCCCGGAGCGAAGATATGGCCAAAGGTGACGGGAACGTTCGATTGCGCAACCGAAGATGTGCTTTCGAAGCGGATATCGGTCACTGTGGCGGCCGTCGGGCTCGGAGCGGGATTGCCGGAGACGGCGCCGGTCGATCCGCCGCGGCTGCCAGGAATGTAGGCGCTGGAACTGGCGGTGCTGATTGTCACGGGAGCCGCGGCGCGGCTGGTCGCACGGCTTTGCGGAACGTAGGTGCTGCTGTCGGCAGCGTAGGTGGCTGCCGACATGCCGCTGCCAGTCACCAGGATGGCGCCAGCCAGGAAGACGGTATGGAGTTTTAAGGAGTGCATTCGAAAGTCTGAAAGTTGAAAAGACGAATAAGACGACGTTCCATGAACCCTTGCTTGTCGGGCCGGCCAAGCCGTGAGACGGTACGCAGGGTATGCGCTGGCCTCACATGGTCAGAACGTAACTCTTTGTGTCCTGGGGGAAATTACCCCTGACACATTTTTCCCACAATATACGATGCGAACAGGAAAGTACATGGGAAAAGGGAATGCATTCAGGCTGACGAAGCTGTTTTTCCCTATGAGAAATGGGATAAAAAAAATTTTTTATCGTCTTCGAACCAGCGTCGATCACCCTGCCAACTGAGCTTATCTGACAGACAATCTTTGCTCCGGGTGGTGCGGTGGCTGCGGATACAAAAAAGCCCGGCAAGCAGGCTTGCCGGGCTTTCGCTGGATGGGCGGCGGCGCCGCCGCCGTAGCAGGCGGTTAGACTGACGAGACGTCCAGCTCGCAACCAGTCGCTACCAAAACTTGCTCTTTGGTCACTCCCGGCGCCAGTTCTACCAACTTCAATCCGCGCTCGGTGATATCCATCACACCCAGGTCGGTGATGATGCGGTCGACCACGGCCACGCCGGTCAGCGGCAGGTCGCACTTCGGCAAGATCTTGTGGCTGGTCGAGCCATCCTTGGCGGTGGCGACGTGCTCCATCACCACCACCACGCGCTTGACCCCGGCCACCAGGTCCATTGCCCCGCCCATACCCTTGACCATCTTTCCAGGAATCATCCAGTTGGCCAGGTCGCCGTGCTCGGACACCTGCATCGCCCCCAGGATTGCCAGATTGATCTTGCCGCCGCGAATCATGCCGAAAGAATCGGCCGAACTGAAGTAGGCCGCGCCCGGCAGCGCCGTCACGGTCTGCTTGCCGGCATTGATCAGGTCGGCGTCGACCTGCGCTTCGGTCGGGAACGGGCCGATGCCCAGCAAGCCGTTCTCCGACTGCAGGAACACTTCGATATCCTGGGGCACGTAGTTTGCCACCAGGGTCGGCAGGCCGATGCCGAGATTTACGTAGAAGCCATCTTGCAGTTCCTGCGCCGCGCGCGCGGCCATTTCATCACGAGTCCATGCCATGTTCTGTCTCCAGGTGTAGTCTTGATTCGTCTTAGTTCGCGCGCACGGTGCGCTGTTCGATGCGCTTTTCCGGCGAAGGGTTATGGACGATGCGGTGCACGAAGATGCTCGCGGTATGCACCTGGTCCGGATCGATCTCGCCGATCTCGACCAGCTCTTCGACTTCGACGATGCAGACCTTGCCCGCGGTGGCGACGTTCGGGTTGAAGTTGCGCGCTGTCTTGCGAAACACCAGGTTGCCGGCCTTGTCGGCCTTCCATGCCTTGACCAGGGAGACGTCCGGCACCAGCGCGCGCTCCATCACGTAATGCTCGCCGTCGAACTCGCGGGTTTCCTTGCCATCGGCGACGATGGTGCCGTAGCCGGTCTTGGTAAAGAAGGCCGGAATGCCGGCGCCGCCGCAGCGCAGCTTCTCGGCCAGCGTGCCTTGCGGCGTGAATTCGAGTTCGAGTTCGCCGGCCAGGAACTGGCGCGCGAACTCCTTGTTCTCGCCGACGTAGGACGCGATCATCTTCTTGATCTGGCGGGTTTCCAGCAACTGGCCCAGGCCGAAACCGTCGACCCCGGCATTATTCGAAATCGCGGTAAGGTCCTTGACGCCCGAGTCGCGCAGCGCTTCGATCAGCGCTTCCGGAATACCGCACAGGCCGAAGCCGCCCACGGCGATGGTCTGGCCAGTTGCCACGATGCCGGCCAGCGCCGACGCCGCATCAGGATACACTTTGTTCATACCCGTCCCTTTTATGGTTAAGCCGAAAAGCTCTTCTGTACTACCGAGTGGAGTCTCAGCTTAAAATAGGCTGCTCCGAATGACAATACCGTAGAACTACGGCCCGCCCTTCCTTCAGCCAGGCACCCGAGTCAGACCCGATGATTGCACCCGACGCCATTGATTACGAAACGATCTTCCAGCAGGCCCCGGTCGGCATGTGCGTCTCGCGCGACCGCGTGATCCAGGCCAGCAACGCGGCATTGGCGGAGATGTTCGGGTATGGCCAGGGCAAGCTGCACGGCCAGTCGTTCAGCGTGCTCTATCCGACGATGGACGAGTTCCTGCGCACCGGCGAGCGCATCGTGCCCATCATGAATGCCAGGGGCCGCTATTCGGACGAGCGCATCATGCGCCGCGCCGACGGCGAGCTGTTCTGGTGCCACGTGACCGGGCGCGCGCTGCAAGCGGCCCAGCCGCTCGGCGCCGGCGTGTGGACCTTCGAGGACGTCAGCGAGAAGCGGCCAGTGTCGGCCAAGCTGACCCCGCGCGAACGCGAGATCGCTGCCCTGCTGGTGCAGGGCAAGACCAGCAAGGTGATCGCGCGCGACACCGACCTGAGTCCGCGCACGGTGGAAATGCACCGCGCCAGCCTGATGCGCAAGTTCGCGGCCTCGACCTCGTCGGAGCTGGTGCACAAGCTGGTGGGAGCGCGCTGATAGCGCCCCAGTCCTGGTGGGTCGTTCGGCCCCGGGTCAACGAGCGCGGCGCGCTCAAGCCGCCGGCAGCAATGCCCTCAGCCTGTCGGGCAGGGGCTTCGATTTCTCGGCCCTGAACTCGACCCACACCACTTTGGCGCCGCCCTCGGCATGCAGCGCCCCGGCCTGGCCGCCTGGGCCGACCAGGCGGATCTCGTGGCTCACCTCGAAGCTCGAACGACCCGGCGGGCCGACCCAGGTCGTCACTTCGATCTGGCCCGGATAGGTCAGCTGCTTGAGAAAGCTGCAATGCGCGCTGACGATGACCGGCCCCTCGCTGCTGGGGTCGGGCAGTGCCCCAACCTGCTCGAGCCAGGCGATGCGGGCGGTCTCGATATACCGGAAATAGACCGTGTTGTTGACGTGACCCATGGCATCCATGTCGCCCCAGCGAATGGGCATGGTCATGGTATGGACTAACTGCTTGCTGCTCATTGCGTGCCTCGTTTAAACAAATTACTGCGCCGTCATGCCATCGTCGGCCGTGATGATGGCGCCATTGATGAAATGGGCTTCTTCGGACGCCAGCAGCAGCAGCAGGCCGTCGAGATCTTCTGGCCGGCCCGGGCGTTTGCGCGGCAGCATGTCGATCAGCTTGCGCCCCTGCTCGGTGCCGAAATAATCCTCGTTCATTTCGGTGGCGATGTAGCCGGGGCAGATGGCATTGACGTTGATGCCGTATTTCCCCCACTCGACCGCCATGGCCTTGGTCATCTGGATCACGCCGGCCTTGCTCATGCAGTACACGCCGATCTGCGGCAGCACCCGCTGGCCCGCCACCGAAGCGATGTTGACGATGCGGTGCTGCTTGCGCGGGTCGCCCTTGGCGCGCTGGATCATGCGCTTGGCGGCTTGCTGCGCGACGAAAAACGCGCCGCGCAGATTGGTATCCATGATGTAGTTGTAGTCTTCTTCGGTCACGTCCAGCAGGCGCTGGGTGCTCTGCACGCCCGAATTGTTGACCAGGATGTCGATCGGGCCGGCCTCGGTCTCGGCGTGCGCGATGGCCGCCTTGATGCTTCCCAGGTCGGTAACGTCCAGCCGCACCACGTGCGCGGCGCCGCCGTCGGCCTCGATCTCTGCGCGCAATTCCTTGAGCCGCTCGACCCGGCGCGAAGCCAGCACCACCTGCGCGCCGGCGCCGGCCAGCGCCTTGGCGAAGCGCGCCCCGAGGCCGCTCGATGCGCCGGTGACCATGGCGATTTTTCCTTCGTAATTGACTTCGATGCCCACGCTCGGATCCCCTTGTCTCAGCCATACGTTTGCGAAGCCACCATCTTACACAAATCATCACTATTAGATTGCCGCATCTAATAATGTCCGTAAAATGGCGCAAAAGTTGCAAACAATGACAAAAACCCGCACACTCGTGCTTAAATTTTTTTCGCCTAATTAAGAGACCATGACAGAGCCAACCAACCTCCTCGAACAATACGGACCGCGTGAAGCGATGGAATACGACGTGGTCATCGTCGGCGGCGGCCCCGCTGGCCTGTCGGCGGCGATCCGTCTCAAGCAGATGGCCGCCGAAGCCGGCCGCGAGGTGTCGGTCTGCGTGCTGGAAAAAGGCGGCGAACTCGGGGCCCACATCCTGTCCGGCGCGGTCATGGACCCGATCGCCCTGAACGAGCTGATCCCGGACTGGAAGGAAAAAGGCGCGCCGCTGCACACTCCCGTGACCGAAGACCAGGTGTTGTTCCTGACCGAGACCAAGTCGTATGCGACGCCGCAGTTCATGGTCCCGAAGATGCTGACCAACCACGGCAACTACGTCATTTCGCTGGCCAACGTGGTGCGCTGGCTGGGCACCCAGGCCGAGGCGCTGGGCGTCGAAGTGTTCCCGGGCTTTCCGGCGGCCGAGATCCTGTACAACCAGGACGGCTCTGTCCGGGGTGTCGCCACTGGCAACATGGGCGTCAAGCGCGATGGCGAGCCTGGCTCGGATTTCCAGCTCGGCATGGAACTGCATGCCAAGTACACGATGTTCGCGGAGGGTTCGCGCGGCCATCTCGGGCGCCAGCTGATGGCCAAGTACGACCTGAACCATGGCAAGGACCCGCAGACCTATGGCATCGGCATCAAGGAATTGTGGGAAATCGATCCGTCCAAGCACAAGCCGGGCCTGGTGATCCACACCGCCGGCTGGCCGCTGGACAACAGCACCTACGGCGGCTCCTTCCTGTACCACTTGGAGAACAACCAGGTCGCGGTGGGCTTCGTGGTGGGACTGGCATACGAGAACCCTTATCTGTCGCCGTACGATGAATTCCAGCGTTACAAGACGCATCCGGCGATCCGCCACTATTTCGAAGGCGCCAAGCGCATTTCTTACGGTGCGCGTGCCATTACCGCCGGCGGCCTGCAGTCCTTGCCCAAGACCGTGTTCCCGGGCGGCGCCCTGATCGGCTGCGACGCCGGCTTCCTCAATACCAGCCGCATCAAGGGTAGCCATAGCGCAATCAAGACCGGCATGCTGGCCGCCGAAGCGGCGTTTGCCGCGCTCGGCGAAGGCCGCCAGCACGACGAACTGGCCGCCTACCCGGCCGCCTTCGAAAAATCGTGGCTGCACGAAGAACTGCATGTGGCGCGCAACTTCAAGCCATGGATGTCGAAAGGCCTGTATCTGGGCACGATCATGACCGGCATCGACCAGATGGTCTTCCGCGGCAAGGCGCCCTGGACGCTGCATCACAAGCATGCCGATCACGAGATGCTCAAGCCGGCTTCGCAGTTCCAGCCGATCGCGTATCCGAAACCGGATGGCAAGCTGACCTTCGATCGCCTGTCGTCGGTGTTCATCTCCAACACCAATCATGGCGAAGACCAGCCGGTGCACCTTACGCTCAAGAATGCCAGCATCCCGGTGGACGTCAACCTGGCCAAGTATGCCGGCCCGGAGCAGCGCTACTGCCCGGCCGGTGTCTACGAGTTTGTCAAGACCGACGACGGCAAGGACCGCCTGCAGATCAATGCCCAGAACTGCGTGCATTGCAAGACCTGCGATATCAAGGACCCGACCCAGAACATCGTGTGGGTCACGCCGGAAGGCGGCGGCGGCCCGAACTACCCGAACATGTAAAGGCGGGGCGGCTGCGCTCGGTCCTGGGCTCTCGGATTTACTGCTGACTTTGTCCGTGGATTCCTACGGTACAAGCTCCTGAAGTCCGATTGCCGCTGCCGACGAGAGGTTTATGATGAAGTCCTCAACCACTCAAGTAAGGAGTACAGCATGGGTGAAAACAAGGGACATGGAGTAAAAGGTCCGCGTCACGACAACGACATCGACGACTCGAGCAGCAATCGGGTCGGTCAGCAACAGTCGGGCAATATGCCGTCGGGTCAGCAGTCGGGCAACCTACAATCTGGAAAGCAGCAAGACAGCCAGCAAGCCAACCAGCAGTCCGGCATGCAGCAGCAAGGCCGTCAGCAATCCGATCAACTGCAACAAGGCAATCAGCAATCCGGAAAGAAACCGCAAGGCAGCCAGCAGTCCGGCCAGCAAGCAGGTAGCCAGCAATCGGGCGGCCAGCATGCTTCCGGTGGCACGCCGGCACTCGATGACCTGGGTTCGCGCCAGGGTGAATCCGCACAGGATGCATCCCAGGCCTGGGACCAGGACAGCAGCGCCGACAAGCAGCGCGGCAACCGCTGACCGAAGAGCCGCTTCACAGCACAGCAACAAAGCAGGGCTAGTTCGGTAACACGGTAATCACAGCAAAGTAAGCACGCGCACCGCCGCAGGCCACATGGCCCGCCCGGTGCGCTTTCTTGCGTGCCCGGCCGTATTACCTCCGTTCGCGCGCCCCAAAGGCATGGCCGACCACCAGGGTGGTATTCAACACCAGCGTCGACAGGCCCAGAATCAGCTGCACCAGCCGGTCATCGGGCAAGACCCAGACCCGCCCACGCGGCGGCTCGGCGCCGGTCGCGGCCATGATCAGCGGGGCGATCCATTCGGCATCCTGGTCGACGTCGAGCACCACCGCGTCGCCAGTAGTCTGCATGGTCACCGCGCCCCCTTCGGCCAGCGTGAAGCAAATGCCCACGCCAGTTTCCTGAGGCTGGACCAGTTCTTGCAAAGCGGCGTTATGTTCGTCGATCCAGAGTTCGACGTCTTGCGGCGTTTCAAGGTGGGTCCAGGGGCGAGGACGAAAGCGCGGTGGCGAATCAATAGGTGGCGTGGTCATGCGGCTTGGGTAAATGCGGATCGAAGCGTATCTTACGGGATTTTTCCATGGCAGACTTCGGTCAGACGCGTTTTGATCCGCAGCTTGTCACCGCATGATGAAAGGTTTGGCTTGAAAAACATTCGTTGGAAGTTACGCCCCCTGCTGTTTGCCCTGTGCTGCCTGGCTGGCAGCGCCCACGCCCGCGAAAGCTACGTGCTTGACAATACCGAGGTACGCGATATCCGTGCCCAGGCTCTCAAGCGCGACTACCAGGTCTATGTCGCCCTGCCCGACGCCTACCGCGAAAGCGGCAAGTCTTACCCGGTGCTGTTCGTGGCCGATGCGAACTACGCCTTTCCGCTGGCGCGCAGTATCGCCTCGCGTCTGCACAAGCATGCAGGCATGGAGCAAGTCATCGTGGTGGGACTGTCGTACGCAAAGGGCGATGCGCCCAATTTCAGCCGCCGGCGCGACTATACGCCGAGCGTGCCGCGCCGCCACACCTATCGATCAGACATGCCGGGACGCGCCCCCGCCTTCGGCGAAGCCGCCGCTTACGGCCGCTTCATCACCTCGGAAGTCTTTCCCATGATTGCCCGCGAGTACCGCGCCGACATGCGCCGCAAGATCTTTGTCGGGCATTCCTACGGCAGCCTGCTCGGCCTGCAGCTGCTCTTGAGCGCGCCGCGCAGCTTCGAGCATTACATCCTGGGCAGTCCGTCGCTCTGGTACGACGCCGGCATGATGTTCGAGCGCGAACTGGCCTATGCCGCGCGTCACAAGGACTTGCCGGCCTCGGTGTTCTTCGGCATCGGCGGCCTGGAGAAGCTCGCGCCGGGCAAGAAACGCTCGCGCTCTGAAGAAGACGCCGACATGGTGGCGGACTTGCGCGAGTTCGACGCCAGCTTGACATCGCATCGCTATCCGAACCTGAAGACGCGCCTGCGCGTATTCGAAGACGAAGACCATGCCAGCGTGTTTCCGCTGGTACTGACGCACGGGCTGCGCGCATACCTGGCATCGTCGCGCAAATGATGCGGGCGGGCTGGTGGACGGGCTGCTCCGCCGGCCAGCTCTGCTGCTGTAAAATAGTTCGGCGGCACCAAACTATCAGCTGAAAAAGGACGTAAAGTGCATCATCAAAACCCGAATCATGCCTTTTATTGGAAACCTTTCCAAGCGGTTGTCTCGGCCGTGTTGCTGGCCTCGAGCGCACAGGCATTTGCCAGTGTCGGCAATCCCGCGATCGGTCCGTTGCTGTGGTCGGAAGAATTTAACGGCAGCAGCCTTGATAGCGGCGCCTGGAACGCCTCCGACGGCGATGGCTGCCAGATCAAGTTATGTGGCTACGGTAATGCCGAGCTGCAGTACTACAGCCCTGACAACCTGGCTATCGTGGATGTGCCCTTCGAATCGGGCACCCGGGCGCTGGCCATCCAGGCGCGCCGCCAGGCGCTAGGCGGCAAGGCCTTCAGCTCGGGCAAGGTCGATACCCAGGGCAAGGTGCATGTCCAGTACGGCATGATCGAGGTGCGCATGAGCACTCCGAATCTCGATACCGGCCTGTGGCCGGCCGCCTGGATGCTCGGGGTTAGTGGGCAGAGCTGGCCACGCAAGGGCGAGATCGACATCATGGAAATGGGTCACAAGGCGTCCAGCCGCGCAGACGCCGGTTCGCCGCCGAGCAACAACTTTGTCGGCGCCAATGTCATCACCTGGCAGCAGTCCGCCTGCGCGCCTGGCAACGACAGCTGCGCCGCCTCCACCGCCTGGCAGACCAGGAACTGGTATGTTGCCCGCACGCCGCTCGTGAACCGCTTCGTCAGCTATCGCTTGTACTGGAACGCCAGCCAGATGCGCTTTACGGTGGTGGACGGCGGCGTCGAGCACGACCTGTACCAAGCGCCCCTTCCGGTCAATTCGACTGCCCTGCAGGCGCCCTTCTACCTGCTGCTCAACTTGGCAGTCGGCGGCAACTTTACCGACGCGGCTGTCCCGGGCCAGGTCACGGCGCCGCTGCCGGGTACCCTGTACGTGGACTATATACGCGTCTACCAGCTCGACGGTAAGGGCCAGGTCACGCTGGGCAGGCAGGCCGCGCGCTGAATCGCCGCTGGCGGCTCAATTAATGTCGAGCGTCACCAGCCGCGCCGTCACCCGGTCGCCGTCGACCAACAGCTCTCCTACCGATATTGGCAGCCTGAAGCGCCGGGGTCCGGCGCTGCCCGGGTTTATATACAGCACACCGCCGTATTCGGAGCGCGATGGCTTGTGCGAATGTCCGGCCACCACCACCCGCATGCCCGCGGCCGCCGGCTCGATCGGCAACTGCTTGAGGTCGTGGATGACGTAGATGGCAAGCGCCCCGATGCGCAGCACCGCCGTTTCGGGGAGCGCAACGGCCCACGCGCCGCGGTCGTTGTTGCCGCGTACGACCGTCAGCGGCGCGATCGCTTCGAGCGGAGCCAGGATCTCGGGCCCGGTGATGTCGCACGCATGGATGATATGGTTGCTGCCCCGGAGGAAGGCCAGCGCTTCCGGACGCAGCAACCCGTGGGTGTCGGAAATCAGCCCGACCCGCATCCTTCAGGTGCGCTTGCTGCCTGCCATCTTGGCAGTCGTGTAGATCGAGTACAGCGCGGCCAGGCCGACCACGACATACACGATACGCGTGGCCGGGCTGCCCGAACCGAACAGGGTGGCGACCATGTCGACATCGAACAGGCCGACCATTGCCCAGTTCAGGCCGCCAATGATCAGCAAGGCCATGGCCAGATAGTCGAGTGCCGACATGGCGGACCGATGGTGGCTGCGTTCGGCGGTGCGCCGTTCGCCCATGGTCCTGCGGTCAATTGTGGGAGTGTTCATCGTTGCCATCACTGCCTCCTAGGGGAAAAAAGTGCATGGTAATGCCAGCATGTGCTGCACTGACGCTGACAACTCAGTTTAGCCCAAGTTCGAAGAACCGCTCGCACGGGCGCTTCAGCCCTTCCAGGTACGCGTCAAGCCGGTGTCGGCATGAATCCAGCCGCCGCGTGGGCCGGAACGGTAGTAATAGCCGACGCCGCCCTGCCGGAAGCTGCGGATCAGACCGCCCAGCACTTCTTCGTTCAGGCTGGCAATGCGGATATCGGCCGCCTTGCCCATCGTGTGCAGCGATTTGCGCGCAGCCGGGATGCCTTCTTCGATCAGGCGCCGGTTCGAGGCTTCGGTGCGGTAGCCCGACAGGATTTCGAGCGGCTGGTGCATGCCATAGCGCGCGATGAAGGCCTGGGTTCCCCACAGCATTTCGAACAGCTTCGGATCGATCGGCGCCGACTCGCGGCCGTTGACGTCGCGCAGGATATGGCACAGCTCCTGATAGGCCGAATCGATGACTTCGCCATCTTTCCAGTACAGCAGCTTGGTCCGCTCGCCGCTCTGCGGGCGCACCAGCGACAGGGTGCGCGGCTTGACCCAGAAATCGATGTCGAGCAGCTGGGCATCGAACAGGTCGGGAGGTGGCTGGAGATCGGTGTTGGGCGCTGCCGCCGCCAGCGGCGTGGCTAGCGGCGAGGCCAGGGCGCCCAGTGCACACAGTCGGGCGCTTTGTTGCAAGAAGTTTCTACGGCCAGTCATGAGGTACTCATCTGTTGAAGACGCTTACTATAACGTAAGCGCTGCGGGCAAAGAAGGCCTGCACGTGCAAACCGTGGCATGGTCCGCCAGAAGCACAGGTCAAGCGCAGTTGCAGAACCGCTTGCGCGCGGCCGCGCGGTCGGCCGCAACCTCGGCCGGCTGGCCTTTGGGATCGAGCTGCTTCCACAGCAGGTCGCATTCCAGGCCGAAGCAGGATTTGTCCTTGCCGGCATGCACGTAGCCGTTGCGCTCGAAGAAAGCGCTGGCGCTCGCCGGGCTGTGCAGGTGTACCTTGGCAATGCACCAGGCGCGCGCCTGCTCTTCGGCAGCGAGCAGCAGCGCACGCCCGACGCCACTGCGCAGGGCTTCCGGCGCGACATAGCAGAGGGCGAGCTTGCCGGCCTGGGTCAGCAGGCACAGGCCCAGCAACTGGCCAGCGCTTTCGGCCACCAGAGCGTGATTCGTGGGGGTAGAGAACCAGGAAGCGACATTGGCCGACGTCTTGTTGCCGAGCCAGGCCTCGAGCACTGCCGGCAGGTCCTGGTGATCGGCCTTGCAGCCGACTTCGATGGACCGGCGCAGCAGCGCACAGGCTGCGCCAGCATCTCCGGTTATCGCCTGGCGAATGTCAAACCGCGTGGGCATCGTACATCTTGATAGGTGCATGTAAAGACAATCAAAAAACCGCCACGCGAACCGCGCCGGGAACGCTCAGCAGGCTACGACTATACACCGAAAGTTTGCAGGCATGCTGCCGGCATGCATATGGCTGGGTGCATACTAAGCATATGACGAAATGATTGTTCCGTATTGGAGCGAACAGAAGCATGATGCTTTTCATCTTCTTCCGTTCAAAAGCGAGAACTTCATGCCATCTTCCGCCCCGCGTTCTTCCCTGCGCGCTTCCTTCGTTGCTTCTCCCCTGCGCCGGCTGGTGCTGGCCCTGGCGCTGGGCGCCGCGCTGCCGCTGTCGGCCAATGCTGCCGAGGCCGAGCTGCTGAACGTGTCCTACGATGTGGCGCGCGAGCTGTACAAAGAGATCAACCCGGCCTTCATCGCACAGCACAAGAAGCAGACCGGCACCACCGTGACCATCAAGCAGTCGCACGGCGGCTCGAGCAAGCAGGCACGCGCCGTGGCCGACGGCCTGGAGGCGTCGGTAGTCACCATGAACCAGGCCAATGACATCGACATGCTGGCAGACCGCGGCCTGGTCGCAAAAGACTGGGCGAAAAAATTCCCGAACAATGCCGCGCCTTATTACTCGACCATGGTCTACCTGGTACGCAAAGGCAATCCAAAAGGCATCCGCAATTGGGACGACCTGGCCAGGCCAGGCGTGCAGGTCATCATTCCCAATCCTAAGACCGCCGGCAACGGCCGCTATACCTACCTGGCGGCCTGGGGTTCGGCAATGAAGAAAAAAGGCGGCACCGAAGCGCAGGCGCGCGAACTGGTCACCCGCATCTTCAAGAACGTGCCGATCCTGGACGCGGGCGGGCGCGCCGCCACCACCACCTTTACCCAGCGCCAGATCGGCGACGTGCTGGTGACCTTTGAAAACGAGGTGAGCATGGTGCGCGCAGAGTTCGGCAACAATTTCGAGGTAGTCTATCCATCCGTATCGATCCTGGCCGAGTCGCCGGTCGCCGTGGTCGACAAAGTGGTCGATCGCCGCAATCAGCGCAAGGAAGCGACCGCCTACCTGAACTTCCTGTACTCCCCTCAGGGTCAGGAAATTGGCGCGAAGCATTTCATGCGCGTGCGTTCGGACGCGGTCATGAAGAAATACGCGGCCAACTACAAGCCGATCGACCTGTTCACCGTGGATGAGCTGTTCGGCGGCTGGCGCAATGCGCAGAAGCGCCACTTCGATGATGGTGGCGAATTCGACAAGATCTACCAGTCGAAATAAACCTGACTCCAAGCCCTGCCCCGCGCAGGGCTTGTGCATTGTGGGCCATGCAAAAAGCGCGCAGTGCTGTCATGACGCGATGCGGTCAGGATGGCAATGCCTGTAGACGCTCTGCCATGTGAATCGTTGTTCTGGGCGAAAAATCTTATCTGCATACCCAGTTTTGCTTGTGCGCCATAGACATACACCAATGCTTAATGCTATCGTCCACCTTTCTGTAGTTGCCCTACAGCTAGATTGTTGACTGCGCGCTTTTGAACACCGGCCGCTTTTCCCGCTCATCGCAGGCTTAATCCAGACCCAACAATGCTCAAAAAACTGTTTGCCACCGTACTGATGTCGTTCTCGGCCGTGGCGTTCGCCCTGCCCTTCGGCTCAGAATCGGTGCTTGTTGTTGAAGACGACACCGGCAAGATTTTGCTGGAAAAGAATGCCAGCGCCGTGATGCCGATCGCGTCGCTCACCAAACTGATGACCGCCATGGTCGTGCTCGATGCCAGGCAGGACATGGACGAGCTGATCGAGATCGATCGCAGCGACGTCGACACCTTCAAACACAGCAGCTCGCGCGTGCCGGTCGGCTCCTTGATTTCGCGCCGCGACGTGATGCAACTGGCCTTGATGTCGTCGGATAACCGCGCCGCCGCGGCGCTGGCCCGCACCTTCCCGGGCGGCACGCCTGGCTTCAAGGCCGCCGTGCGCCGCAAGATCAGCGCGCTGGGCATGACCCAGACCGTGATCGAAGAGCCGACCGGCCTGTCGCCACGCAATCAATCGACCGCCGGCGACCTGATCAAGATGGCAGCAGCCTCGTCGCGCTACCCGGTGATCACCAACATGACCACCGAGTCCAAGGATCTGATCAATATCAGCGGCCGCGAAGTCGAGTACCGCAATACCAATCGCCTGGTCGGTGCCAAGGGTTGGGATATTGGCCTGTCCAAGACCGGCTATATCCAGGAAGCCGGCCGCTGCCTGATCATGAACATCAAGGCCAACGGCACCAATGCCACCATGGTGCTGCTCAATGCAGGCGCCTCGTCGGCGCGCATCCTCGACGCGCTCAATATCCGCCGCTTCATGAGCGGCGAGCCGGTCAGCCGGATGGTCTCCAAAGCCGCGGGCCGCGCACCGCGCATCAAGGCCTCGTCGAAAGCGGCGCGCATCAAGGCCAGCGCGGGCAAATCCAAGGTCAAAGCCGCGAAAAAGCGCGTCGTGCGCAAGGCGAAAGTCACACCCAAGCGCAGGAAAAAATAAGCGCTGGATCAGCATCGTGATAAAGAATGGGCCGCAAGGCCCTTTCTTTATTGGGGCCGGAGTTGCCGAAGTTACCGATACTGCCTAAATCGGCAGCACGCTTTCCCACAGTGCGTCGCTCAGTTCGTGCACCAGGTCGTCGGTTGCCGCCAGCGGTGGCGCCTGCATGACCATTACCCGCCAGGCGCGGCCCTGCACCGGCACCACGCGCAGCCGCACCGTCGTCGCGCCATCGCGCCCCGCTCCGCTGGCCGCCCAGGATGGCCGGCCACGAAAATCGTCGATCCGTCGGTGCTCGAGCACGAGGTCGGCGCCCAGCCGGTCCATCAGCGCGCGGGTGTAGGCTGGCAGGCTCGTCTTGCCGTGTTCGTCGAACGCCAGCAGCACCACCGCGCGTCCGCCACGCTCGGTGAACAGGTAGTGCATGCTGTCACTGTCGTTGCCATTGTCGACGATGCGCACGTCTGCCTGCCATTGCGCGCCGATCGGCACCGCCAGGCCGGTGACCGGATTGGTCCAGGCAAGTTGTGGCGCGGGCTGCGCGGCCGCGATCTCGCGGCTGTCCTGGCGGTCGGCGGCGTCGAGCGCTACCACTGTGCCCAGCAGCAGCACGAACAAGACCCCGAACACGCTCTTGCGCAGGCATCCGACCGGGCTGGCCCGCACCAGGAAGCGGCCGCTGTCGTAGCTGGCCGGCCTGCCGCCCCGAAGCCGCAGGCCCTGGCGCGCCATCGTCAGCAGGATCAGCAGCGGCAGCCCCAGCCCCAGGCCGGCGTACCACAGGCGCAGGTTGCGCCCGGCCAGCTCACCAAAGCGCGGCGTGCGCCCGTCGGCGCCCAGTACCTGCAGGCCCAGCAGGGCCTTGCCCGGTGTGCTGCCCGCCACGGCGTGCAGCGCCGCGTCCAGCAGCAAGCCCGCCGGGATGCACGCCAGTCCGAACAGTTTCCAGCCAAGTGGTGTTTCGAGCCAGCGCAGGAAAGCCGGCGCGACGCTGGCGATGGCATGCCCGGCCGCCAGCGCCACCAGGGCGGTCTGCCACCAGATATCGAAGGAACGGGCGCACCAGCGCTGCCAGGCACGTGCAAGGGGAAGCTCGAAAGGCAGGCCCGGGTGCAGCCAGGCCGGCGCGGCGCTGGCCTGCGTGATTGGGAGCAAGGCCGTGCAGCGGTCGCGAACTAACATGCCCGCTGCCGGGCTCACCTCAACCCTGGTGTGCGCTGGATGTGTCATTGGCAGTTCAAGAGTGCGCAGTTCAAGAGTACACAGTTCAAGATTACGCAGTTCAAGATTTCATTAACGTCGATCGCGGATGCCTGGCTCCCGACCCAAGGATAGACCGTGGCGGTATGGCTGGGTTCGATCGAAGCCAGTCCGGCAAGCGCTCGGCTTGGCCTGGGTCAAGCGGCGGCGATCATGCCGCGCAGGCCGCTGGTGCGGTGAGTGCGCAGTGCCACCGCTTCGGCCAGCACGGTGCCGGGCGGCGAAACCAGCGTGAATTGTTCGCTGGCGCGGGTGATGCCGGTATAGACCAGCTCGCGGGTCAGGATGGCGCCGCGTTCGCGCGGCAAGGCCAGCACGGTATGACGAAATTCCGAGCCCTGCGACTTGTGCACTGTCATTGCAAATGCGGTCTCGACACTGCGCAGTCGGGTCGCCAGCACGCTGCGCACCGCATCGCCCTCGAGGAAATAGACGCGCAAGGCGCCCGGGCGCGCCGGGTCCGGCAGGGTCAGGCCGATATCGCCGTTAAATACACCGGTGCCGTAGTCGTTGCGGGTGACCATCACCGGACGGCCGACATACCACTCGCCACCGGGACGCAGCAGCCCGGCCTGGGCCAGGCGCGCGGTGATGGCGTCGTTCAGGCCAGCTACGCCCCACTCGCCGTCGCGCACCGCGCACAGGATGCGGAAGGATTCAAAGCGCTGCAGGATCTGGCGCACCCATTCTTCATGATTCGTGTTCAATGAGCCGTTTGGGGCCGCAGTCAACACATCCAGGTAAGAACCATAGCCGGATAGCGCCAGTTGCAGCACGTGCTGCTGCCCGGCGTTCTCGATCCAGCGCACGCCGCCCGCCGGGCCGTCGCTGCCAGCACGCAGCAAGGCGTGCGCCGCGGGAGCGTCGCCGGCGTTCACGGCCAGCGCGAGCTGGCCGATCGGGCCGCTGAAACGGCGGCTATGGCGCAGCATCACGGTCTGCTGGGCCAGGCTACCGCCGTCGCCCCCGAACGCTGGCGGGATGTCCTCGCCGCTGGCCGCGCGCGCGTAGTCGAGCGTAGCGTCGGTGTAGCCGCCGCTCTGGGCATCGTGGCACAGGTCGCCGAGCACGGCGCCTGCCTCGACCGAGGCCAGCTGGTCCTTGTCGCCCAGCAAAATCAAGCTTGCCCCAGGCGGCAGCGCGTCGAGCAGCGAGGCCATCATCTCGAGGTGGACCATCGACGCTTCGTCCACGATCAGCACGTCGACATCGAGCGGGTTGCCGCGGTGGTGGGCAAACGCGCGCGTGTCGGGACGCGCGCCGAGCAGGCTGTGGAGCGTGCGCGCCGCGCCCATGCGCTGGGTAAGCTCGCGCAGCGGGAGCGCCGCGCCGACCTTGTCGGCCAGTTCGTTGAGCGCCTTGTCGATCGACTGCTTCAGGCGCGCCGCCGCCTTGCCGGTGGGCGCCGCGAGCGCGATGCGCTGGCCCTGCCCTTGCGGCGCGGTGGCGAACAGCAAGGCCAGCAGGCGCGCCACGGTATAGGTCTTGCCGGTGCCGGGGCCGCCGGTGATGATGGCCAGCTTCCCGCGCAGCGCGATGGCGCAGGCGAGCTTTTGCCAGTCCGGGGTGTCGCCTTGTCCGGTCTTGAGCGACGCCGCGAACAGCACATCGAGCCAGCCGCGCACGGCTTCGGTGTCCACCGGGCGGGTCTCGAGGGCGCGGGCACGCACCGCCGCGGCCACCAGCATCTCGTCGCGCCAGTAGCGGCGCAGGTAGAGCCGCTCGCCGTCGAGCACCAGCGGCTGGTCGTAATCGAAGGCGCCGATTTCCCAGACCTGTTCGCAGCCGGCCAGTTCGCGCGCCCAGGCCTGGGCGCTCCTGGGCAGCGGGCGGGCGTGCCGCGCCAGATCGGTCCACTGTTCGTCGCTCCAGCCGAGCAGCTCGGCCGGGCCGGCAGCCAGGTCGGCCAGCCGCAGGCAGCTGTGGCCATGGCCTTCGAGCTCGGACAGCACCCCCGCCGCCAGCACCAGCGACGGCGGCGGCTGGCCGCTGCCGAGCGAAGCGACGAAGCGTGCGAAAGCGCAGGACAGGCGGCGCAAATTTCCATCTTCGGCCAGGCGCGCCAGCGCCTTCCACAGTGCGTCGATGTCCGCTTCAGCCCTGGCCATGATGATCCCTGTGCTGGTCGTTAGTCGGTTCCGGGCCGAGCAAGACATCGAGTCGGTCCAGCAGTTCCAGGTCGGCCTCGAGCAGGCAGCAGCCGCGCGTGTGCGGATTGGCGATCCCGCGCAGGAACAGGAACACCGCGCCGCCCAATTGCCGCTGCGGCGCGTAGGCATCGCCCAGCCGGCTGCGCAACAGGCGGTGCAATGCCAGCAGATAGATGCTGGCCTGGATATCGTAGCGGTGGCTGGCCATGCCCAGTTCCATCGCGGCGCGGGTGTAGGCCGCGTCGCCCGGCCCCAGCGCGTTGGTCTTGTAGTCGAGCACCCAGAAGCGCCCGTCGTGTTCGAACACCAGGTCGGCGAATCCCTTGAGCATTCCGTGCAGGCTGCGCGCGGGCAGCAGCGGGCGTTCGATGCCGGGCATGATGCGCGCGCGGCACAGGCGGTCGAGTTGCCCCAGGTCGAGTCGTTCGCTCGGGAACCAGAATTCCAGTTCCGGCACCGTGGTGGCCAGCTCGCACAGCGCCGTCCCCACCGGCGGCAGCGGCGTACTCACCACCGCCTGCAGCCAGGCCAGGGCGTCATCCAGGCGGTGGCCCCAGCCGGCGCGCTCGATGCGCTGGGCCAGGCGCTGCACGGTCTCCGGCTCGCCGGCGCGCTCGAACCCTTCCTGAGCCAGCCATTCGAGCTGGTCGTGCATGAAGTTGCCCGGCACCGAGCCGCGCGGGAAGCGGTGCCAGGGCGCATCGTCGGTGCGTGCCGGTGTCGCCAATTGCGGCGCCTCCTCGCGCAGGGTTTCTTCTTGCGCCTGCATCGGCGTCGGTATCGGCGCTGATGCAGGCGCCGCCCCGGCATGGCGCACCAGCGAGGTAAATGAACCGATTGCCCAGTCGCGTTCGAAGCTGGCCTCGTAGCGCGGCGCCCCCAGCAGGTCGGGGCGAACGTCCTCGCGCACCAGCGCTGTGCGGCCTTGCGGCGGCGCCAGCTCGTGCAGCACGATGTCCGCGACACCGCCGCGCAGGCGCTCGAGATGCTCGCGCAGGCGTTCGCCATCGATCTTGTCGCCGCCGCCGAGCAGGTAGCCCAGCGCCGATTCGTGCAGGCGGTTTACCGGCCGACCATCGCCCTTGCCGCGGCCACTGATCGGCGCCGCGCCCATCCACAGGAAATGGCGGGCCCGGGTGACCGCCACGTACAGCAGGCGCAGGTCTTCTTCCAGGCGCGCACGGTCCACCGCTTCAAGCGCCGCGTCGCCCATCGACAAATCGAGCTGGCGCGCGCCGTCCATGCCGACGAATTCGAAGAAGGCACGGTTGCGGCGGTCGGTGCGGCGCGCGCTGACCGCGAACGGCAGGTACACCAGCGGATACTCCAGGCCCTTCGACTTGTGGACCGTCACCACCTTGACCAGCTCGGCATCGCTTTCCAGGCGCAGCACCCGCTCGTCACCGCCCTCGCCCACGCCTTCGAGCTGCTCGGCCAGCCAGCGGATCAGCGCCTGTTCCCCCTCGAGCTGGGTGCTGGCTTGCTGCAACAGTTCGGCCAGGTGCAGCAGGTTGGTCAGGCGGCGCTCGCCGCCGGCCTCGCGCAGCAGGCGCGCCGGCAATCCGAGTTCATGCACGAAGCGGCGCAGCATCGCCAGCACGCCCTGGCGCTGCCAGGTGCCGTGCAGGGCTTTCAACTGCTCGACCCGTGCTTCCCAGGCCATTTCGTCGCTCGACAGGCGCGCCAGTTCGCCCAGGGCCAGGCCGGCGGTGCGGGTTGCGAAGGCCGCGCGCGCGAGGGTGCCGTCGAGCGGATTGGCCACCGCGTACAGCCAGCGCAGCACATCCAGCGCTTCTTCGCTGTCGACCACCGAATCCTTGTCGGACAGGTAGACGCTGGCCACCTTGCGCTGCACCAGCGCGCGACGTACCGCCGCGGCCTCGCGCCGGTCGCGCACCAGGATGGCGATGTCTGCCGGCATCAGGCGCCGGAACCGCGCGCCATCCATGAATCCCACGCGTTCGTCAGCCAGCAGGCCGACAATGTGCTCGGTGCAGTGGTGGGCCAGGAATTCCCGGTAGTCGTCCTGGCTCATCTGCGGGGCGCAGCACACCGACATCGCCGGCAACGGACCATCGGCGCCCACCAGCCGCTCGCGGTGGCCCTGGGCCGCCACTGCCTCGAAAGGCAGCGGATTGTCGTCGCCGCGGCGAAAGCGGAACGCGCCACCGGGATGGCCCGCATGCCCCCCGTACCCTTCGGCATGGCGGAATAACTGATTCACCGCTGCGACCAGCTCGCTGGTAGAACGGTAGTTGGTGCCGAGCTGGTAGTGGCGCCCTTCGGTGGCACGCCGCGCCGCCAGATAGCTGTGGATGTCGGCGCCGCGAAAGCCATAGATCGACTGCTTCGGATCGCCGATCAGGAACAGGCCTTGCTGCGGGTCGTTGGCCGCCACCCGGTACAGCAGGTCGAAGATGCGGTACTGGTCGGGCGAGGTATCCTGGAATTCGTCGACCAGGGCGACCGGGAATCGCAGCACGATGCGCTGGCGCAGTGCGGCGCCGTTCGGGCCTTCGAGCGCGGCCTTGAGGCGCTCGAGCATGTCGGCAAAGCCGAACTGGCGGTTGCGCGCCTTCAGTTCGCGCATGCGCCCGCCGATATGGCTGGCGGCGTGGCGCAGCAGCGCATGCGACAGCGGTTCGAGCGCTTCCAGCGCTTCTCTCAAAGGGGCGGTGGCGGCGAAGCAGCCGGGCACCTCGGCCACGAAGTCCTTGCTGAAGGCATCCTCGATGCCGTCCGGGCACAGGCGGCGCCAGGCTGTGTCGTTCAGGTCCGGCAGCAGCATCGCGTCATCCAGCGCCCAGGCGCGCAACGCGTCGAACCATTTGGCCAGCGAATCGGCGCGCATCTTGTTACCGTTGAAGCACTTGGGCTGGCGCTCGCGCTGGCCGGCGATCCAGGCTTGCATCTCGTCGGCGCGCGCGGCCCAGCCCTGCTTGAGCTGCACCAGCTGCGCTTGCAGCGCGCGTTCGGTGCGCGCCACCAGGCCGCCCAGCGGCTCCTGCACCGATGTGCCCAGCAAATGGGTGCGGCTGACCAGTTCGCGCACGCCGGTCTTGAGCGCGCCGACATCCTTCCAGCACGCCAGCACCGAAGCCAGCCGCTTCGCATCGAGCGGATAGACATGCTGGCGCCAGTAGTCGTGGGCAGCATCCTCGAACAGTGCGCGTTCGTCGGTGACCAGTTCTTCGTCGAACAGGCTGCCGGAATCGAAGGCGTGCTCGCGCAGCATGCGCTGGCACCACGCGTCGATGGTGAAGATCGCCGCTTCGTCCATCGACTCGGCCGCCAGCACCAGGCGATGGGCCGCGACATTGCGTTGCCCGTCGTCCGGGTAGGCCGCGGCCAGCGCTCCTAGATACGGATCGTCTTTCTCTTGCTGCCCCCGGAAATAGGCGGCGGCTTCGACCAGCCGTTCGCGCACGCGGTTGGCCAGCTCGCGCGTGGCCGCGCGCGTGAACGTCATGACCAGGATTTCACTTGGCAGCAGCGGGCGAACAAAACCGCTGGCGCCATCCTGGCCGCCGTGGCCGAGCACCAGCCGCAGGTAGAGCGCGGCGATGGTCCAGGTCTTCCCAGTTCCGGCAGAGGCCTCGATCAGGCGCGAGCCGTGCAACGGGAAGTGCAAGGGGTCGAGTTGCTGGCTCATGGGGTTTCTGCGCCAAGCGGCGCTACCGTGATTCCGGCCTCGATCCAGTCGGCCAGCGGACCGTACAGGTCGCGCGCCACGTGCGGCCAGTCGCCGGCGGCGATCAGGCTGGCGAAGTCGGGCCACAGGCGCGCCAGGCAGCGATCATCGACCTCGCCCGATATCTCGTAGCCGCCGTCATAGGTAACGCGCGCGTCGCCGTCCTGCAGCATTGCCAGCGCAGTCTTGCAGGCCACGCCCAGCGGGCGGTCGAGGTTGGTCCGCCACAGAGCGGCCAGGTCGTGCAGCGTGCTGGCCGCTTCGGCCGGGTCGAGCGGCGCCATGGTCAGCACCGCGTCGCGCGCCACCAGGTGGCCTGCGACCGGTGCGCCGGCCGCGGCGCATGCCAGCTGGCGCAGCCAGGGGCCGATCAGCTTGTCGCCCCGCGCACGCCCCTGGCGGTCGAGCACTTTCGACGACACCAGCATCAGCCAACCGGTGGTAGCGCCATCGGTGCGCAGGCGGTCGATCCAGTCTTCGAGCACGACCGGGGTGCCGTGCTCGGCCAGCAGTGCCAGGCTGATCGCACGCTTGGGCGCCAGTTGCGGAAAACGCGCACCCAGCGCCAGCCAGGCGCTGCGCACCGGGACCAGGCCGTCGACCAGTTCGCGCTGCCATTGCCGGCCCATCAGGCCGATCGGCAGCACGCCTTCGCGCGCCAGCCGTTCGGCGCGTGCATGCAGGGCCGAACGGACTTCGTCCAGCGGCTCCGCCGGACCGCTGTCGTCCAGCAAATGGTCTTCGATGAAATAGCGCTCCAGTGCGTCGAGCGCAAACGGTTCTTCGTCCTCGCCTACCAGCGCGGCCTCGCCAAACACCACGCCCAGGCGGCGCCGGAAGAAATAGCGCGCCGGCTGGCGCAGGAAGGCGGCCAGCTCGCCCAGTTTCAGCACAAAGCCCGGCTCGAGCTCGTAGGGCGGCAAGGCATCGACCGGCGCCGCTTCGTCCAGGCCGTGATGGGCCGAACGCCATTCGCCGGCATAGGTGAGCAGGCCGCCGTGCTCGAAGTAGCGGCGGCTGAACGGCTGCAACGCATGCTCGACCGTGCGCTCGGCCAAATCCAGGCCCCAGCCATTGACCAGGTAGTCGCGCAGCTGGGCCACCAGCACCGAGGCCGGCTGCTCGCTGTTGTCGCGCACGTTGCGCCCGACCCAGCTGATGTAGAGCTTGTCGCGCGCCGACAGCAGCGCTTCGAGCATCAGGTAGCGGTCGTCGTCGCGGCGCGAGCGGTCGCCCGGGCGCGCCATGCCCGGTAGCGCCAGCAGATCGAAATCGGCCTGGTGGGTGCGGCGCGGGAAGTCGCCATCGTTCATGCCCAGCAGGCAGACCACCCGGAACGGCACTGCGCGCATCGGCATCAGGGTGCAGAAAGTCACCCCACCCGAGACGAACTGGTGGTTCAGGGTGGGCTGATCGAGCTGCGCCAGCCAGGCTTCGCGCAGCACCGCCAGCGGTACCGGCTCATCGAAACCGGCGGATTCCACCGTTTCGAGCCAGCATTGCAGGGCGTCGTCCAACTGGGCCAGCGTCAGGCGGTCGGCTTCGACCCCGGGATCGAAAAAAGCCGCCAGCAGCGCGCGCGCAACCTCGCCCCATGCGGCCGGGCTACGCTCGTGCTCCAGCGCCGCGCGCCAGTCAAGCAGGGTCTCGATGAACTGCGCCAGCGAACCGGCCAGCGCGGCGTCGAGCCCGCCCACTTCGGCATAGGGCTCGATGTCGCCGAAGCTGGCACCGGCGCCGCTGGCATAGCCGAGCAGCATGCGGCGCACGCCGAAGATCCAGGCATTTTGCTCGCCGGCCGAACCCAGCCCGAGACCGGCGCGGTGCGCGCGGTCCAGGCCCCAACGCACACCCGAGCCCTCGATCCAGCGTCCCAGGATCGGAAGGTCGCCGCTGTCCAGGCCAAAGCGCGCGGCCACCGCCGGCACATCGAGCAGGTCGCGTACTTCGCTCTGGCGGCAGCGCTGCTGCGGCAGGCGCAGCAGCCATTCGAGCGCCACCAGCAGCGGATTGACGCTGCGGTCGCGCACGTCGCCAATCTCGAACGGAATGTGGCGCGGGTCGAACCGGCGGTGCTGGTCGAACACCGCGTGGATCGCGGCCGAGAAAGTGTCGATGTCGGGCATCATGACCACCACGTCGCGCGGACGCAGCGTGGGATCTCGCGCAAACCACGACAGCAACTGGTCGTGCAGCACCTCGACCTCGCGCTGGACGCTGTGCGTGAGGTGGAATTCGATCGACATGTCCTCGAAGGGCGGCACCTGCGGATGCTCGGACAGCGGCAGCAGGTCGCGCACCGCCGCCTGTACCTGGGACAGCAGCGTATGGCCATCGGCCTCGTCGAACAGGTCGACCCGCATGATGTCGGTACCCACATTCGCATGGCGCGCGCTTTCGCCGTTGTCGAATTCATCGAGCATGCGCACGAAATCGCGGCCTTGCCGCCCCCAGCTCGCCAGCAGCGGATGGGTATGGGCGTGCAATTCTTCGAGCGGCACCTCGGCCAGGTCGACTCCGGCGCGCGGCTGCTGGCGGCGGCGGGCGGCCTTGAGCAGCTCGCGCCCCTCGATGATGTCGCCCCAGTAGAAACGGCAGGGGTTGGGCACCGCGAACAATACTTGCGTATGGCGCGACAACGCGGCTATCGCCTGCAAGGTCTGGTATGGCAGCGTGGACATGCCGAACAGGATGACCCGGCGCGGCAAGCGTGCCACCGGCGTGCGCCCCGCTTCGCTGGCGGCCACGAACTGCGCATGGATCGCGGCGCGCCCCGTCACGCGCTGTTCAGATGGCAGGCTGGCATGGATCTCGCGCCACAGGCAGGCCTGCCATTGCTGGTCCGCTGATAACGGCAGTGCTGCGCCAGCCGCGCGCCGCAGAACGTCGCGCCCGGCTTCCCAATCCTCGAGCCAGTCGGCGCGGTAGACCTGGTAGCCGTCGTACAGGTCGGCCAGGCGTTCGGCCAGCTGCAGGCGCCGCTCGGGACAGCCGTCGCCCAGGAACTGGGCCAGCGGCGCATAGCTCGGGCCGGACACCAGCGAGGGCAGCAGGCGCATCAGGCGCCAGGTAAGCGGGTCCTTGTCGAACGGAGCGCGGGTGGGCACGCGCTCGCGCCCCAGCATGCCGCGATAGGCTTCCCACAGGAAGCGCGCCGGCAGCGCCACGCGGGTCGCGGCGCACACGCCCATGCTTTCCGCCATGGCGATTTTGAGCCATTCGGCCACCCCGTTCGATTGCACCAGGATAGTTTCTTGCTCCAGGGGGCCGAGCGGATGACGGCGCAGCCAGTCGAACATGGCGCTGCGCAGCAATTCCATCTGGTTGCCGTGCAAAATCAACAGGCCGGGCGTGATCGGGGAGGACATCGGTATGGTTGGGCTGCTCAGGCGGCAAGGATACTCCGTTTGGCGTCGCGGCGGAAGGGTTGGGGGGACGCGGTCACCGCTCGCCCGGCAATCCATTGCGCGCTAACCGCAACGTCAGCGCCGGTCCTCGGAGCGCAACCCGAACTGCGCCGTGATGTCTTGCTCGATGCGCGCCAGCTTGGCACGCAGGCGCGCCGCCAGCGCCCGCGCCTGGGCCGGCCGGCCGGCCTGGCTTTCCAGCTCCTCGCACACGCCGGCAAAGGCATGCGCCCCGACCACCCGGGCCGACGACTTGACCCGGTGCGCCACGGCGGCCGCCACCGCCGCGTCGCCTTTCGACAAGGCGACGTCGATTTCGGCCACTGCATCGCGCGCGGTCGACACGAACATGAAAGCGTATTTACGCATCTTGCCGCGATCGCCGTCGAAAGTCGCCGCCAGTTGTGCCAGGTCGACTTGAGCGGCCGCGGGTGCAGCAGGCGCAGCAGGCGCAGCAGGTTCAGGATCGGCCTCGATCCGGCCAAGGCAGCGGGCGATCGTGGCGGCCAGCTGGTGCGGCACCACTGGCTTGGTCAGGAAGCCGTTCATGCCAGCCTCCATGCAGCGCGCCCGGTCGTCAAGGCCGGCGTTGGCGGTCATGGCGATTACCAGCGTGTCGCGCAAGGCCGGATCGCGCCGGATGCGCCGGGTTGCCTCGAGTCCGTCCATGACCGGCATCTGCACGTCCATCAGCACGCAATCGAAGCGCTGGCTTGCCATGGCATCGAGCGCAGCGAGCCCGTTGTCTGCCACACTCACCACCGCGCCGGCCTCGACCAGCAGTTCGCTGGCAACCTGCTGGTTGAACCGATTGTCTTCGACCAGCAGCACCGCGCAGCCATCCAGGCGTGCCGCCGGCGCAGATTCAAGCGCTTGCGCGGGGCTCCCGCCGACGCTGTCGACTGCGCCACCATCGCCAGGCGCCAGGCGCGCGGTAAACCAGAAGCGACTGCCCTGTCCGGGCACGCTGTCGACGCCTGCTTCGCCTCCCATCAGCTCGGCCAGCTGCTTGCTGATGACCAGCCCCAGCCCGGTACCTCCGTGGCGCCGCGTGGTGGACGGATCGCCCTGGTGAAAGGGCGAGAACAGGCCTGCCAGCTTGTCGGGGTCGATGCCGATGCCGTCGTCCTGCACCTCGAAGCGCACCAGCAGCCCGGCGTCGTTTTCGCGCAGCAAGCAGGCGCGCAAGACGATGCGGCCCTGGTCGGAAAACTTCACGGCATTGCCAGCGAAATTGAGCAAGACCTGCTCGATCCGGCGCGGGTCGCCGCGCAGCGGACGTGCCAGCTCGGGCACGATCTCGACGTCGAAGCCGATACCCTTGGCCGCCGCCGCCGGTCCGAGCTGCTGCTCGACGTCGGACAGCACCGCGCCCAGCGTAAAGCCGACGCTGTCGAGTTCGAGCTTGCCGGCCTCGATCTTGGAAAAATCCAGAATGTCGTTGATGATGCCCAGCAGATGCTGGCCCGAGTGGCGGATTTTCTCGAGGTAGCCGCGCTGGCGCGGATCGCCCCCCGCTTGCAGCGCCAGGTGGGTCATGCCGATGATGCTGTTCATGGGCGTGCGGATTTCATGGCTCATGTTCGACAGGAATTCGCTCTTGGCCTGGTTGGCGGCATCGGCCCGGGCCTTGAGCTCGTGCAGCGCGGTGACATCGGTCGAGACGCACAGCACGGCCGGCACCGCGCCGGCCAGTTGCAGCGGCACCCGCACGCTCCACAGCTGGCGAAGGCTGCCATCGGGCAGTGCCTGCTCGACCTGGCTGGCGCTGCGCCGGCCCTGCTCCAGTACCACGCGGTCGCGCTGCCAGATCTCGTCGGCGCGCGCCGCCGGCATCACCTCGAGATCGCGCCGTCCGATCACGGCGGTGGCCGGCAAGCCCACCAGCGCCGCGCTCTTGGCATTGACGTAATGGAAGCGCCGCCCGGCGTCCTTCAGGTAGACAAACGCGTCCAGGTTGTCGAGCACCGAATCGAGCAGCAGGCGCTGGTCGAGCGCCGCGCGGCGCGAGCGCACCAGGTTCAAAAACAGCGCAAATGCCAGCAGCGTGCCACACAAACCCGACGCCAGCGCCAGCGCCGGCAGGTAGCGCGCATGGGCGTGCGCCATGAGCGCGCGGTCGGCCGAGAAATGCGCTTTCCAGCGTGTGCCCACATAGTCGATCTCGACCAGGCTGGTGAAATGCCCGGCAGGCGCCGGCTTGCCGCGCACGTCCGGCCCCAGCAGCAGCCGGTCGGACGCCAGCAGCGCCAGCGGCGCCAGCGGCGCCAGCGGCGCGCCGTCCTGCCGCGCTCCGGGTTCGCTGTACAGGCTCACCTGCACCGGCTGCGCCACGCCCGGGCCCAGTGCGCCCTTGACCAGTTTCTCGACCGAGAACGCGATACCGATGCTGCCGACATAGCGCGCCCGGCGTTGTTCCAGCGTGGCCGGCACCGGGCCGCCCAGATACAACGGCTCGCGCATGCCCAGCACGATGTGCGGGGTCGGCAGTTCGATCCGTATCGGATGGCCCGAGGCGCTGATGCTGCCGGTGTCGCGTGCCCGGGCCAGTGCCTTGGCCACGTTCGGGGCCGCGGCGATATCCACTCCGAGCCGCTTGACGGGCAGCTCGGACGGCTCGACCCAGGTGACCACTTCGTAGTACGGGCGCCGCCCGCCAGGGACGATGGCAAAATCCGGGGTACCGGCCGGATCCACGCTGCGGTCCTGGCGCACCGCCGCCACGAAGGCAGCGCGCTGCGCATCGGGGACGTGGGCGATGAACGATACCGCCTCGAGCGCCGGAAACTGGCGCGGCAGATCCAGCGCCGCCACATAGCGGTGAAAACGCAGATGCGTCAGCGGCCCTTCGCCGGCGGTGTGCAGGGCCACCAGGCCGCGCACCACGCGTGCATACGAAGTAATGGCGGCGGACACGCGCTCGCGCGCCAGCTCGGCGGTATTATCGAAGCGGCGCCGGGCATCGTCTTCGATCGCGCTGGCGACCAACTGGTAGAGCAGCAGGCCGACCGCCAGCGACAGCGCCAGCCCGGCCGCCCAGGTGGCGGCGCGCGCTGCCTGGGGCGGGCCACCGGAGACGAAACCGGATGGGCTGGTAGCGGAGATCGGGGAGGCAGGCATGTTGTCCGGGACGTGCGGTTCCATCGGCTCGATCTTGTTAGTATAAACGTGGCCCGCGGCGCAATAGTCACGCTTAGTCACACCCGATTCGCCCCCATCCACGCTCAATCACGACAAGTCCATGCCCCTACTACCCCACCACCCCGCCGACCCCTATCGCTGGCTGGAAGACATCGACGGTGCGCCGGCGCGCGCCTGGGTCGCCGAACGCAACGCCGCGACCGAAGCCGAGCTCGAAGCGCAGCCCGGTTTCGCGCCACTGGCGGCGCGCCTGGAGGGCATACTCGACTCCGCCGCAAAGATCCCGTACGCGCGCTGCCACGGCCAGCTGCTCTACAACTTCTGGCGCGATGCCGGCCACCTGCGCGGAATCTGGCGCCGCACCACGCTGGAACAATACCGCAGCGCGGCGCCAGCCTGGGAGACCGTGCTCGACCTGGACGCGCTGGCCCGGGACGAAGGCGAGAACTGGGTCTGGGGCGGCTCTACCTGGCTCGAGCCCGGGGGCGAGCACTGCCTGGTCGCGCTGTCGCGCGGCGGTGGCGACGCGCGCGTGGTGCGCGAATTCGACCCCATCGCGAAGCGCTTCGTGGCCAATGGGTTTATTTTGCCGGAAGCGAAAAGCGAAGTCGCCTGGATCGACCGCGACACGCTGTTCGTCGGCACCGACTTCGGCCCGGGTTCGTTGACCGCGTCCGGCTATCCGCGCATCGTCAAGCAGTGGCAGCGCGGCCAAGCACTGGCTGGGGCGCTCACGGTCTTCGAGGCGCGCCACGACGACCTGAGTGCCTCGGCCTGGCGCGACCCCACGCCCGGCTTCGAGCGCGACTTCGTGCAGCGCCAGGCCGGCTTCTATAGCAGCGAGCTGTTTGTCCGGCGCGACGCTCGCCTGCACAAGCTGCCCAAGCCCGACGACGCCAAGGCCTTTGCCGTGCGCGGGCAGGTAATCATCGAACTGCGCTCCGACTGGGAAGTGGGCGGATGCCACTATCCGCAGGGCGCGCTGCTGGCGGCCGACTTCGATGCCTTTTTGGACGGCAAGGCGAATATTGAAGCCTTGTTCGTGCCGACGCCCTCGACCTCGCTCGAAGCGGTGACGGCCACCCGCGACGCCCTGCTTCTGGTGCTGCTCGATAACGTCAAGAACCGCATCGTCGAGCTGCGCCTGGACGATACGGGCGCCGGCAGTGAGGCGGGGCGCTGGCGCCGGCGCGAGCTCGGCTTGCCGAGCGTGGGCGCGCTCGACGTCTGGGCCTATGACGAGACCGCGTCCAACCTTTACTTTTTGGCCGTGACCGGCTTTACCGAACCGACCACGCTCTACCTGATGCAGGCCGGCGGCGACGAGCACGCCGGGCTGGGCGCGCCGCTCAAGTCGATGCCGGCCTTCTTCGACGCCGCCGGCCTGGTGACGGGACAGTTCGAGGCGCGTTCGGCGGACGGCACGCGCGTGCCGTATTTCGTCGTCATGCGCGCCGACGCGCCGTTCGACGGCGACAATCCCACCGTCTTGTACGGCTACGGCGGTTTCGAGGTGTCGCTCAAGCCTTCGTACGGCGCCATCAGCGGCGCCGCCTGGCTCGAGGCCGACGGCCGGCGCGGCGGCGTCTACGTACTGGCCAACATCCGCGGTGGCGGCGAATTCGGCCCGCGCTGGCACCAGGCGGCGCTCAAGGCGAACCGCCAGCGCGCCTTCGACGATTTTCTGGCGGTGGCCGAGGACCTGGTCGCACGCCGCATCACGAGCGCGCCGCGCCTTGGCATCATGGGCGGCAGCAATGGCGGCCTGCTGGTGGGCGCCGCCCTCACCCAGCGGCCCGAGCTGTTCGGCGCCGCGGTATGCCAGGTGCCGCTGCTGGACATGCGGCGCTACCACGAACTACTGGCCGGCGCCTCGTGGATCGGCGAGTACGGCGACCCGGACGATCCGGCCCAATGGGAATCGATCGGCCGCTATTCGCCCTATCACAACCTGCATCCGCGCCTGCCCGACGGTCCGGCCTATCCGCGCACCTTGTTCACCAGCTCGACCCGCGACGACCGGGTTCATCCAGGACACGCACGCAAGATGGCGGCGCGCATGCTCGAACTGGGGCACGACGTGCTGTACTGGGAAAACCTCGAGGGTGGCCATGCAGGTGCGACCGGCAATGCGCAAACCGCGCGTATGTGGGCACTGACCTGGACTTATCTAGCACGGCAATTGCGGCACGATCGCTAGGATGCCAGCCGGCGCATGAACAATGCGTTCCAGGTCGCCTGGACATCGATCTCGAGCGCCACCGCGGTCTCGATGCCGATGACCTGGGGCGCACCGATGCGGCGCAAGATCACGCCGGCGCGGCGCGTCAGGCGCTCCATCGCCGTGGTGGTCACGGTCACGTAATGGGTCAGGCCGTACTCGATGCCATAGCCGATGATGGCCTCGAACGACTCCATGGTCATCTCGGAAAATCCGTAGCGGCTCGCGCCCTCGGTCTCGATCGCGAAGCGCGACAGCTCCCAGATATGCGGGTCGCTCGGTGCGGCGCGGCCCTCCAGCAACTGCGGGAACGAATCCTTGAGCATGTACGGGCCCTCGGTCGGCAGCAGCCGCCAGCAGCCGCGCAGCACGCCACCGGGCTCACGCATGAGCATATAGCCCGGTTCCAGTGCGTCGTAGCCATCGATTTCCATTCCGGACAACACTGGCACTTCCCAACCGAGCCGGCCGCTGAATACCTTGGCGCGCAGTGTGTGCATCTCCCACAAATCCTTCGATTTGAATTCGCGGCGTGTAGCGATCTTGATCTGCATTGTCATGATGAGCCCCTGTTTGTGGTTGGTTAAATCCTATGCATTGCGCATACAAGGTTCGTGCAAAGCGGGCAGAACCGGAACTAGCAACCCTGCTAGGTGGCTGATTCGGTCGCGAGTGAAATACTTGCATTTTGCATAGACTGACCAAGGGAGAAGACACCATGGCAAACGAGCTGATGTGCGACGCACTGGCCGCGGAACTGGAAGCGCAGCACGCGGCGCAAAGCAATGGAACACGGCAATCGGCCCCGCACGAATTGCGGCGCCTGCGCATCGCCAAGCGCGAGAGCCAGGAGCGTTTCTGGAGCCGTTTTGGCGTGACTCAATCCAGCGGCAGCCGTTTCGAGACCGGCCTGGCCTTGCCCGCCCCGGTCGCCATCCTGCTGCGTCTGTATGTCAACGGCCGGCTCAGCGATGGTGATCTTCAGGCGTGATCAGGCCGATGGAAATGGCCTTGACCACCGCCTGCTGGCGCGTGTTGACGCCGAATTTCTGGCGCACATTGGCCAGGTGAAAATTGACGGTCGCTTCGGAGCAGCCGGTGATGCGCGCCACTTCCCATGACGACTTGCCGGCCATGACCCATTGCAGCACTTCCAGCTCGCGCCGGGTCAGGCGTGGCACCTCGCTTTCGGGCTTGGCCTGACGAAAGCGCGCGGACGAGGCGAATGCATAGTCGCGGATCAGCGATAGTCCGGGCAAGGCCACGGCCGTCGAGCGCACGAAGGGCGCGTCGGGACGCATGTCGGAGGCGAAACTGATGATGCCGACCTCGCCCTGGGGGCCGTGCACCGGCAGCGTCACGCCGCTGCGGATACCGTGCGCACTGGCTTCTTCATAGAGCGCCCCTGGCGCGTCGCCGCCGAAGGTGGCAGGCGCCCAGATCAATGGCAATGTACTCGACAGGCAATGCCCCACGGTCGGATCGACATAGGCGAAGCCACTGCTGTCGTAGCGATCGCGCCACTCAACAGAATAGTTACTGCGAAGAAAAGCATTCTCGAAACGCACATGACGCGAGGGGACGACACCGAACAGCACGCGCTCAAAGCCTTGGGAGCGCGCCAGCGCGAACAGGCCCTCGCTCCAGGCCACGTCGGTCGGAGCTTCCAGTAGCTTGGTCAGCAGCGCGGTATCTATCATGGGTCAATCTCGGGACATCATGCCAGCTATGCTAGTTGAGTCCGGCATGGTAAATACTCACGAAAATTAACGTTACAGCATTTATACCGTTAGATGCGTGGCATTAAAACAACAACTTCATGACATCAGGGGCGGCCGGAACGTGCGGGCGCGGTGCGCCCGCCCTGTGCTCACGCTTGACCGGCGTCCTGCTGCGCAATCCGGTCACGCCACGCCTGCAGATGCGCCATTCCCTCGTCCGCCGGCCGGAAACGCATCAGGCCGCGTGCGAACTCGAGTGCGCAAAACGCAGTGATGTCAGCGATCGTGAAGCGCTCGCCCGCCACATACGGGTGCTTGGCTAGCTCGCCGTCGAGCCAGCGCGCCGTCGCGCGCATCTTTTCGCCCTGCGCTGCACCGAAATCCGGAAACTGCGGCTGTTCCAGCATGGCCAGGCCCGGATGCGTGTGGCGCACGCATTGCGCGATCTCCAGCAGCAGGTGCAGCTCCATGCGGCGGTCGGCCATCTCGATGAATGCGCGCTCGGTGGCGTCCGCGCCCATCAGGTTCGGTTCCGGATACAGGCCTTCGAGATAGGTGCAGATGGCGCGGGTCTCGCTCAGCGCACGGCCATCGTCGAGTACCAGCACCGGCACCCGCGCCAACGGATTGAGTGCCACGAAATCACTGGCGCGGTGTCCACCGGCGCCCAGGTCGACGTCAACGATCTCGATACCCTCGATGTCCTTGGCGGCAATGAACATGGTGACGCGCCTCGGGTTGGGCGCACGCTGGCTGGTATACAGGCGCATGGACTGGCTCTCCGGTGGAATGATCAAACGGCCATCATAGCCTGGAATCGCTCCGGTTTGCCAGGCAGGTCAGGCCGGCTCGGCGACTGCAACGGACCCGGCGGGCCGGTGCTGAGCAGCGATCCAGGCGTCGATGCCGTCCGCACAGCCGGGCGGCAGGTGCAGGCCGAGCTTGCTGCGCCGCCACAGGATGTCGGCGGAACAGGTGGCCCACTCGTGCTGCAGCAGGTAGCGCAACTCGGCCGCGTACAGTCCGGGCGCGACTTCGTCGCCGAGCGCGCCGATGCAGCTGGCGTGCCCCAGCAGGGTATCGACCCGGGTACCGTAGGCGCGCGCCCAGCGCAGCGCCAGTGCCGGCGGCAGCCAGTCGTGGCGGCGCTGGAAGGCAGCGACCCAGTGGTCGAACTCGAGCACGCCGCGGCTGCTTGGGGTAGTGCCAAACAGATCCCCCCCGGGCAGGAGCGCGCTCGCGGTCCACGCCGGCCGCTGCACGGCCAGTGCCGGTGCGATCCAGTCCACCGCTTGCTCGGCCAGCTTGCGGTAGGTGGTAATCTTGCCGCCCAGGACAGACAGCAGCGGCGCGCCCGCGGTATCGTGCGCGAGCAGGTAGTCGCGCGTGGCCGCGGCGGCGCTGGCGGCGTCGTCTTCGAGCAGCGGACGCACGCCGGAATAACTCCATACCACGTCGGACGGGTGCACCTGGCGCCGGAAATAACGGTTGGCCAGTTCGCACAAATACACGGTTTCCGGGCCGCCGATGGTGACCGAGTCGGGGTCGCCGTGGAACTCGACATCGGTGGTGCCAATGAGCGTGAACGCGCCTTCGTAGGGCAGCGCAAAGACGATGCGGCCGTCCGGGTGCTGGAAGATGTAGGCATGGTCGTGATCGAACAGGCGCGGCACCACGATATGACTGCCCTTGACCAGCCGCAGCCGCCGTGCCGGCGCGGCGCCGGTTGCGACCTGGGCGAGACGCCCGGCCCAGGGCCCGGCCGCATTGACCAGGCAGCGCGCCCGGACCTGCTCGCTTGTAGCGCCGCGCACCAGCGTCGCCGTCCAGTGATGGGCGTGGCGCTCGAAGGCGCCGGCGCGGGTGTAGGTGAGCACCGTGGCCCCGCGTTCGTGGGCGTCCATGGCATTGAGTACCACCAGCCGGGCGTCGTCCACCCAACCGTCCGAATACGCGAAGCCGCGCGTAAATGCGGGCGTGAGCGGGGCGCCGGCGCAATGGCTGGCCAGGTCGACCACGCTCGATCGGGGCAAGAATTCGCGCGGTGCCAGGTGGTCGTACAGGAACAGTCCGGCGCGGATCAGCCAGGCCGGACGCTGGCCTGCAGCGTGCGGCATCACGAAGCGCAGCGGGCGCATGATGTGCGGCGCGCTGCGCAGCAGCAGCTCGCGTTCGGCCAGCGCCTTGCGCACCAGGCCGAACTCGCGGTGCTCCAGGTAGCGCAGGCCGCCGTGGATCAGTTTGCTGGATGACGACGAGGTATGCGCGCCCAGGTCGTCCTTGTCGCACAGGATGACCCGCAGGCCCCGTCCGGCCGCGTCGCGCGCGATACCGGCGCCATTGATGCCGCCGCCGACCACCAGCACATCACATTCCAGTTGCCGGCTGCCACCATTACCGCTGTCGACCTTAGCCACGTCGCCTCCTGTACGCGGGCCGGGCCCGCTTTAACCGATCCAGTGTAGGGAGCGGATCGTGGAGATATCTTTGCATACATCAATTATGCGGAGATTGCGCCAGCCTGTGTGCAAATTTGCCACAGCAGTCCGCCAACATCTCGCGCCAGCGCCACTCAAACCGGCATGACCCATGCAGATTTCGTATTGGTAGGCGGCGGGCCGGCCAGCGCCACCGCGGCCGAGACCCTGCGCCTGGAAGGCGCGCGCGGGTCGATCGTGATCGTGGCCGCCGAAGACGCCCTGCCCTATCACCGCCCGCCGCTGACCAGCCGGCTGCTGTGCACGGACGAAGCGCCGCGGCCCGTGCTGAGCCAGGATTTCTACGCAGAACACGATGTTACGGTGCTGCGCGGCACGCGCGCGCTGGGGCTCGACCTGCGGGACCAGGTGCTCGCCACTGACCGCGCCGGGCCGCTGCGCTATGGCCAACTCTTGCTCGCCACTGGCGCGCGTCCGCTCCGGCTCGCGGTGCCGGGCGCCGATCTGGCGGGCATTCACTATCTGCGCACGCAAGACGACGCTGCCGCCATCCGGCGCGCCGCCGCCAGCGCCCGGCGCGCCGTGATCGTCGGAGGCGGCTTCATCGGGCTTGAAGTGGCGGCGGCGCTGGTCGCGCGCGGTGTCAAGGTAACCCTGCTGACCCAGGGGCAGGTGCTGTTCAGCCAGGTAAAAGACGCCGCCGTCTGCGCCCTGTTCGAACGCATGCTGGCCGAGCGCGGCGTCGAACTGCTGCTGCACACCCAGGTAGCGGCGGTGCGCGAAGCCGAAGCCGGCTCCAAGCGTGCACAAGAAGTCGTCAGCACCGACGGCCGCAGCTTCGCCTGCGACCTGGTTGTCGTCGGGATCGGGGTGGAGCCGGACACTGCCTTCCTGCAAGCCAGCGGCATCGCGCTGGGCGACGGCATCGTGGTCGACCGCTACCTGCGCACCAGCGACGAGCATGTGTATGCGGCTGGCGACGTGGCCTGCTACTACGACCCGGTGTTCAATATGCAGCGCCGCGTCGAGCACTGGGACAATGCGGTCAAGCAGGGGCGGCTCGCGGCCCGCAACATGCTGGGCATGCGCGTTCCCTACGACGAGGTCTCTTACTTTGCGGCCGCGGTGTTCGACTACAGCTTCCAGTTCATCGGGGTCGGCGACGACACCCCCGAGCACCTGCGCCTGGGCGACCTGGCAGCGCATTCGGCCGCCATCCTCTACCTGAAGAACGATAGGGCACGCGCGCTGTTTACGGCCGGCCGTCCGGCCAGGGAAACCCGGGCGGTAGAATCCCTGATCCGCTACCGCACCCACCTCGGCCACGTCAAGCAACGACTGGCGCAACCGGGATTTTTGCTCAGCGAGGTTCCGAACCAGACCGCCCTGATCCTGCAGGGTGGCGGCGCGCTCGGCGCCTTCGAATGCGGAGTGGTGCGGGCGCTGGAAGAACAAGGCGTGCATGCCGACGTGGTGGCGGGGGTGTCGATCGGGGCCTTCAATGGTGCCATCATCGCCTCGCATCCGCGCCATGCCTTCGATGCGCTGGCCGGTTTCTGGGACGAGCTGTCGCTGCTCACGCCCGACCTGCCGGACGAGCGCGTTCGGCGCCAGCTGGCCGCGTGGCAGGCCCTGGTATCGGGCGTGCCCGGATTTTTCACGCCGCGCTGGGCGCCTGGCCGCCTGGAACTGCAAGCACCGCCATGCTGGACCAGCCTGTACGACCCGACGCCGGTCAAGGCGCTGCTCGAGAAATACGTCGATTTCAGCGCGCTCGGCGCCAGCCCGGTGCGCTTGCTGGTGAGCGCCGTGAATGTCGAGACCGCAGCGCTCGAGGTATTCGACAGCTATGTCGACATCCTCACACCCGAACATATCCTGGCCAGCGGCAGCCTGCCGCCCGCTTTTCCCTGGACCACCATCGGCGATCGGCATTACTGGGACGGCGGCATCGTCAGCAATTCGCCGCTGGAACTGCTGCTGGCGCGCAGCGGCGCCGCCGGCAAGCGCATCTTCGTGGTCGACCTGTTCCCAAACAACAAGCCGCTGCCGGCCAATCTGATGGAAGTCATGGGCCGGCGCGACGAGATCGTCTACGCCGAACGGATCCGGCGTGACAGCACCGAACAGGCGATGCTGAGCGACCTGCGCAAGCTGGTGTCCGGGGTACTGGCCCAGGTGCCGGCGCAGGCCGCCGCCCGCATCCGCGCCTGGCCGGCCTATGTGCAACTGATGGGCGAAGACACCACGCTCGACATCACCCGCCTCACGCGCGAGGTGCTGGACGGCGAATCGGCCTCGAAAGACTATGATTTCTCGCGTACATCGATCAAGCTGCACATCGACGCCGGCTATGAGATGGCTTCGCGCAGGCTGGGCACGGCGCCCCACCTGTCGTGCTACCACCCGGTGCCGGGCGCGTCCGGCGGTTGAGGCTGCGCAAGGGCGGCAGGCAGATGTGTAGAATCGTGGTTCGACCACGATACCGGATCAAACAATGGTAGAAAATGTGCGCGCCTGGGTGCGCATGCCGTCTGGAAAACGGCTGGACCTGCTGAACCCGACACCTTTCGACTGGGACGACGCCGACCTGGCGCTCGGCCTGGCGCGCACCTACCGCTGGGGCGGGCATTCAGCCTGGCCGCTGCCCCTGTCGGTGGCCCAGCATTCGATTGCCGTCATGCTGCTGCGGCGCACGTTCGCGCCGCAGCCTTCAGCGCTGCAGGAGTTGCGTGAACTGCTGCACGACGCCGAGGAGGGTCTGCTTGGGTTCGACGCAGTATCGGTCATCAAGCCCTTTCTGGGAGAGGGCTTTCGCGCCCTGACCCGGCGGCTGGAACAAGTGGTGTTCGTGCGCTACGGTTTGCCGGCCTGGACCGAAAAGGAACACCGGCTGCACAAGCGGGCCGACCGTCTGGCGGCGGCAACCGAAGCGGTGCACGTGACTGGCTGGACCCGCGAAGAAGTGCGGCGCACCCTCAAGATCCGCGCTGCGATCCTGGAACAGGACCCGCTGGCCGCATACTACGGCTGTGCGCCATGGGAGCCCTGGCCTCCCGCACTGGCAGCCGAACGCTTCCTGGCCGAACTCGAGCGCCTGACGGGCAGGAGTGGACATGCCGCCTGAAACCCGTCCGAAACCCGGCAGCACCCAACTGGCTTGCGCTAAATAGCTGATTTACTTGAACATTTTCCACTATCCACAACAAATGTGGATAACTATGTGGACAAGCCCTACTTGACAAGCCGCACGGCCAGTAAAGATGCGGGTTTCAATAAAATGCCCGTTCTACAGGCAAAATTAAAACCCCATTAAATCAACGACTTAGGACTTAAGTTGTTTCATCTCGAATCGTGGACTAGGGAAATTCCTACAAAACTAGTTGTCGGGGGATAAGTCGACTTCGACGCCCCGTTCGTACGCCAACCTGCTCCTATCGTCGTTCAATTACTGGATTGATCACACCGCCTCGAATACACGCAAGTTTTCAGGCGCTGTCCGATCACAGCGCCAGGTAAGGGATTTTTTTGACGCGTCGCGGATATCCACAAAGTCTGTGAATAACTATGTGGAAAAGCGGGGGCTTGACAAGCCAGGACCGGCCATTGGTGCGGGTTTCAACAATTTGCCTATTGGGAAGGCATCTTCCATAGCCTCTTAAATCAAGGGCTTACGCACATTTGCATTGAAAGAGACAGGCGCAAATGCGTCACGGATTTAACGCCCCCTGATGTGCATAAGATGGGGCAAGCACACCGCCAACCCAGTGCAATGCAGAAGACGCCGGCGCCTTCAGGCCGCGACCAGGCCCGGCTGGCTGCGCCGCTTGCGCGGCTCCAGCAGTACGCGCGCGATGATGCGGCCCTCGACGGCGTGCGACTTCAGGTATTCCAGCGCCGACAGGGTGCCGACAGCTTGCATCAGAGCCAGGGCATCGTCGACCACGTCGCGCTGGTGCAGATCGTGTCGGGCCTCGCCAGGTCGCGCCTCGCCAGGTCGCGCCTCGCCAGGTCGGGCCTCGCCAGGTCGCGCCTCGTCAGGGTGGGACGCGACGGCGCCATCGGGAGGAAGCGATGCATGACTGATTGAATTCATCGGGCGCCTGGCCTTTCTGCTCAAGGTAAGTGCTGCACGAAGTATGGTCGATGCCAAGACAATGTCAATACCAGATCTGAATCAAACGGGGGTCATTGTTTTTGTGCTTGGCCTGCGATACTGCTGCAGGCCGGCGCCGCCCCCCTGGCCTGCCGCCTACAATGGCAGCGTCATCCACCCACAACCAGGAGCCTCCCATGAGCACGCATTCAGAACCCGGCCTGAACCCCGGCGACGAAGCCGAACCGGGCACCCCCGGCACCGGCGAAGACGTCTGCGAAGCCTGTGCCGGCAGCGGCAAGCTGTCCGATGGCAAAACCTGTGCCAACTGCGGCGGAAGCGGCAAGGTCATGCGCGGCATCGGAGGCGGCTAGCCACTCGGGTGGCGGTCTCGTGCGCGGTGTTGCGTAGACAGTCGCGGCGCCAGCCGGCGATAATGCCGCAATGAGCACCACGCCCCCTCCTGCGCCGCCGGCTGCCTCCCCCGATTGCGCAGGCGCGCAAGCTTTGGCCGGTCCGCGGCCACGCTCGCTGACCGACCTGTTCGTTTCGTTCACGGTGCTTGCGCTGCAGGGTTTTGGCGGCGTGCTGCCGGTCGTGCAGCGCGAGATCGTCGAGCGCAAGCGCTGGCTGACACAAGAAGAATTCGTTGAAGACTGGGCAGTGGCCCAGATCATGCCCGGACCAAACGTTATCAACCTGGCGATGATGATCGGGGCCCGCTGGTTCGGGCTGGCCGGCGCCATGACGGCAGTCGCCGGCATGATTGCGGTGCCGCTGGTCGTGGTACTGCTGCTGGCGGCGGCGCATGCGCGCTTTGCCGACCATCCCGCCGTTGCCGGCGCCCTGCGCGGCATGGCGGCGGTGTCTGCCGGGCTGATCGCCGCGGCAGGCCTCAAGCTCTCCAGTGCGCTGGCGACGAATCCCATGAAGCTGCCCTTGGCCGCCGGCCTAGCCAGTGTCGGCTTCGTGCTGCTGGCCTGGGTGCGGGTGCCGCTGGTGTGGGTGCTGCCCGTGCTTGGCGGCCTTGGCTGCGCGCTGGCCTGGCGCGGGCTGCGGCCATGATCGCGCCGCAGCTGGTACTCGGATGGAACGACTGGCTGAGCCTGTTCGTCCATTACCTGATGCTATCGCTGATGTCGATCGGCGGTGCGATCTCGACCAGCGCCGACATGCAACGCTATCTGGTCGAAGACAAGGGCTGGCTGAGCGGGGCGCAGTTCAGTGACTCGATCGCGCTAGCGCAGGCAGCGCCCGGACCCAATGTGCTGTTCGTCGCCTTGCTGGGCTGGCACGTGGGGCTGAACACGGGCAGCCTGGGCGCGGCCTTCGCAGGGGTGGCACTGACCATGGTCGGCATCATGCTGCCCTCCACCATCTTCACCTACCAGGCCGCGCAATGGGCATACCGCAACCGCGACCTGCGGGCAGTACGCGCCTTCAAGCAGGGCATGGCCCCGGTGGTCATCGGCATGCTGCTGGCGACCAGCTGGTTGCTGGCAAGCGCCGGGCCGGCCAAGAGCAACTGGCCGCTCTGGCTGCTGGCCGCGTTGAGTTGCCTGGTGATCTGGCGCACCCGCCTGCACCTGCTATGGATGCTGGGCGCAGGGGCCATGCTCGGCGCGTTCGGACTGGTCTGAGTGGCAGGCCCCGGCGCGGCAAGGCATACTTGGGGCACTCACCATTTCCAGGTCATCTCATGCCAGAACTTCTCAACGAACATGCCTGCTTCGGCGGCGTCCAGCGCTTCTACTGTGTCGACTCCGAGACGATCGGACTGCCGATGCGCTATTCGGTGTATTTACCGCCCGACAGTGAAGGCAAGCGCCTGCCGGTATTGATCTACCTCGCCGGCCTGACCTGCACCGAAGAGACCTTCATGGCCAAGGCCGGCGCGCAGCGGGTGGCGGCGGAACTGGGCCTGATCCTGGTCGCCCCCGATACCAGCCCGCGTGGCGCCGGTGTGCCGGGCGAAACCGACAGCTGGGACTTTGGCGCGGGCGCCGGATTCTATGTCGATGCGCTGCAGCAGCCGTGGGCGCGCCATTACCGGATGTACAGCCATATCCTGGAGCTGCGCGAGCTGGTACTGGCCACGCTGCCGGCGGACCCTGAACGGGTCGGCATCTTCGGCCACTCGATGGGCGGCCATGGCGCCCTGGTGATGGCCCTGCGCAATCCGGATATCTTCCGGTCGGTGTCGGCGTTCGCGCCGATCGCCGCGCCCATGCGCTGCCCGTGGGGCCAGAAAGCCTTTGACGGCTACCTCGGGCCGGACCAGGCAGCCTGGCGCAGCTACGATGCCACCGAGCTGATGTCGGCGATGGAAGCGGCCCCCTTCCCGGGCGGGATCCTGGTCGACCAGGGGCTGGCAGACAAATTCTTGGCCGAACAGCTCTATCCCGAAGCTTTCGAGCAAGCCTGCGCGCGCGTCGGCCAGCCGCTGCAGCTGCGCCGCCATGCCGGCTATGACCACGGCTATTATTTCATCTCCAGCTACATCGAAGACCACCTGCGCTTCCACCACCGCCAGCTCGGCTGAGCACCCGGCCCGTACCGCCGTTGCGCGGCCGGGTGCGCTTGAAAACGCGCGTGCGCTGCCCTATAAATAAATAGCCGGCAGCGGCCGGCGATTCCATCATCAGTCACTCGTGGAGGCCATCATGAATCTCATCAGGAGAGGCAGCCCTGCCCTCCCGGCCTATCGCCCGATGCCGGTCGACGACCAGCTCGGGCGCATGGTCGAGAGCGTATTCCAGGACTTCTTCGGCCCACTGGCGGCAGGCCAGCAATGGGGCGGCGACGGCGCCCTGGCGCCCCGGCTGGACGTCAAGGAGACCGATAAAACGTTTGAAATCCAGGCCGACTTGCCAGGCGTCGAGAAAGAAGACGTCAAGGTATCGGTCGACGGCCAGCGCATCACCATCGAGGCCGAATGCCGCAAGGCAAACGAGCGCCGGGAGGGTGAAACCGTGGTGTATGCTGAGCGCACCGCATCACGGTTCATGCGCAGCTTTTCCTTGCCCACCGAGGTCGACGACGCCGCGGCGCAGGCCCGGCTCGAAAACGGCGTACTGCAGCTGAGTCTGCCTAAAAAGCAGGGCGCCGAAGCTCGCCGCCTGACCATCCAATAAGCGTCCGGTCGTCCGACGCCGCCTGGCTTGGTTTCATGTTCCGCGTTGTGGCGCCCTGCCGCGGCGCGGCGCGTTGTCTCTGCTCATCGCACACGACGCGCCTGTGTCCGCGCAAGACCAATTGGATCGACCGGGTTGAAGCGCATGCTGGAAACCGAAGGCTATCAAGACCGCGCCCATGCCGGAAAACAACTGGCGCACGCGCTGCGCCAGTATGCGGGCCACGACCAGCCGATCGTGCTGGGCTTGCCACGCGGCGGTGTACCGGTCGCCTTCGAGGTGGCAAGCGCGCTCGACGCCGAGCTCGACATCATGGTGGTGCGCAAGCTCGGCTTGCCCGGCCACGAAGAATATGCCATGGGCGCCGTCGGCAGTGGCGGCGTGTGCGTGCTGCGGGCGGGCGTTCCCGGCTTGTTCGGCGTGACCCAGGCACAGGTCGACCGCACCATGGCGCGCGAACTGGCCGAACTGGCGCGGCGCGAACTGCGCTATCGCGGCAGCCGGCCGCCGCCCCTGCTTGACGGGCGCTGTGTGATTCTGGTCGACGACGGCATTGCAACCGGCGCCAGCATGCTGGCCGCGGTGCAGATGGTGCGCCAGCACCCGGTCGCGCGCCTGGTGGTGGCAGCGCCGGTTGGCGCACCCGACTCGGTGCGCCGGCTCGAGCAAGAGGCAGACGCTGTGGTCTGTCCGCTGGCCCCGCCGCGCTTTCACGCGGTGGGCCAGTATTACCGGGTGTTCGGACAGACCGACGACGACGAAGTGCAGGACCTGCTGGCGAAGGCTTGGGCCAGGCCCGGCCGCGACGGCAAGCACGATACATAACAACAGAAAGGAGCAGACATGAAACCAATCCCAACCGAAACTGCAACCGAGGTAGGGCCCGTAGGCAAGTTACTCGGCGCTGCCGCTGCCGGGGCGCTGCTGATGTATGTGCTCGATCCGGAGCGCGGCCGCGCCCGCCGGGAGCGGGCATTGACGGCGGTGCGTGTTGCCGGCGCCCGCACCGGCGAATCGGTCGATCATGCGCTGCATCAGGCTGCCGACCGGCTCGTCAACCTGAAAGACAGCGCAGCCAGCGCGCTTGCGCGCAAACGCAGCGAGCACGACATCGAGCGCACCATCGAGCACGACAGGCAAAGAGATATGGCCGGCCGCAACTCCTACCAGAAAGACCGCCATTACGCGGCGCGCCAGCCTGGCGAGCGCCAGCGTACGCAGCGCGACGACCCGGCCCAGCACGAACGCGGCGGCCTGTCGAACATGTTGCATGGCATGGCCGACAGCCTGGGCGGTGCCCGCGGCTCGCATCAGGCTCTGCTCGGCGGCGGCGTGGTCGGGCTGATCGGGCTGGTGCGGCGCTCACCCATGGCCCTGCTGGCTGGACTGGCCGGCATCTACTTGCTCACGCGCGGCGCCAGCACCCGGACTTACCGCGTCAACGACATGGCGCGCGGCCCTGCCGCCGACGAGCTCGAGACGGCGCCATTCGTTCCAGCCAACACCGAACAGGGCAAACACTACCTGCATTGACATGGCCAGCGTCAGCGACCACGACGTCACGACGCTGCGCGCGGCTGCGCATCGGCTGCACGGAGCTGCCGGCGACTACGACCCGCTACTCGATCTGGTCGGCGACGCGCGCTTTGTCCTGCTGGGAGAAGCCACCCATGGCAGCGCCGAGTTCTACGACGAACGTGCCAGCATCACCCGACGCTTGATCGACGAGAAAGACTTCACCGCGGTGGCCGTCGAAGCCGACTGGCCCGATGCCCGCCGGGTCGACCGCTACGTACGCGGCGAAGGCCACGACCCGCATGCGCTAGCGGCGCTATCTGGCTTCGAGCGCTTCCCGGCCTGGATGTGGCGCAATAGCTCGGTGCTGGGTTTTATCGAGTGGCTGCGCCGGCGCAATGAGGCCAACCCGGACGCCAAGGCCGGGTTCTACGGGCTCGACCTGTACAGCCTGTTCACCTCGATCCAGGAAGTACTGCGCTACCTTGAGAGAGTCGATCCGGCCGGCGCGCGCCAGGCGCGCCGCCGCTACGCCTGCTTCGACCATGCCGGCCCGGCCAGCCAGCAAGTTGGGCTTGCCGCCGCGGCCGGCAAGTCCGAATTCTGCCGCCAGGCCGTCGCGGCGACCCTGCACCAGCTCGAGCAGCGCCGCCCCGACTATGTGCCGGCCGCAGATACCGCGGCCGAAGACGCCTTTTTCGATGCCCTGCAGAACGCCCAGCTGGTCAAGAATGCCGAAGAGTATTACCGCACCATGGCCAGGGGGCGCATCTTGTCGTGGAACGTGCGCGATAGCCACATGGCCGACACCCTCGATGCGCTGGCGCGCCATCTGTCGCGCGCCGGCAGGCCCGCCAAAATCGTGGTGTGGGCGCATAATTCGCACATCGGCGATGCGCGCGCCACCGAGATCGGGCGCCAGGGTGAATGGAACCTGGGCCAGCTGGCGCGCACGTCCTGGGACGGCGACGCCTGCCTGGTCGGCTTCACGACCTATGAAGGCCGGGTCACAGCCGCCTCGGAATGGGACGGACCAGCCCTGCACAAGCAGGTGCGTCCGGGTATGACGGGCTCATACGAGCAGCTGCTGCACAGCGTCGGCCTGGAGCGCTTCTTGCTGCTACTTCGCGAACCCGGCGCCGCCCGAGAGGTGCTGATGCACGAACGTCTGGAGCGAGCAATCGGCGTGCTCTACCTGCCGCGCAGCGAACGGCGAAGCCATTATTTCATGGCGCAGCTGCCATGCCAGTTCGATGCGCTGATCCATATCGACCGCACCGCGGCGGTCATGCCGCTCGATGCCACCAGCGGTTGGCATGGCGACGAACCGCCTGAGACGTATCCTGACGGCCTGTGACTACCAGGGACGGTGGCGAGTGCGCGCCGAACGCCTTTGCCTGGGCACGCGTGCGCAAACGCGGCCTTGCGTTGCGCGCTGATAGTCGAATCACCCCTCGAAGAACGCATAGCCGTCCCTGCCCTTGCCCTTGGCCGCGTACAGCGCGCTGTCGGCTGCCGCCAGCAGTTGCTCCTGCGTCTGGTGCGGCTGCGATAGCGCCAGGCCGACGCTGGTCGACACCGCCACCGGCCCGGCGCTGGTGTCGAAGGACAGGCGCATGCCTTCGACGATCTTGGCCGCCGTATGCTCGGCTTCGCTCCGGCTGCCGATCTCCTCGAGGATCACGACGAACTCGTCGCCCGAGAGCCGCGCCGCGGTATCGGTAACGCGCACCCCGGCCCCCAGGCGCCGCGCGAATTCCTTGAGCACCTCGTCGCCCACCCCGTGGCCATGGGTATCGTTGATCTTCTTGAAGTGATCGATGTCGAGATAGGCCAGCGCCAGCGGCTTGCCGCTGCGGCGGGCGCGATCGAGGGCGTGGTGCAGCGCCTCGCCGAACATGCGCCGGTTGGCGATCCCGGTCAGGGTATCGACCCACGCCAGTTGCAGCAGCTGCTCCTCGACTTCCTTCACATGGGTCATGTCGTGCACCAGCGAATAGATGCCCGCGACGCTACCGTCGGGCTGCAGGTCGGGGATGTAGGTCGCTTGCAGGATACGCGGCACGCCGCGCAGCGCGCTGCGTATTTCGTGGGTCACCGCGCGCCCGCCGAAGGCTTCGTTCAGGTGTGGATAGATCTCGCTTACTGCTTCCTTGCCAAGCAATTGCGCGACCGACATGCCGTCCAGGCGCGCGGGTGCCACGCCGAACCATTTTTCATAGGTCGCGTTGCCGAAGCGGAAGCAATGCTCGCGGTCGATATAGGAAATCAGTACCGGCAGGTTATCGGCAATGAGGCGCAAGCGCTTTTCGCTGGCGGCGCGGCCTTGCTCGGCGCGTTCGCGCTCGGCCATGAGGGTGTGGAAGGCCCGGCCCAGCTCGCCGATCTCGTCCTCGCGCCCCTTGCGCAGCACATCGATGGCTGTGCCCTGGTCGCGGATCGACACCACGCTGTCGCGCAGGGCCTGCAGCGGCGCCAGCAGCTGGAAGACCAGCACCCAGGCCAGCAGCCCAGCAGCAAGCGCCAGGCCAGCAGCACTGAAGATGGCATTGTGGCGCATCGCCAGCATTGGCGCGAATGCTTCGGCAGTCGGGTAGCGTGCGGCCAGGATCCAGTCAGTCGCGCGCAGGCGCTTGTAGGCATAGATCGCATTGACGCCATCCTTGCTGCGCGTCTCGAGCCAGCCTTCGAAGCCGCCCAGGGCGCGATCGGTGCCCCGGTTCACCCCCGGTTTGTGGCCGACGTGCCGGAACAGGCGCGCCGCTTCAGGGTGGTCGATGACCACCCCATCGGCGGTCATCAGGAACAGGTAGCCGGTCTGGCCGGGCTTGAGCAGACGGATCTGGCGCAGAAAGCCGGAGCGGCGCAGGTCGACGCTGGCCGTGACCACGGCCACGACCTTGCCGGCGGAATCGATCAGGGGCGCGGCAAAGATCACGATATGGTTGCGGCTTAGCCGGCTCTGGATCGGGCGCGAGATCATGCTCGAGCCGGTGGCCATCACCTGGTCGAAATAATCGCTGCCACGGGCGTTGAGCCGAACCTGGTCGCCCAGCGGGCGCGCCGCGAGCCGCATGTCGCCATTGGCGTCGAAGACGACGATGTTCAGGTAATTGTCGACACCCCACAGGGGCAGCTGGCCAGCGACAAACGTTTGCAGTGCTACCCAGTCGGTTCGCATGGCAGGCGGGATGCCCGCCGCCAGCGCCTCGACCTGCTTGAGCTGCTCGCCCAGGCGGTCATCCATGAACGAGGCGGCGCCCGCCAGCAGCGTGTATTGCTGGTCGCCGATGACGCTTTTCATGCCACGCTCGGCGACCGACAGGGTCGACAGCGTCACCAGCAGCGTGGACGCGAATACCAGCACGGCCGCAGCGCAGGCAAGGCGAAGCTTGAGGGTGGCGGAACTCAGGCGCGAACCGAAGGGCACGTTAGGCTGTCTGGGCAGGTGGAGAAGATGACCAAGTATCACATAATGGATTGCATCCCGGCGACATGATTCCGTAATACAAATGTGCCATGCAACAATCTTCCCCGGGCGCTACTGTCGAGCAGGCGAAATTTCGATTAGCATGTCGGATTCCCCGCCCCCGACGAGCAAGGCAATGAGTAAATACATGCTGAACATTAACGGCAAGTCCCAGGCGATCGACGTCGAGCCCGATACGCCGCTGCTGTGGGCCTTGCGCGACGCGCTTGGCCTGGTCGGTACCAAATACGGCTGCGGCATGGGACAGTGCGGCGCCTGCACCGTCCATATCGACGGCGTGCCGGCACGGTCCTGCCTGCTACCGGTCGCGGGCATTGGCAAAGGAAAGATCACCACCATCGAGGGCCTGGACGCGAAGGCACAGCATCCCTTGCAGCAAGCCTGGCAAGAACTCGACGTGCCGCAGTGCGGCTATTGCCAGTCGGGCCAGATCATGAGCGCCTGCCACCTGCTCAAGCAGCACCCGAAGCCAAGCGACGCCCAGATCGACCAGGCCATGGCGGGCAACCTGTGCCGCTGCGCCACCTACGTCCGTATCCGCGCCGGCATCCACCGCGCGGCTGCTATCGCGGGCGCTGCCGGCGCCACGGGAAAGGGCAGCAAATGAGCCGCGCTATTGTGCCTTCGGCTTCGCGCCGCGGCTTCCTGCGCACGGGCGCGGTCGGCGGCGGCTTCATGCTGGGTATGTCGGCCAGCGGCGTGCTGGCCGCGGCCACGCGCGCGGCAGTGCCGGCGCCGGACTTCGTTCCGAATGCCTTCATCCGCATCGGCCGCGACGGCAGCGTGACGCTGATCTCGAAGCAGCCGGAGATCGGCCAGGGCATCAAGACCTCGCTGCCCATGGTAATCGCCGAAGAACTCGAGGTGTCCTGGAAACAGGTACGCGTCATCCAGGGCGACCTCGACCCGGCCCTCTACGGTCCGCAAGGTGCCGGCGGCTCGAGCTCGACCCCGACCAACTACGAGAACTTTCACCGCCTGGGCGCTACCGCGCGCACGATGCTGGTGCAGGCCGCCGCGCTCATCTGGAAGGTACCGGCCGCGCAATGCAGCGCCGCCGCCGGCGCCGTGATCCACGGCCCCAGCAAGCGCCGGCTCGGCTATGGCGCGCTGGCGGAAACCGCCGCCCGGCTGCCAGTGCCAGAAGCCGCGCAGGTGGTGCTGAAAGATCCGGCCACGTTCACCTTGCTCGGGCGGCGCATCGGCGGCGTCGATAACGCCGCCATCGTCAGCGGCCAGCCCTTGTTCGGCGTCGACGTGCGCCTGCCGGGGATGCTGTACGCCGTGTATGCGAAATGTCCGGTCTTCGGCGGCAAGCCGATCGGCGCCAACCTGGACGCCGTCAAGGCGATGCCGGGGGTTACGGATGCCTTTTTGGTCGAAGGCACGCCCAATCTGAACGGCCTGCGCCCGGGCGTGGCAATCGTCGCCACCTCGACCTGGGCTGCCATGCGGGCGCGCCGCGCGCTCGAGGTCAATTGGGACGAAGGCGCAGGCGCAGGCCAGAGCTGGACCGGCTTCGCGGCCCAGGCGCAGGCCGCGTCGAAACAGGCCGGCGCGAGCAGCGTGCGCAAGGACGGCGACGTGGCAGCCGCGCTCGCAGGCGCGGTCAAGGTGGTCGAAGCGGCCTACAGCTATCCCTTCATTTCGCACGCCAGCATGGAACCCCAGAACTGCACCGCCTGGTTCAAGCCCCAGGATGGCTCTCTCGAACTATGGGCGCCAACCCAGAACCCGGGCTCTGGCCAGGCGCTGGTGACCAGTACCTTCGGGATTCCGAAAGAAAAAATCGTCCTGCATATCGTGCGCAGCGGCGGCGGTTTCGGCCGCCGCCTGAGTTCCGACTTCATCGTCGAGGCAACCGCGATTGCGCGCAAGGTCGCGGCCCCGGTCAAGCTGACCTGGACCCGCGAGGACGACTTGCAGCACGACCATTTCCGCCCGGGCGGATTCCACTTCCTGCGCGGCGGGGTCGATGCTGCCGGCAAGGTGGCAGCCTGGCACGATCATTTCGTCAGCTTCGCCAACCGCGTCGAGCGCGAAGGCAAGAGTGTCTTGCAGCCGGGCAGCGGCGCCAGCCTGTCGAGCGACGAATTTCCGGGCCGCTGGCTCGCCAATTGTCAGATCGAGCAGACCTTGCTGGAGTGCCAAATTCCGATGGGCCCCTGGCGCGCGCCGGGCAGCTGCGTGTTCTCGTGGGTATTCCAGAGCTTCATCGACGAGCTGGCGCACGCAGCCGGCCGCGACGCACTGGAATTTCGCCTGGAGCTGCTCGGCGACAAGGATTTGGTGCCGGCCACGACCGAGCGCGGCGTCGCGTATGACGTCAAGCGCATGCGCCATGTGCTGCAAGAAGTGGCGCAGCGCGCCGGCTGGGGCAAGCGCAGCTTCCCGCGCGGCCAGGGCCAGGGCATCGCCTTCCATTTCAGCCACCGCGGCTACGTGGCGCAGGTGGCCGAGGTGACGGTAACGCAAGATGGCAAGCTGAAGGTGGACCGGGTTGTGGTGGCGGTCGACGTCGGCGCCCAGATCGTCAACCTGTCGGGCGCCGAGCACCAGGTCGAAGGCTCGGTAATCGACGGTTTGTCGACATTGATGTTCCCGGCGCTCGATATCGAGGGTGGCCGCATCGTGCAGAGCAATTTCCATGATTACCAATTGCTGCGCATGCCGGATGCGCCGACCAAAATCGACACGCATTTCATCAAGACAGCGAACCCGGTGACCGGACTGGGCGAACCGGCACTGCCGCCGCTTGCACCGGCAGTGTGCAATGCGATTTTTGCTGCCACTGGCAAGCGGGTCAGGCAGCTGCCGTTGAGCACGCTAGACCTCAGCTGGTCTTGACCGCTGGAGTCAGGTCAAGGCGAGCCGGCTGGCAGGAAAACCTGCCCGCCCGGCACGCCCGGTTCAGTGACGATGCGCCGGGTCGTTGTCTTTGGCCCCGTGATAATCCAGGATCGACGCGGCATGCTCGAGCTGCTGCTCGGTGCCGGTAATCGTGATCACGCATTTGCCGATTTCCAGACCCGGCGCGTACACGTCCTTGTAGTCGGTTCCACCCTTGACCGAAGGCGAATCGCCTACCGTGAAATTGGCCTCCGAGGGTCCGGCCTCGTCGCCAGTGTGGGTAATTTCGATGCCCGCGCGCTCGAAACCCGCGTCGAGCAAGGCATGCCGGGCGCGCTCGGCGTCTTCGAAGTTTTCAATTACCCGTACGATCTGCTTGTTCATGGCTGCTCCATCGATTCCTGTAGCAGCCACGGTAGCAGAATCGCGTCGCTTCTGGCGCTCAGTCCGGAACTACCGCAGTCACTTCGATCTCCACCCGGGCCCGCTCCTCCATCAGCGCGGCCACCTGCACTGCGCTCATGGCCGGGTAGTGACGCCCCATCACCTCGCGGTAGGCTGCGCCCAGGGCTGCACCAGCGTCCAGGTATTCGCGCCGGTCCAGCACATACCAGGTCATGCGCACGATGTGCTCGGGACCTGCGCCCCCCTCGCGCAGCACGGCCAGGCAATTTTCCAGCGCCTGGCGCGACTGGCCGACGAAATCGTCGGTCTGGAAGCGGCCCGCGCTATCCCATCCGATCATGCCGCTCACATACACTTGCCTGCCACGGGCGGCAACACCATTGGCATAGCCCTTTGGCCGCGCCCATCCGGCTGGTTGCAAGACTTCGATCATGCTTGCGCTCCGGCCAGCAGTTCGCGCGCAATAATCAGGAGCTGCACTTCGCTTGCGCCCTCGTAGATGCGCAGCGCGCGAATCTCGCGGTACAGCATTTCGACGGTCTCGCCGCTGACCACGCCCTGGCCGCCGAACATCTGCAAGGCCGCGTCGATGACCTTTTGCGCCGTTTCGGTAGCGCTCAACTTGGCCATCGCGGCCTCCTTGGTGACGCGCTTGCCGTTGTCGCGCATCCAGGCGGCGCGGTAGGTCAGCAGCGCCGCCGCGTCGATACCGGTCGCCATCTCTGCCAGCCTGGCCTGGGTCAGCTGGAAGTCGGCCAGGGTCTTGCCGAACATGGTCCGGGCCCGGGCGCGCGCCAGGCCTTCGTCGAAGGCCCTGCGCGCAAAGCCCAGGCTGGCGGCCGCCACCGAGGTGCGGAACAGGTCGAGCGTAGCCATCGCCACCTTGAAGCCCTGGCCTTCCTCGCCAATGCGGTTGGCAAGCGGTACCCGGCAGCGCTCGAAGCGCAGGCGCGCCAGCGGGTGCGGGGCGATCACCTCGATCCGCTCGGCGATGGACAAGCCAGGCGTGCCGGCTTCGACGATAAAGGCCGAGATGCCTTTCGAACCGCGTCCGCCCAATCCGCCGCCGTCGGCACTGCGGGCGAACACCACGTAGAAATCGGCGATGCCGCCATTCGAAATCCAGGTTTTTTCGCCGTCCAGCACATAGCCGTCGCCATCGGGGCGCGCGGCGCAGGCCAGCGCCGCCACGTCGGAGCCGGCCTGTGGTTCGGACAGCGCGAAAGCAGCAATCGCCTCTCCGCTGGCCACGCGCGGCAGCCAGGCGCGCTGCTGTTCGCTTGTGCCGAACAGGGAGATCGCACCGCTACCCAGGCCCTGCATCGCGAACGCGAAATCGGCCAGGCCGGCGTGCCGTGCCAGGGTCTCGCGGATCAGGCAGATAGTGCGGGTATCGATGGGCGCGTCCGCGCTGCCCACCGCATGCCGCAGCCAGCCGCCGCTGCCAAGACTTGCCACCAGCGCGCGGCAGGTGGCGTCGACATCGGCGCCATGCGCAGGCCTGACATGCTCCGAGGCCCAGGCATCGAGGGCCACGGCCAGTGCGCGGTGGTGCGGCTCGAACCACGGCCAGTCGAGATAGTCGAGATAGTCGGGCGCAAGCATCTCAGTCTCCCTCAAAGCCAGGCTGGTCCTTGGCCACGAAGGCGTGGTAGGCACGGTGGAAGTCGTTGGTGGCCATGCAGATCGCCTGGGCCTGGGCCTCGGCCTCGATGGCTTCGTCCAGGCCCATGTTCCATTCCTGTTGCAGCATTTTCTTGGTCATGCCGTGTGCAAACGTGGGCCCGTTGGCGAGCAGCGCGGCGAAGGCGCGGCTCTCGGCCAGCACCTCGTCTGGCTCGCACAGGCGGTTGAAGAAACCCCAGCGCAGCGCTTCCTCGCCCAGCATGGCACGGCCGGTGTAGAGCAGTTCGGCCGCCCTGCCCTGGCCGATCACGCGCGGCAGCAGCGCGCAGGCGCCCATGTCGCAGCCGGCCAGGCCGACGCGGGTAAACAAGAATGCGGTGCGGCTGCGCGCGGTGCCGTAGCGAATGTCGGAAGACAGCGCCAGGATCGCGCCGGCGCCAGCACAGACGCCGTCCACGCTGGCCACGATCGGCTGCGGGCAGGCCCGCATCGCCTTGACCAGCTCGCCCGTCATGCGGGTAAAGGCCAGCAAGCCCGGCATGTCGAGCCGGGTGAGCGGCCCGATGATCTCGTGGACGTCGCCGCCCGAGCAGAAATTCTCGCCGGCGCCGGTGATCACCACGGCCTTGACATCGTCGGCATAGGCCAGCGCGCGGAACAGCTCGCGCAGCTCGGCATACGAAGCAAAGGTGAGCGGGTTCTTGCGCTCGGGCCGATCGAGTGTGATGGTGGCTACCGCATCCTGCACGGCGAACTGGAAATGGCTGGCCTGGTAGTCGGCGATGTTGGCGCGGCTGCCCGGCAACTGGTGCGGCTCGCCTGGTAGATAATGCATCGATGTACTCCTGAAAAAAATTCAGCCTTCCAGCAGCCGCGCCGCCAGCTGCTGCGGCGACAGCCCGGACGTGGCGGCCTGCACCTGGCGTTCGCGTTCGAGGTTGCGCTCGAGCTGCAGCTTGCCGGCGCGGTACTGGCGTGGCCAGGTGGCGCCGGTATAGCCGATGCGCGCGGCTTCGTTCAAGGTCCAGGCCGGATTGGCAAGGTGCGGCCTGGCCACGGCGCACAGGTCGGCACGGCCGGCCGACACGATGCCATTGACATGGTCGGCCTCGTAGATCGACCCTACCGCAATGGTCGGGATGCCCGCCTCGTTGCGGATGCGGTCGGCAAATGGGGTCTGGAACATGCGTCCATAGACCGGCTGCTCGTCCTTGCTGACCTGGCCCGATGAACAGTCGATCATGTCGGCGCCCGCCTCTTTGAACAGGCGCGCCATCGCCACCGCATCGTCCGGCGTGATCCCGCCCTCGACCCAGTCGTGGGCCGACACCCTCACGCTGATCGGAAGTTCGGGCGGCCAAGCCTGGCGGATCGCGGCAAACACCTCGAGCGGGTAGCGACAGCGCCGCTCCAGGCTGCCGCCATAGGCGTCCTGGCGATGGTTGGTCAGGGGCGAGATAAAGCTCGACAGCAGGTAGCCGTGGGCGCAGTGCAGCTCCAGCCAGTCGAAGCCGGCCTGGGCCGCGGCGCAGGTCGCGCGCACGAAGTCCTGCTTGATGCGTTCCAGGTCGTCCAGGCTGGCCTCGCGCGCGAACTGCGACACGCCGGCCAGATACTGCTGGCGCGAGGCCGAGACCAGCGGCCAGTTGCCGCTGTCGAGCGGCAGGTCGATGCCCTCCCACATCGGCCGGGTCGAGCCCTTGGCGCCGGCATGGCCCAATTGCACCCCGATGCGGGCGTCGCTGTTGGCATGCACGAATTCGACGATGCGCTTCCAGGCCGCGGTATGCTGCGGCGCGTACAGTCCGGGGCAGCCGGGCGTGATGCGGGCGTCGCTCGAGACGCAGGTCATTTCCGCCATGACCAGGCCGGCGCCGCCCAGCGCGCGCGCGCCCAGGTGGGCCAGATGGAAGTCGCCCACCGCGCCGTCCTGCGCCGAGTACTGGGCCATCGGCGAGACGACGACGCGGTTCTTGAGCAGCACCCCACGTACCTTGTAGGGCGTGAACATCGGCGGCACCGGTTGCTCCGGTGGTGCCACGCCGGCCTGCTGCGCCGCCCGCGCCGCGAACCAGCGCTCGAAATCGCCGATATAGGCGGGGTCGCGCAAGCGCAGGTTCTCGTGCGACAGGCGCTGGCTGCGGGTAAGCAGCGAATAGGCGAACTGCTCGGCCTCCATCGCGCTATAGCGGGCCACGTTCTCGAACCATTCCATCGAGTTGCGCGCCGCGCTCTGGAGCTTGAGTACTTCGATCCGGCGCGCCGCCTCGTAGGCCGCCAGCGCGCGCTCCAGGCCCTCGGGCGAACCGGTGGCGGCCGGATCGTCCAGGCAACGTGCCAGCTCGATCGCGTCTTCCAGCGCCAGCTTGGTGCCGGAACCGATCGAGAAGTGCGCGGTATGGGCGGCGTCGCCCATCAACACCGTGGGCACGCGCCGCCCGTCGATGCTATTCCAGTGCACCCAGCGGCGGCAGGCGATGCGCGGAAAGCGGATCCACATGTTCGATCCGCGCAGGTGGGCCGCATTCGCCATCAAGGAATGGCCGTCGAGATAGCGGGCGAACAGCTGCTCGCAAAAAGCCAGCGCCTGCGCCTGCTCCATCGCTTCGAGCCCGGCGGCCTGCCAGGTTTCTTCGAGCGTTTCAATGATGAAGGTCGAGGTGTCGCCGTCGTACTGGTAGGCGTGCGCCTGGAACCAGCCATGCTCGGTCTGTTCGAAGGCAAATGTAAAGGCGTCGAACTTCTTGCGCGTGCCGAGCCAGACAAAGCGGCAATGGCGGCGCTCGACCTCGGGCTCGAATACGGCGGCATGGCGGCTGCGGATCGCGCTGTTGACACCGTCGCAGGCCACCACCAGGTCGGCGCCGAACTGGCGCGCCAGTTGCTGGTCGTCGCTCACCTCGAGGTCGAATTCGAGCCTGACGCCAAGCTGTGCGCAGCGTTCCTGCAGCACATTTAACAGGCGTCTGCGCCCGATACCGCAAAAACCATGGCCGCTCGAACTGACCGTGCGCCCTCCGACATGCACATCGATCGCGTCCCAGTGGTTAAACGACTGCAAGATGGCGCGCGCGCTTTCTTCGTCGGCACCGGCCAGGTGGCCGAGGGTCTGGTCGGAAAACACCACGCCCCAGCCGAAGGTATCGCTGGCCCGGTTGCGCTCGACGACGGTCACCGCGTGCTCCGGATGACGCTTCTTGGCCAGCAGGCCGAAATACAGTCCCGCCGGTCCGCCGCCCACGCACACGATATTCATTGCCGCTCCCGCCATGTTGTTGCGAGTATATTACACGGCCATATGCTTTAAGTGTCAACTAAGCCGCTTGACCCCGGTGTGACTAAAGTGCGGGGCAAACCCGTCAGACGTGCGTCGCTGGCCCCGCTTTTTAGTACAATGAAGAAACTTTAATGTTTGGTATGCCTGGCCGCGGGCCCGGGTGCTTCTTTCGCCTAAACTCGATGAAAATTTCTGACCGGATCGCCCACACTGCCCCGCTGGCTACCACGGCCATGCACGGACGCGCCGACGCCTTGCGCCTGGCCGGCAACCGCGTCATCGATTTTTCGATCGCGATTTCGCACTTTCCGGCGCCGCCCGGAGTGCTCGACGCCGTCGCTTCCGAAGTCAGGCGCCAGCGCGTGATGCCGTACACCGACGTGGGCGGTGCCGAGCCCGTGCGCCGGACCCTGTGTGCCAAGCTGCGCGCCGAAAACGGGATCGAGGCGATCCCCGCCGAGGTCGTCGTCACCAATGGCGCCAAGCAGGCGCTGTACCAGGCCTTGTATGCCATGACCGATCCGGGCGATGCGGTCATCGTGTTCCGTCCACACTGGCCCGCCTATCTGGCCACCGCCAGGCTGCTCGGGTTGCAGCCGGTGCTGGCCGACCTGCCGGCCGAGCTCACCCGCGCCAGCCTCGACGCACTCGGCCCGGCACGGGTCTTGATCATCAATAACCCGCACAACCCCACCGGCAAGGTATTTACCCGGGCCGAGCTGGAACAGGTGCGCGACTGGGCCGAGCGCAACGACGCCCACGTCATCGTCGACGAGAGCTACGAACACCTGCTGTTCTCCGGCCGTCATGTCAGCCTGGCCGCGCTGTGCGATTGGCGCGCGCTCGGCATCGTGACGCTGTTCTCGGCATCGCAAAGCTACGCCATGATGGGCTGGCGGGTTGGGTTCGCGCTGGCCACGGCCCCGCTGGCGGCGGCGATGCAGACTGTACAGGGGCCGATCACCGCGGCGGCCTCGCACCTGGCCCAGGTCGCGGCGGCCGCCGCCTTCGCCGGGGGCTTCCAGAGCGCGATGCTGGACGACTACCGGGAGCGCCGCGACCTGGTGCTCGCTCTGCTGCGCGAGGTTTCGTGGATCCGCATGGAGGCGCCCGATTCCGGCCCCTACCTGTGGGGCGATATCCGTGCACTCACGCAGGACAGCACCGGCTTTGCGGATGGCTTGCTCGAGCATGAAGGCGTGGCACTGATGCCCGGCGACGCACTCGGGGTGCCGGGTTTCATCCGGATCGGCTATATCGCCGACGATCTCGCCACCTTGCGCGAGGGCGTCGAGCGCATCGTCGCCTTCGGCGAGCGCTATCGCAGCGCCACTATCAACAGCACGGCTCGCCCATGAACCATCACCTGCCCCGACTCCGGTTCAATAGCCTGCGCAGCCGCCTGATGCTGCTGGTCGCGCTGGCGATCACGCCGATCGCCGTCATGACGGTGCTGGGCGGCGTGCGCGAACGCGAAACGGCAATCCGCGCCTCGCAGGAAAACCTGCAGCGCCTGACCGGCCTGGCCGCGGCCAACGAGGCGCAGTCGATCGAGCGCGCGCGCCAGATCCTGGTGGACCTGGTCAGCGTGCGCGACCTGATGGGCGATCCCGGACGCTGCAACGCACTACTGGCCGATGTCCTGGACCGCAACGAGGGGTATGTCAATTTCGGGCTGATCCAGCTCAATGGCGACGTCACCTGCAGTGCGGTGCCGATGATGCATCCGGTGAACCTGGGCGACCGCCGCCATTTCAAGCGCGCCGTCGCCGAACGCCGCTTCGTCGCGGGCGACTACGTCTTCGGACGGGTGATCCGCAAGCACACCATCAATCTCACCTATCCGGTGATCGACCGCAGCGGCAAGGTGGCGGCGGTGGTGTTTGCCGCGATGGACCTGGCGGGACTCGATACTTTCGTCAGCGACATCAACCTGCCGGCCGGCTCGATCCTCGAAACAGCCGATTCGGTGGGCGCCATCATCTCGCGCCGCCCCGATCCGGAGCGCTGGTTCGGCCAGAAGATCAGCCCGGCCCTGTTGGCGGCCATGCGCGCCCCGGAGCACCGGGCGCTGGTACTGCGCGGCGAAGACGGCATCGAACGCCTGCACGCATTCGCGCGCGTGGGTGGCCCCGCGCTATCCGAATACACCGTGACCATCGGAGTGCCGACCGAAACCATTACCGCAGCGGCGCGCGATGCGCAATGGGTGTCGCTGGTCGGCCTGGGCGTGACCACCTTGCTGGCGCTGCTGGCGGCCTGGCTGGCCGGCGACATCCTGATCGTGCAGCGCGTACGCAAGCTGATGGACACTGCGCGCCGCATCGCAGCCGGCGACCTGGAAGCGCGTACCGGGATCGCGTATGGGCGCGAGGAAATCGGCCGTCTCGGCGCCGCCCTCGACGAGATGGCCGGCACCCTGCAGAAGAAAGAAGCGGCGCGCAGCCAGGCCGAACGCGAACTGCGCGCTGCCGACCAGCGCAAGGACGAGTTCCTGGCGATGCTGGCGCACGAGCTGCGCAACCCGCTGGCGCCGATCAGTACCGGCGCCCACCTGCTCAAGCTGCTGCACTCGGATAACGTCCAGATCACCCAGACCTGCGCCATCATCGCGCGCCAGGTCGAGCACATGACCAGCCTGGTGGACGACCTGCTGGACGTCTCGCGCGTGACGCGCGGGCTGGTGTCGCTCTCGACCCAGGTGCTGGACCTGCGCGACGTGGTGGACGACGCCGCCGAGCAGATCCTGCCCCTGATCACGGCGCGCCGCCACAAGGTGGTGCTCGACCTGCCATCTGAGCCGGCCAGCGTCAAGGGCGACCACAAGCGTTTGGTCCAGGTAGTGGCGAACCTGCTCAATAACGCCACCAAATACACGCCCGAGGGCGGCCATATCCAGCTGGCGCTGCAACTGGCCGAGGGCGGCAACGACTACCTGTTGAGCGTGTCGGATGACGGCATCGGCATGGACGCGGCACTGGTCGAACGCGTGTTCGACCTGTTCACCCAGGCCGAGCGCACGCCGGACCGCTCGCAAGGCGGCCTGGGCCTTGGCCTGGCATTGGCCAAGAGCCTGGTCGAGCTGCACGGCGGGAGCGTCAGCGCCACCAGCGCCGGGCCCGGCAAAGGCAGCACCTTTGCCGTGCGCCTGCCGCGCTTTACGGCGCCCACCGCCCACCAGAGCGGGCAAGCGGCGGATTCGGCGATCGTTGCCGCGGTGCGCCAGGCGTCAGCGATTGCCGCGCCGCTACGGGTGCTGGTGGTGGACGACAACCTTGATGCCGCCCATACGCTCAACCTGTTCCTGACCGCCGCCGGACACCGCGTCGAGATCGCCTACAACGCACTCGACGCGCTCGACCTGGCCAGGGCATTCTCACCCCAGGTCTGCCTGCTCGATATCGGACTGCCCGACCTGGACGGCAACGAGCTGGCCAGGCGCCTGCGGCAGCTGCCGCAGACCGCCGGCGCAATACTGGTGGCCGCCACCGGCTACGGACGCCAGCAAGACCGCGATGCCGCCCGCGACGCCGGGTTCGATCACTACATGGTCAAGCCGGTCAATACCGTGCAGCTGAGCGAACTACTGGCACAGGCGGGCAGCGTAGCCTAGGTGATCACAGACGCATTTTGCGTCGACACCATGCTCCGCTGTACAGGGCAAGGTTAGCTCGCGAACGGTGCAGCGCCCGGGCTCGGCGTAGGATCGGGCGATCAACCTGCGAGGAAGCCCACCCATGCATAGCCAAGACCCGGCCGGCGCCGACCAGCCGCTCAGTAATCCGCCCGCCGCCGCCAAGGCGGCCGGGCTGCGGTATGTGCTCGACGACCGCCCCGGCATCCGGCGCGAGGCGAGCGCAAACAAGGCCGGCGACGGCGTGCGCTACCTTGACGCTGGCGGCGACCCGGTCACCGACGACACCACACTGGCGCGCATCAAGGCCTTGGTCATCCCTCCCGCCTGGCAAGATGTCTGGATCTGCCCGAGCGCGAACGGCCATCTGCAGGCGACCGGCCGCGACGCCAAGGGCCGCAAGCAGTACCGCTATCACCCGAAATGGCGCACCGTGCGCGACGAGGTGAAGTACGAGCGCATGCTCAGCTTCGGCAATGCGCTGCCCGCCATCCGCAAAGAAGTCGATCGCGCGCTCGGCCTGCCTGGCCTGCCGCGCGACAAGGTGCTGGCCACCATCATCTACCTGCTGGAAGCGACCATGATGCGGGTCGGAAACGAGGAGTATGCCCGCACCAACAAGTCCTTCGGCCTGACCACGCTGCGCAACCGCCATGTGAGCGTGGCCGGCGGCGCCATCGAGTTCAAGTTTCGCGGCAAGAGCGGCGTGTACCACAAGGTGAAGGTTCAGGACCGTCGGCTGGCGCGCATCATCGCGCGCGCGCGCGACCTGCCCGGCCAGGAATTATTCCAGTACGTCGACGACACTGGTGAGACCCACAGTATCGATTCGAGCGACGTCAACGACTACCTGCGCGCCATCACCGGCGAGGACTATACGGCAAAGGACTTCCGCACCTGGTCGGGCACCGTACTGGCTGCCCTGGCCTTGCAGGAGTTCGAAAAGTTCGATTCCGAGACCCAGGCCAAGAAGAACATCGTGCGCGCGATCGAGTCGGTCGCCGAAAAGCTCGGCAACACGCCGTCGATCTGCCGCAAGTGCTACGTGCACCCGGCGGTGCTCGAGGCCTACCTTGAGGGCACGGTGCTGGAAGTGCTGCGCGAACGCACCGAGCAGAAACTGCAAGACGACCTGCACGCGCTGCAGCCCGAGGAGGCCGCGGTGCTCGCCATGCTGCAGCAGCGCCTGCGCCACGAAGAGGAACAGCAACAGGCGCGGGAAAAAGAACGGGCCAGGCAGCGCCAGGCAAAGACGAACAAGGCCGCGCGCGCACCGGCCCGGGCGCGGCGCCCCAAGGCCGCGCGACGCGCTAGTGCCTAGCTGGCGCCGCAACTAGCGGCCAGGACCTACCGCATCGTCACGCTGCGGCAACGGCCGGGTCAGGGCAGCTTGGCCTGCAATTCGGACGAGGCGATGTCGGCCAGGTCGCACAAGGCCTGCAGCTCCGCCGCGCGCAGGCGGCGCGGTTCGCGGTCGATGACGCACAGGGTTCCCATCGGCAGGCCGGCGCGGTCGCGCAGCGGTACCCCCGCATAAAAACGGATGCTTGGATCGGCCAGCACCAGCGGATTGTCGCGGAAGCGCTCGTCCGTTGCGGCATCCTCGACCATGAATGGCGCGTCCTGCAAGATGGCATGCGAACAAAAGGCCCATTCGCGCGGCGTTTCCTGCGGCTCCAGGCCAACCCGCGCCTTGAACCACTGGCGCCGCGCCGTCAGCAGCGACACCAGTGCGATCGGCGAAGCCGTGACGGTAGCGGCCAGCCGCACGATGCGGTCGAAGCGCTCGTCCGGCAGGCTGTCGACCAGGCCGGACGCTGCCAACGAGGCCAGCCGGCGTGCCTCATCGGGGCCGACTGGATAGGTGTCATTTCCCGGGGGAAGGAATTCGGGATCGGTGGGCGTGGGGAAGACCGTCTCGCCCGAGAGCGAGCCCGACAACGGTCCGGTTCGTTCGAGCATGACTTCGATCGTACTCTGGCGCGTGCGGCGATGCCCACCGGGGGTTTTCCAAGACGCAATAGCGCCGCTCTCCATCCACAACTGGACGGTACTGGTGGCAACGCCCAGCATGCGCGCGGCGGCGCTGGTCGTGAGGATGGGGTCCTCTTGTGTAATCTTGCTTTGCATGAGCGGTCCTGGTTATCCGGGCCAGTATAGCCGATTCGTGAAATTTCCCCACGTTAATAATACTACCCCAGGCCTGTTGTGCCAGAATCGTTGCGTAATGACGCGTCAGCTGTTTCCACCGCGCGCATGCGGGCCGGTCTCGGGGTGCCGGAAGACCTGACGCAAATAGGCGAGGAAGGTATCGTCGGTGCACATCGATTTGCCCGGCGTGTCGGCCAGCTTGGCCACCGGCTGCCCGTTGCAGCGCACCAGCTTCATGACGATATTGAGCGGCGGATAAGGCGTGTCGTTGGTGAGCTTGGTGCCGATGCCGAAGCCCAGCATGGTACGGTCAGCGAAGTGCCGGTACAGGTCCAGCGCCTTGCCCACCGTCAGGCCATCCGAGAACACCAGGCGCTTGCTGCGCGCGTCGATGCGCAGGCGGGCGTAGTGGGCCAGCGCTTTTTCGCCCCAGGCCACCGGATCGCCCGAATCGTGGCGCAGGCCATCGAACAGCTTGGCGAAATACAGGTCGAAATCGTCCAGAAAAGCGTCCATGCCGACCACATCGGTCAGTGCAGTGCCCAGGTCACCGCGGTATTCCTGCACCCAGTCTTCGAGAGCGGCCTTCTGGAAGTCGCGCAGGCGCACGCCGAAGGCCTGGTAAGCCTGCAGGTATTCGTGCGCCATGGTCCCGATCGGCACCAGGCCGTGCAGGCGCGCCAGGTGCACGTTCGAGGTGCCCTTGAAAAATTGCGGCAGTTCGCGCGCCAGCGTCACCACCACTTCATCATGCCATTCACCCGAAAAGCGCCGGCGCACGCCGAAGTCGAAGAATTCGAAGGGCGTGGCGCGTGCCGGTTCGAGTGCAAAGGCGCGCAGCTCGTCGATCTTCTGGTGCAGGCGCAGCCGCGCCTCGTCGATCGCGGCCTGGCGGTCGAAGCGGCGAAAGTACAGCTCGTTGACGATGTAGAGCACGAAGATCTCGAAGCCCATCACGTGCACGATCGGGCCCGCGGCGCGGATGCGCAGGTGCGGGCCATCGGTATCGACCTCGATAAATTTGCGCTGGAAGCGGAACAGGGTGAGAAAATCGGCAAAGTCGCTCTTGATAAAGCGCAGCCCACGCAGGTAGGCCACTTCTTCTTCCGTCAACATGAGCGCGCACAGGTGGTCAAGCTCGCGTTCGACGTCTGCTTTCAGCTCGGCCAGCGGATAGGCCGGTTGGTTGCGACAGCGAAATTCATACTCGCCGTCCGCCCCGGGGTGGCTGTGCAGCAGCGCCTGCCACATCGTGAATTTGTACAGATCGGTTTCGAGCAGGCTACGGACGACCGGATTCATCGCGCGCTCCTCAGGTGCCGGCGCTCTTGCGCGGCTTGCGCGCCGCGCGCTTTTTGGGCGCGAGCATGGTGCCGGTGCAGCCGGGCGTGCCGCAGCGGCAGGCGAACAGCTTCTTGAGCGCCGGGGTGTGCCGCTCGTCGTAGATCAAGGCGTAGTTGTAGTTCAGTTCTTCGCCGGCCTCGATGTCGCGCATCGCGTGGATATAGACGCGCCCCTCGTCCTCGAATGCTTCGCAATTGGGCGAGCAGGCGTGGTTGATCCAGCGCGCCGCGTTGCCGCGGCGGCCGCCGTCGATCACGCGGCCGTCGGCCAGCGTGAAATAGAAAGTGTGGTTGAGCGGCCCGCCCGCCTCGGCCGCGCGCTCGGTCGCTTCGTCCCAGGTGATGCGCTCGCCGCGGTATTCGATGATGCGCTCGCCCGCTCCAATCGTTTGCAGCGCGAACACGCCGTTGCCGTGCACGGGAGAAGTGCGAACTTGGTACTTAGGGTTGGACTTGGCGGCAGGTGTGCGTGTAGTCATCGATATGTGTGGGTGCGGTGCGGGGGCCACGGACCTGCGCTGGCGCGCATTGCGTGGGAACGGGCATCATTATGGCGGCAATATGGGCGCCGGTGCAGCACACTTCGGCTGCAAGCCCTGTTCTGCAGGCTGGTCGTTCAAGATTAATTCGCGGCGTCTTCTTCGCGGTACTCGTTGCCCTGGGCCGCAGCGCCGTCGCCGCGGCCGGCTTCCTCCTGGCGCAATTCGACGCGGCGGATCTTGCCCGAGATGGTCTTGGGCAGTTCCCGGAATTCGATGCGGCGGATACGCTGGTAGGAAGCCAGCCGTGCGCGCGTGAACGCAAACAGCGAGGCAGCCAGCTCGCGACTGGGCACGACGCCCTGGCGCAAGGTGACGAAGGCCTTCGGCACCGACAGCCGCAGCGGATCGGGGCTGGGGACGATCGCCGCTTCCAGTACGTCCTGGTGCTCGATCAGTACACTCTCGAGCTCGAACGGACTGATGCGGTAGTCCGATGACTTGAACACGTCGTCGTTGCGCCCGACATAAAAATAGTAACCGTCGGCGTCCACCGTGGCCGTGTCGCCCGTATGGTAATGCCCGGCACGCATGACACTCGCGGTTTTTTCTTCGTCACCTTCGTAGCACAGCATGAGCCCTTGTGGCGGTGGGTCGAGCGGCAGCGCGATCTCCCCTTCCTGTGCCGGTGCATCGTCAAGGTCGAGCAGCGCCACCCGGTAGCCCGGCAGCGGACGCCCCATCGAACCCGGTTTGATTGGCTGGCCAGGCGAATTGCCGATTTGCGCGGTAGTCTCGGACTGCCCAAAGCCATCGCGGATGCGGATTCCCCAGGCCCGCTCGACCTGCTCGATCACTTCCGGGTTGAGCGGCTCACCGGCGCCGACCAGTTCGCGCAGCAGCAGCTTCCACTGGCTGAGATCTTCCTGGATCATCATGCGCCAGACCGTGGGCGGCGCGCACAGCGAGGTGACGCCGCAGCGCCCGATGGTGTCAAGCGCCGCCCTGGCGGAAAAGCGCTCGTAGTTGTAAACAAAGATGGCGGCGCCGGCGTTCCAGGGCGCGAAGAAGCAGCTCCAGGCGTGCTTGGCCCAGCCGGGCGACGAGATGTTCCAGTGCACGTCGCCCGGCTGCAGTCCGATCCAGTACATGGTGGAGAGGTGGCCGACTGGATAGCTCTGGTGGCTGTGCAACACCAGTTTGGGCCTGGCGGTGGTGCCCGAGGTGAAGTACAGCAGCAGCGGATCGGTGGCGTGGGTTTCGCCCTCGGGCTCGAACACCGCGAGCGTGTCGCGACTCGCGTCGTAATCGTGCCAGCCCTCGGGCTTGCCGCCGACGGCGATACGGGTGAAGCTGCCTGGCATGGTGGCGAACTTGGACGCCTCGGATGCCTGTGCAATCACATGCTTGACCCGGCCGCGTTCGAGACGGTCTTGCAGATCGGCCCCCGATACCAGCATCGTGGTCGGCACCAGCACCGCGCCGAGCTTGATCCCGGCCAGCATGATTTCCCACAGCTCGAACCGGTTCGGCAGCATCACGAGCACCCGGTCTGCGCGCCGCACGCCGCACTGGCGCAGGTATTCGGCGACCTGGTTCGAGCGCGAGGCCATGTCGGCGAACGAGATCTTGCGCTCGCTGCCGTCTTGCTCGACTACCCACAGCGCCGTCGCGTGGTTGTCCCTGGCCTGCTGGTCGAAGAAGTCGAGCGCCCAGTTGAAATTGTCGAGCTGGGGCGGCCGGTAGTCGCGGAAAGCGGTCTCGTAGTCGAGGCGGTGCTGCTGCAGGAAATCACGTGCCTGGACAAAACGCTGGGTTGCGGTCATGGTCTCTCCTGGTCGCTGGGCCGGGTATCAAGCGCGATGTGCAAGCTGTCAGTCGCGCCTCAGCGCGGTCACGCGCATCTCGCCAACCGGTTCCATCATGTCGATCACACGGCAGTCGCCGCACATGCGCAGGCGCTCGAGATGACCGGCAAAGGCCGGGTGTGCGCCGAGGCGGCCGAGCATGTTCTCGACCATCTGCAGGGTGCCGAAGGGCTTGTCGCAGCGGATGCAGTGGAAGGGCTGGGTCTCGTTGAGGACCACTGGCTGGTTGCGTGTTTCCATGAAGGACAGGCGCGGCGTCAGCGTAATGGCGTTTTCCGGACAGGTGGTAGCGCACAGGCCGCACTGCACGCAGTTCTTTTCGATGAAGCGCAGCAGCGGCACGCCCTGCCCGTCCTGCAGCGCGCCGGCCGGGCAGGCCCCGACACAGGACATGCACAGGGTGCAGGCGCTACGGCTGACCTCGATGGCGCCGAAGGGCGCGCCGGGCGGCAGCGCTACCTGCTCAGGGCGCTGCGGCGCATGGCGATGCAGGTGCTCGAGCGCGTAGTCGAGCGTATTGCGTTTGTCGTTGGCCAAATGGAATACGGCCGGCTCGTCCGGCACCTCGCCGCGCGGGGCGTGGCCCAGCGCCAGCGCCAGTTCTTCTGGCGCATCGACGCGCAGCAATTGCAGGTGCGGACCTGCGTACCCGAGACCGTCCAGGACCGCCTGGGCGATCTCCATCTGCTGGTCGAGGGCTGCCGTGTATTGAGGCGCTTCGTAGCCGGTCATGAGCACCGAGATGCCGGACGCGCCGTAGGCGATTGCGGCAAACCAGACGTCGATACCGGTCGAGGCGGTGTGCTGCAGCGCCAGCGGAATCACGCGCCCAGGCACCCGGTCGCCCAATGCCGCCAGCAGCGCCGCGCCGTGCTCCGGGTCGTGCAGCAACAACACCGGTTCGCTGCCGCCCGCCTCGCGGAAGGAGCGCAGCGCCGCCTGCATGCGCTTGCCGGTCAGCGCGGCGGGCGGGAAGGCATAGCTGATGGCGCCGGTCGGGCAGACGGTCGAACAGGCGCCGCAACCGGCGCACAGATAGGGATTGACCTTGATTCTGTCGCCATCGCTGGCAATCGCCTCGGCCGAGCAGATGTCGATGCAGGCACTGCAGCCCTTCTGGCCGTTGCGGCCATGGGCGCAGATGCGTTCTTTATACGAAAAATAGCGGGGTTTCTCGAAGTCGCCTACCATCTCGAGCATGCTCTCGAGCGCTTCTTCGCGGGCGCCGTCGTCGGCGCCCGGCGCATAGTAGCCGTTCGGGCGCTGGTGGCTTGGGATCAGGCGGCTCGGGCTGAGGTCGAGCACCAGATCGAAGCGGCCCTGCTCTACCGCCTGGCCAGGCGCCTGCCAGCGCGCCTCGAAGGCGCCCAGCCAGCCAGCCACTGCCACGGTGCGTGCCGGGTGTACCGGATACAGCCGCGCCGGCATTGTCTCCGGGTGATCGAGCAGCACGACGGTCACCGGCAAGGCGGCGCTGAGGCGGTCGGCCCAGGGCAGTGCATTCGCGGCCGATCCCACTACGAGCGTGCGTCCGCTCGAGCGGTAGTTGACGGTGGAAGAAGCCTCAAACACGGGAAAGGCGTCGGCGGCAAGGATGGCGGCTGCGCGCGCTTGCGCATCGCGTGCCTCCTGGACCGGGTCCAGCAGTGGCGTGTCGGTGAAACGGATATTCATGCAATCCCTTGTTCGGTGGTCGGCGGCCCCTCGCCATCAGCGAGTGCGGCCTGTTCTTCTGCATCCTTGCGCTGGTCGTCCAGCAACCGGGCCACCAGGCCCTGCGCGTGCTCGAGCGATGCCAGCATGGCCGGGGTAAGTGGCGATGCCTTGTTATAGTCGCTCATGTAGACATCGAGGCCATCGATGATATTGAAATGCGGGTCGGTGAACAGCGTCTTGAGCGCCATCCGCTGCACCGATTTGTCGACGCCGCTGCCAACGAAGGCAGAAAAATCGGCGTCCGGCGTGAGGCGCGCTGCCTCGGCCATGGTAGGCAGCGGGCGGCGCTGCTGAGCGGGCTCGACCGGATCGGGCGAGCCAGGCGTGTGCAATGCCTTCGGCGAGGGGAGCGCGCTGGCGCCAGGCGGCGCTGCTGGCGATGCCGGCAGCTCTCCCGCAGGCGTGCCTGTTGCTGGCTCGTTGGCTACCGGACCGGTGGTCTTCAGGCGCGCCCAGCGCCGGAAAAATCCTTCTTCAGACATGGCCAGCCCCGCTCATCCGTGCTGGCGTCCGCGGCGCGGTTTGGGCTGGTAATGCGCGCGCAGGTAGTCAGCCACCCAGTGGTAGATCTCGGCGGGCATGCTCACGCCATCGGCCGCCTCGCCCGAATCGAACATGCGCGTGCCCTCGACGTAGCTGACCGAGGCGCGCGCCGGAATGGCCTTGCCGTCTTCCATGCGCCACAGCACGAACACCTTCGATTCGGGCGCCACGACGTTTTCGAAATAGCCTTCGTTCTCGTCGGTGTAGAGCTCGAGCTCGAGTCCGGACACTAGGTAATAGTCGCGTTCCGGACTTTCGCTGAGCATCTGCAGGCGTGGCAAGTTGCCACGGTCGGGTACGACACCGACCGCGGCCCAGGATTCGTCCGCCCAGCGGTGCTGCAGCGTGCGCCGCTGCATGATGACCGCGATTGGCATGCTGCCCATTTTCATTCTTTGTTCGCCGTGCTGGGGGTTGCCTTGTATTCCACCGCCGGGCCGACCCCTTTCGGCACCGAACCGGTCTGCTGCGTCTTGACGTCGTGGCTTGGCGCAGCCGTGCCCAGTTTCTCGCTCTTGATCGGCACGTTGGCCGCATTGAGCGCCTGGCGGCTCAGCGGTGCGGCCCCGGTGGCCGGGGCCGCGGCCGCCGTCCCGGGCGCGGCCGTGGAAGGCGCGGCGGCGGGCATGCCCGCGGCCGGCGGCGTCACGCCCGAGCGCGCCGTGCCAGGCAGGTTGACGGCCAACCCGGCAGCCGGTGCGGGTGCGGATGCGGCGGGGGCGCCAACAGCGGCGCCCGCCGCGACAGGTACGTGCGCGGTAATCGTGATCGGCGGATTGATGCGCCAGCCCTTGTCCTTGGCCTGCGCCTGCCAGCGGTTACTGATCCTGTCCATCGCTGCGGTGAGCGCTTCTTTGTCCCGGGCGAGCTTGGCGTCTGCCACGGCCTGCTTGGCGGCGGCAGCTTGTTGCTGCTCCGGGGTCAAGACCGGTTTCGGCAGTCCTGCCACGGCAGCCCCGCTACAGGCGAACAGGACTGCCAGCGCGATGGCCGAACCAGATGTGCGTAGGCTGAAATTCTTCATTGCTGGCCTTTCAGCGGGCCAGGCGCTGCCGGCCCTTCTGCCCCGGCGTTGGAAGCCGGCATCGAGCGCACCGTGCCGGGCACAGGAGGGACCGGCACCGGGTATTCGCCCGGTGGCGTCTTGGTGCCTTCCTGGGCGCCGGTCGGTGGCGTCACACCCCTGCTTGGGCCCACCCCGGTCTCGCGTACCGTGCCGGCGGTTTCCGCACCCGACGACGTACCGCCGGCGCCGCCTGCATGGCCGGGCGTGCCGCCGGCGTATACCGCGTCGGTTACCGGCCTGGGCGCGGCCGCGATGATGGTGCCGCTGCTCAGCCCTCCGGCCGTCACCTGGCCCGGATAGCGGGTTTGCTCGATGCCGTTCACGCTCGCGTTGCCGCCACGGTCGCAGCCGCTGGCCAGCATGGCCAGCGCGGCGAGCGCGCCGCACGTCAAGATGTTCGATGGTTTCATGGGTTCTCCTGGTGTGGCTAATGCACCGGCCCCGGGCGCGGTGCGGGCGGTACCGGAGCGCGCCCGGTCGCACCGCCATCTGGATGGGCGCCGGGCGCCGCGCCACTTTTCACCTGTTCGTACCAGAGCGCATGGTGCGCCTTGGCCCATTCTTCGTCAACCGTGCCTTCGCGCATGGCCTGGTAGGCGCCGGGCGTGCCCCAGGTCCCGATATAGATGTGGCCCATGGCGGCAGCCATGTACACGGCCGCTCCAGCCACGTGAAGGATATTTGCTACCTGCAGTACATAGCGGGTCTGGCCAAAGTTGACGAAGTCGAGCAGCAGTCCGGTAATCGACATGAGAATGCCGAGCAAGGTCACGCCGAGCCAGAACCAGGCTTTTTCACCGGCATTGAAGAAGCCAGCTGGCACGTGTTTGTGCGATACCAATCCGCCGCCCTGCTTGACCCACTGCCAGTCCTGGCGATTGAAGAAATTTCGGCGCAAGAAGGTAATGAACATCAGAACCGAGCACAGGATAAATAGTGGGCCAACGAAATTATGCAGATATTTCGAAATGATGGCGACCCAGGAGAACAGGTTGTGCCCCATCCACGGCAGCATGATGTTCTTGCCGTACATGATGATGATGCCGGTGACGGCCAGCGCGATGAAGGTATAGGCCGTGGCCCAGTGCACGTGGCGCTCCCACGCAGAGAAGCGCTTGAGCCGGCGTCCCGACTCGGGTTCGGGCCGGGCTGGGCCGATTGTCTTGTAGAACACGAAGATCAAGAAAGGCACGACCAGCAAGATAAAGCCGGCGATGGTCGCCAGCGGCCCGTTGCGCAGGTAGCGCCAGGTATTGCCGCCGCGCTGGACGATGACATTGGCTTCGTCCTCGCCGTACGCCCCCAGGAAATTGCGATCCATGTGCACGCGACCCGATGCCGGATCGGTCAGGCCGGGTTGGCGCACCACCGAATCGGCTTCGATCTGGAGCATGGTCTGCTCCTCGGCATAGGCCGGCACCGCCTCTTTGTTGGGCACGCCGGCGAACGCCGGCTGCAGCATCATCATTGCCAGCAGCAGGGTCAGCAGTATGCGTAGCAGCAGGGGCGTCGTCAGCAGCTGCGCTGTCGGCGAAGCTTGGCCTGACGGCAGCGAGCCTGGTCTGGCCCGGAGCGGATGGATTCGAAGCGGATTGGCGTGCATCGTCGGCTCCTCAGGGATTGGCCCGGTTGTACTCGTTCTGCTTCTGGGTGCGGTTGTTGATGGCGGCCGACCAGGCCAGCCGGTCGTTATGAAAGCGCACATCGAACGGCCGGTTGTCCTGCTTGCCGGCGTACTGGCCATGCAGCCATTCGGGATGCTGGTCTACTTCGAGACAGCCCGATAGCAGCAGAGGCAGTGCGAGCAGGCACACCCGCAACTTGTTTGCATGAAGCTTGTTCATTGTGGGAACCCTCCACCACCGTTCTGGAAATCGCCCAGCAACTGGTTCGGGCGTGGCAGGTCGCCCTTTGCCTTGATCTCGCCGCCGCGCTTCGGGCGCCCGTAGGCGATCTTCCAGCCCCACAGTTCGGGCCCGTAGCCACGCGTTTCCACGCGCTGGCGGTAGATGTCGGCGATCAGGTCTGCGTCGCCGGCCAGCAGCGCCTTGGTGCCGCACATCTCGGCGCAAGCCGGCAGCTTGCCTTCGGCGATGCGGTTGCGGCCGTATTTCTTGAACTCGGCCTCGGAGGTATCCGGTTCCGGGCCACCGGCGCAGAACGTGCATTTGTCCATCTTGCCGCGGTGGTTGAACAAACCGGTTTCCGGAAACTGCGGCGCACCGAACGGGCAGGCATAGGAGCAATAGCCGCAACCAATGCACTGGTCTTTGCTGTGCAGGACGATGCCGTCTTCAGTGTGGTAGATGCAATTGGTCGGGCACACCGCCATGCAGGGCGCATCGGTGCAATGCATGCAGGCGACCGAGACCGAACGCTCGCCCGGGATACCGTCGTTGATGGTCACCACCCGGCGCCGGCTCACGCCCCAGGGGGTCTCGTTCTCGTTCTTGCATGCGGTTACACAACCATTGCAGTCAATGCAACGCTCGGTATCGCAAATAAATTTCATCCTTGCCGTCATGCCACCCTCCTGTGCTGTTGTTCGCTGCTGCGCTCTGCGTGCCCATGCGCTGGTTAAGTCTTTACTCTCAGGCGCGCACCACCCGGCACAGCGATACTTTGGTTTCCTGCATCATCGTCACAGCATCGTAACCGTAGGTCCAACCCGTGTTGCAGGCCTCGCCGCGCACGGTCGGCGCGCCGCCCTCGGGATAGTGGCGTTCTAGATCTTCACCCATCCACCAGCCGCCGAAGTGGAAGGGCATCCAGACCAGGCCGATCGGTACGCGCTCGGTGACCATCGCCATCATCTTCATGCGTGCCCCGGTCGGCGTCTCGACCCAGACATAGTCGCTGGTCCGGGCATTGATCTGGGCTGCATCGTTCGGGTTGAGCTCGACAAACATGTTTTGCTGAAGCTCGGCCAGCCATGGATTGGACCGGGTTTCTTCGCCCCCACCCTCGTACTCGACCAGGCGACCCGAGGTCATGATCATTGGGTAGTCCTTCGAATAGTCCACGGCCTGCACCGATTTGTACAACGTCGGCAGGCGCCAGAAATTGGCCTTGTCGTCGTAGGTCGGATAGGCCGCCACCAGGTCGCGGCGCGGTGAAGCCAGCGGCTCGCGGTGAACCGGTACCGGGTCGGGGAAGTTCCAGACATTGCAGCGGGCCCGGGCATTACCCCAGGGCGCGCAACCGTGCGCGATGACGACCCGGATGATGCCGCCCGAAGAATCGGTCTTCCAGTTCTTGCCCTCTGCCAGTGCCTGCTCCTGCGGCGTCAGTTCGGCCCACCAACCAAGCTTTTTCAGGAAGATGTGGTCGAACTCAGGATAGCCGGTGTCGAGCTGGCTATCCTTGTTGGTCGAGCCGTCGGCCGCCAGCAGCGACACACCGTTGTGCTCGACGCCCCAGTTGGCGCGGAATGGCAAGCCGCCCTCGGCGACCGACTTGCTGATGTCGTAGAGGATAGGCGTGCCCGGGTGTTTCATTTCTGGCGTGCCCCAGCACGGCCACGGCAAGCCGTAGTAATCGCCTTTGCAAGGTCCGTCGTCGGCCCGCATGGTGGTCGGATTAAACGTGTGCTTGTTCTCCATGTGCAACTTGAGGCGCTCCGGCGAGCAGCCGGTGTAGCCGATGGTCCAGCACGAGCGGTTGATCTCGCGCAGGATGTCTTCGATCACCGGTTCGTTGCGGACGACCTTGATGTTCTTGCACAGTTCGTTGTGAAAGCCGAGCTTCTTGGCGAACAAATACATGATTTCGTGGTCGGTCTTGCATTCGAACAAAGGCATGATGACGCGCTCGCGCCACTGGATCGAGCGGTTCGACGCGGTACATGAACCATGGGTTTCGAACTGCGATGCGGCCGGCAACAGATAAACGCCGTCGGTGCGGCCGTGCATCGCTGCCGTCATGCTTGGATAGGGGTCGACCACCACCAGCATGTCGAGCTTTTGCATCGCCGCCTTCATGTCGGGCAGGCGGGTCTGGCTGTTGGGCGCGTGGCCCCAATAGAACACGGCGCGCAGGTTGCTCGGCTGGTCGATGAACTGGTTCTGCTCGTTGACCGCATCGAACCAGCGCGACACCGTGATGCCGGGCTTTTCCATCAGCTCTTTGGAACCGAAGCGCGATTTGATCCAGTCGTAGTCCACCCCCCAGGCGGCGGAGAAATGCTTCCACGCGCCTTCGGCAATGCCGTAATAGCCCGGTAGCGAATCGCCGTTCGGGCCGACGTCGGTCGCGCCCTGCACGTTGTCGTGTCCGCGATAGATGTTGGCGCCGCCGCCAGGCACGCCGATATTACCCAGCACAAGTTGCAGGATTGACAGCGCGCGCACGTTGGCGGTGCCGACATGGTGCTGGGTGATGCCCATGCACCAGACCACCGAGGACGGCTTGTTCTTGGCCAGCATCTCGGCAGCAAGGCGCACCGACGATTCCGGCACGCCTGTCACGTCGGAGACTTTATCGGGTGTCCATTTGGCCACTTCGGCGCGCACGTCTTCCATGCCATAGGTACGGGCGGCGATGTATTCCTTGTCTTCCCAGCCGTTGTTGAAGATATGCCACAGCATGCCCCAGACCAGCGGGATGTCGGTACCGGGGCGCACCCGCACGAAGTGGTGCGCGAAACGCGCGGTGCGGGTAAAGCGCGGATCGACCACGATCATCTTGGCGCCGAGCTCCTTGGCGTGCAGGAAGTGCAGCATCGAGATCGGATGCGCCTCGGCCGGGTTCGAACCGATGAACATCACCGCCTTGGTATGGTGCAGGTCGTTGAACGAATTCGTCATCGCCCCGTAGCCGAAGGTCTGGGCCACACCGGCGACCGTGGTCGAGTGACAGATGCGGGCCTGGTGGTCGCAGTTGTTCGAGCCCCAGAACGCCGCCCACTTGCGCAGCAGGTAGGCCTGCTCGTTGTTGTGCTTGGAACTGCCGATCAGCATCAGCGCGTCGGGACCGGCCTGCTGGCGCAGCTGCAGCAACTTGTCGCCGATCTCGTCGATGGCCTGGTCCCAGGAGATACGTTGGTACTTTCCGCCCACCAGTTTCATGGGGTAGCGCAGGCGGTGTTCGCCGAAGCCGTGCTCGCGCACCGAGGCACCCTTGGCGCAATGGGCGCCCATGTTGATCGGCGAGTCGAAGGCGGCCTCCTGGCGGATCCAGACGCCGTTGGACACGATGGCTTCAACCGAACAGCCCACCGAACAGTGGGTGCAGACGGTGTGTTTCATCTCGGTCACGGCCGCTGCGCCGGGCACGGCATCGGCGGCAACTGCTGGCTCAATGACATTGAGCGGCAACTGCCGCGCAAGGGCGCCGGCGCCCGCGGCGACGCCGGCTCCGACCAGGAAGCGGCGTCGTTTCAATCCGCTGTCGCGGGTGGTCTTTACAAGGGACATGCTGGTCCTCCGGTTGCGCTCGTGGTGCTGCTTACCAATAAGCGGCGGTCTGGTAATAACGGCGGATGTGATCGGTTTCGTGGTAGCCACGCTTGCGCTGCGGATCGGGCGCGGCTGGCGGCGCGGCCGCCGGCACTTCGGCCGCGCCGGCCGTGCCGGTCACCACCGCCAGCGCCCCCAGGGGCGCTGCCCGCAGGAAGCTGCGGCGCGCGCGGTCGGGTGCGGGGCTGGAGAGATCGGCTTGGCTCGCGGGCGCGGCGGCCTCTTGCAGCGCCAGTTCCTGAGCTTGAGGTTGCTGTTTCATGACTATTGCCTCTTGGGGTTAATCGGGGACGGCTGCCCCGACCGCGAAGGCTTCCGCTTCGATGTCGAGAAAAGCCTTGGCAAGCTGCGCGACCAGCCGATAGTAATTGGCGCCTTGTGCGGCCGCGATATCGGCCACGCAGCGCGCATACCAGGGCGCGATGTGGGCCTCGAAAAATTGCTGCTGGTGCGCCACCGGCTGGCGCGCCAGCCTGAATGGTGCCGGGGCACCAGCGACCAGCACCCGCATGACTTCGCACAGCGATCCGAGGTGATCTTCGAACTCGCCGACGCCGCGCACCCGCTGGACACCGTATTTCGCCAGGTCGCCGCGCAGTTCGGCCAGCGGCGTGTCATTCATGAAGCCGGACAGGTAGCGTGAACCATACGGATTGACCGGGGGCGAGCCGATGCTGATAAAAAGGGTATCGAATTCGTCCGAGACGACGTCAGGCTCCATGACGCTCGACGCGGTGCTTAATTGCTCCCATGCGCGTTCAAGCGCCGGGTCGCCGCCTTCGGCGCAGATCGGATCGGCATGGGCCAGTGCGGCGAGCAGCGCGCCGTCGGGCGCAGCCAGCAACAGCCGCGCCAGCAGCGCGTACAGGTCGGCGCGGGCCTGGTCTTCGCCCGACAAGGGCATGGCGATCGCGGTGAACGCGGTGGTGGATGCAGGTGCCGGCACGGAAGCAGACGCAGTAGCAGGCGCCACGGAAGCAGCGGGACGGTCGATGGACGGCGCGTCGGGATGGGGCACGGTGCTGAACTCCAGTGGGCAAAGGGTGATGAGAAGTGTAACCTTCGCGCGCTGCAGGCCGCGCACGGTTGACCAATGGGCCGCCCCAGGACCCTGGCTAGTGCATGCCGATTGCCTGCATGATCGCGCGAATGAGGTAAGCCAGCGCCGCCAGCGTCGCTACGCCGCCTGCCCAGAGCGCGACCATCCAGCCGATCCGGCGCAGCCATTCGCGCCGGCCGGGGCGCGCCCGGGGGGCGGCCATCAGTGATACTCCGCATCGGACTTGACCTTGCCGCGAAATACCCAGTACGACCAGAACGTGTACATCAGGATGACCGGCAGGATGAACAGCGTGCCCACCAGCGTGAAAACCTGGCTGCCGGGCGGCGAGGCGGCCTCCCAGATCGAAATTGCCGGCGGCACGATGTGCGGCCAGATGCTGATCGCCATGCCGCTGTAGCCGAGGAAGATCAGGGCCAGCGCCGCGACGAAAGGCAGCCGCTGCGGCAATTGTGCCCCCGTACCCTTGAGCGAACGCAGCAGCAAGGCGACGGCGACCAGTACCAGCACCGGCACCGGGGCCAGCAACGCGATGTTCGGAAAGCTGAACCAGCGCGTGGCCACTGCCGGGTCGCGCAGCGGGGTCCAGATGCTGACGATGACGATCGCGCCCAGCAGCGCCAGCGCCAGCGGGCGCGCCAGTCGCACCATGCGCGCATGCAATTGATCCTCGGTCTTCATGATCAGCCAGGTCGCGCCCAGCAGCAGGTAGGCGATCATGACGCCGAAGCCCGCCAGCAGCGGGAACGGCGCGATCCAGTCGAACGGACCGCCGGCATAGCTGCGTCCCGAGACCGTGATGCCATCGAGGAAGGCGCCCAGCGCGACGCCCTGGAAGAACGAGGCCAGCACCGAGCCGCTGATAAACGCCTTGTCCCACAGATGGCGCTCGTGCTCCATGGCCTTGAAGCGGAACTCGAAGGCGACGCCGCGAAACACCAGCCCGATCAGCATGAAGACCAGCGGCAGGTACAGGCCCGACAGGATGATGGCATAGGCCACCGGAAAGGCCGCCATCAGCCCTGCCCCGCCCATCACCAGCCAGGTCTCGTTGCCATCCCAGACCGGCGCCACGGTATTCATCATGGTGTCGCGATCGCGCTTGTCGGGCGTCAGCGGGAACAGCATGCCGATCCCCAGGTCGAAGCCGTCCAGCAGCACGTACATGAAGACGGCGAAGAAGATAATGATGGACCACACGACGGAGGTATCGATGCCCATGGCTAGCGCCCTTGCGCGGCAGGGCCGGCCGGACCGTCGTCGCCATCGTCGGTGCCGACATCGGCCGCCGACATTGGCCGCATCGGCGTGCGCTGCTCGCCGGGACCGCCCTCGGTCGGGCGCTGCAGGTCGACGTGCTGCGGGCCCTTGCGAATCATGCGCAGCACATAGGCGGTGCCAGTGCCGAACACGAAGAAATAGGCCACTACAAACAAGGCCAGTGTGAATGCCAGCGGTCCGGCGCCATGCGGCGAGACTGCGTCGGCGGTGCGCAGCACCCCGTACACCACCCAGGGCTGGCGTCCCACCTCGGTGGTGATCCAGCCAGCCAGGATCGCGACCAGTCCGGCCGGTCCCATCCATAGCGCGAAACGCAGGAAGGGCCGTGTATTCCAGAGCCGCCCCTTGCGCCTGAGCCACAGGCTCCACGCGCCGAGCACGATCATGAGCAGCCCCAGGCCGACCATGATGCGAAAGCTCCAGAACACGATGAGGGCATTCGGTCGCCCCTCGCGCGGAAACTCCTTCAGGCCCGGAATCTGGCCGGCCCAGCTGTGGGTGAGGATCAGGCTGCCGGCATGCGGGATGCCGATGGCGTAGCGGGTGCGTTCCTGCGCCATGTCGGGCACGCCGAACAGCAGCAGCGGCACCGCCGCGCCCGGCGCGTTTTCCCAGTGCCCTTCCATCGCCGCCAGCTTGGCCGGCTGGTGCTTGAGGGTGTTGAGTCCGTGGAAGTCGCCCACCACCGCCTGCAGCGGGGCGACCGCCAGGATCATCCACATCGCCATCGACAGCATCTTGCGCACCGCCGGATGGTCGCGCCCCCTGAGCAGTTGCCAGGCGCCCGCAGCGCCCACGATCAGTGCGGTGCACAGATAGGCAGCCAGCACCATGTGCACCAGGCGGTAAGGGAAGGATGGATTGAAGACGATCGCGCTCCAGTCGAGCGGTACCATGCGCCCGTTTTCGATGGCATAGCCCTGCGGAGTGTGCATCCAGCTGTTGGCAGCCAGGATCCAGGTGGCCGAGATCAAGGTGCCCAGCGCAACCGCGCAGGTCGCCGCGAAATGCAGGCCGGGGCCAACCCGGGTCCAGCCGAACAGCATCACCCCGAGAAAACCGGCCTCGAGGAAGAATGCGGTCAGCACTTCGTAGGCCAGCAGGGGTCCCAGGATGCTGCCGGCATATTCTGACAGCGTGCTCCAGTTGGTGCCGATCTGGTAGGCCATCACGATGCCCGACACCACGCCCATGCCGAAGGTGACGGCGAAGATCTTGAGCCAGTAATGGTAGAGGTCAACGAATACCTGGCGCCCGGTGCGCAGCCAGCACAGCTCGAGCACCGCCAGGTAGCTGGCCAGGCCGATGGTAATTGCCGGAAACAGGATGTGGAAGGACATCGTGAACGCAAACTGGATGCGTGCCAGGTCCAACGCGGAAAAACCGAACATGCCGGCTCCTTAGTCAGGGGTGACCCGAATCTAGCACGCCGCGCTGTTGCGCACGACAGGACCGTGTTTTTTTGCTACGCCGTCGCGGTCGGCCGCGCGCGGCACATCGAAAAAACCACGCCGACTGAGGCAGGTTAAACCTGCGGCGAATGTTTTCGATTCCTGCCCTGCCCTTGTCTATATTGGGATCGCCTCAAGCAGCCCCGGCAATACTCGCCGCCCTGGCGGCAGGCATGCCGGCGCCCCATCCCCCTGGCGGGGTCGTTAGCACGTGCAAAGGAGATAATCATGTCGGAAGATGATCGTATCGAACCAAGGCTGGCGCGGTCCAGCCTGGGCCAGGCGAGGCCGGGCATTGCGGAGGCACAGCTTGCTGCGACCGCGCTGGCGCCCGGGCTCGACGGGATGGGTTTTACCTACCGGCATGACTGGGGGAGCCGGCATGGCGAGTGGCTGCTGCGACTGAACTGGGCAGACCTGAGTGCACGCTCGCAGGTGTTCGTGGCGGTCGGCGAGGGCATGCCGGGCGGGCGCGACGAAGGCAAGTTCATCGGAGGAGCCCGCTACACCGTGCACAATGTGGCGCCGCGCGCCGGCGGCGTCGATATCTGGGTGTCGATCGACTGGAACGAAGACATTCCCTTGTTCGTCGATTACCTGGTGGTCAATCCGGCCAACCCGCCGACCAGGACGGTGCAGGTGACCGTGCAGCGCCACGCCAGCGTCGCCCTGAGCGAGGCCGACGCCGACCGCATCCTGGCCGACATGGGCAGCACGCTCCAGAACGCGGACTCCGGCACCGACGTGGCGACCCGGGTGCGCTTCGTGCGCGACGGCGCGGTAAAGGTCTTGCCGGCGACGATCGCCGCCAGCATCCAGACCGAAGCCCAGCTGCTCGACCTGCTCAATGCGGGCACCGGGATCAAGCTGGTCCAGGCGATCCGCTGGTGCGGCGGCCCCGGTGGCTCGATCATCGGCTGCGCGCCGCTCGGAAGCCCGACGGTCAACGTCGCCGCGGTGCGTTTCACGCCCGACCAGGAAGGCATTCTCTGGGTGCATGAATATGGCCATAATGCCGGTATCGGCCACCGCGCCGACGAGCGGCGGGCGGTCATGTACCCGAGCATCGGTTCGGACCACAACGTGGTCAACGACGCCGAGTCCGAGCGCTTCCTGGCTGGCCCCGTCACGCTCGCCGGCGTCGGCAGCGTGATGCCGGCCTGCGCTTGCGAGGTCGAAGGCATCGATGCGCCGGCCGATGTCCGCGATTTCGTCACGCGCCACTGGATCGAAGGCATTCCCTACGAGCTCGCCTCGCAATATACGGAAAACGACGCCAGGCTGCTGCTGCAATGGCTGGTCGACGAGCCCGAACGGCACGACGAGTTCCTGCCCGAGATCGTGACCACGCTCTGCTTCATCGCAAGCCCGGCCGCCGTCGAACCGCTGCTCGACTTCGTGCGCAGCGCGCGCGCTGGCCGCGCCGCCTTCAATGCCAGGCACGCCGTCCTGATCCACCTGGGTGACCTGGTCAACCGATCCGGCAGCCAGGCCGCGCTCGATTTCCTGACGCTGGTGGCAACCGGCAGCGAGACCGCGATAGCCCTGGCCAAGGCGCAGGTGGCGAATGCGGCGGCGGCGGCGGAGCTCGCGGCCAGGGGAGTCGATCAACTGGCGGCTGAACTGGCGGTGTCGGCAACCTTCGGCCTGGCGCTGGCAGCCACGCCGGCGGCGCAGCAGACCATCGATGCGCTCAGGGATGCCCCGGATGCCGTCGACGCTGTCCGGCAGGCGGCAGCCGAGGCGGCCAAGCTGTGCCGAACGGTCCGCGCCCAGGGCCAGAAAGCGTATTACCGCGCAAAATCCGCACGCTAAGGCCGCTATGGTGAGCCCGGCAGCGGCTCAGAGTTCGACGACCAGGGCGGGCCGGAAAGCATCCTGCTCGCCCTTGCTCAGGTAGCCAAGCGGATTGGCGAGCACGCGGCACGACCAGGGCCGGCCGTCCTGCCTGGTTCCCGTCACGGTGTAGTCGTTGGCACAGTGCAAGTGCCCGTGCATCCAGACGTCGGCCAACGGAAACAGCGCGTCGAGCGCGTTGCAAAAACCGGCCGTGCCGGGAACCAGGCCGTAGCGCGGGTCGGCGCTTTGCAGGCTGGGGGCGAAATGGGTGACCACCACGGTGGCGCCGTCGAAGGGCAGCTCCAGCGCGCCGCGCAGCCAGTCCTGGCACTCGAGCGACATCGCGCGCAGGCCTTCGGCCAGCACCGGAACGCCATCCTTGAGCGTGGTGTTCTTCGACAAATAGTAATTGGCGGCGCGAAAAGCCTTCTCGCGCCGCTGCAACTGCTTGGCCAGCAATGGTTCCTGTTGCGCCAGTGCGTCGAAATCGCTCCACAGCGTGGTGCCGATAAAGCGAACCTGCCCGATGGTGATCGTTTCACGGTCGAGCCATTCGATGCCGAGGGCGTCGCAGGTGGCCCGCAAGCGCAGATAGGCATGCTCGAACTCGAGGCCATCGAATTCGTGGTTGCCTGGAATGTAGAGCACCCGCGCTGACGGCGCGCCAGGGCGCAGTGGCGAGAACCGTTCAAGGCCGAAGTCGTCGGTGGCCAGGCGCGAGCCAGCCTGGTAGGAGCCGATGTCGCCGGCCAGCACGACGACGTCGGTGTCGGGCGCGACCAGCGGCGCGAAGGCCGGGTAGCGTTCGAGATGCAGGTCGGAGAAAAGCTGGATGCGCATGGTCGGCGCAGTATAGCGGCTTTCGCCGCCGGCCGCGCCCGCTACTAGCCTGCCTGGGCGCTCAGAATGTAATAACGACCGAAGGCGCGCTGCGGCGGGCCTGGCCGTGGTGGACGGCTTCGATGTTATTGCCGTCCGGGTCGAGCACGAAGGCCGCGTAATAGCCCGGGTGGTAGGCGCGTTCGCCGGGGCCGCCATTGTCGTGGCCGCCGGCGGCCAGGGCCGCGCGATGAAAAGCCTCGACCATTTGCCGGTCGCGCGCCTGGAAGGCCAGGTGATGGCGCCCGGTGGTCACGCCCGCCGCCGCTTCGCTGTCGACGCTCGAGACGAACAGTTCGTCATACCAGAACCAGCCCTCGCCGGTGCCACCAAGCGGCACCTCGAGCACCTCGAACACCGCCTTGTAGAAAGCCTGCGACGCCGGCAAGTCGCGTACCACCAGCTGGACGTGATCGATCAGGCGTCCACGATGCAATTGCATTGTTTCCATGCTGCGCTCCTGGAGAAGACGTTCATGAAAAACCTGTCTGTACGCCGGCAGTGTAGGAGCAAAAACGGCGCACTGCAACCGCACCGGTGTTCAGGAATTCTTGTGGCGCGCGATCCAGCTGTCGACCAGCTCGCCCAGCACATCGAGCGGCACCGAGCCCGCCCCCAGCACCAGGTCGTGGAAGCCCGGCAGCGTGAACTTGTCGCCCAATTCCTTGCGCGCCTTTTCGCGCAGCTCGATGATCCGCAGCATGCCGATCATGTAGGCGTTGGCCTGCCCCGGCCAGGCGACGTAGCGTTCGACTTCCTGCGCGCCGATGCCGTAGTCGATTGCCTGCTGGCGGGTCCAGCCTTTCGCGTGCAGGCCGGTATCGACCACCAGGCGCCGGGCGCGGAACAGTTCCGAGCCGAGTGCGCCCAGCAGGCCAGGCAAGTCGCCGTCGTACCATCCCTGCTCGACCGCCAGGCGCTCGGTGTACAGCGCCCAGCCCTCGGAGTGCGCGCTGCCCCCGCTGAAGATGCGCTGGCTGCGATATTTCGGGATGCCGGTCAGCTCCTGCTGGATCGCCAGCTGGAAGTGGTGGCCCGGTACCGCTTCGTGGTAGGACAGGCTGCGCATGCGGATCATGTCGAAAGTCGGTCCGCGCAGCGGCACCCAGAAGATGCCCGGACGGGTGCCGTCCGGGGCCGGCGTCGAATAGTGCGCGGCGGCCGACGGTTCGGTCAGTGGCGGCTCGCGGCGCACCTCGACCGGTGCGCGCGGTTTCAGGTTGAATAGCGCAGCGCTCCTGCGTTCGGCGTCCTTGACCATCTCGACATAGCCGGCCAGGATCGCCGGGCGCGGATCGCCCTCGCCCTTGGGCTGGAAGCGCGCATCGAGCTGCTTCATGCGCGTTTCGATATTGCCCTGGCTTAGCCCGAGGGCGCGCAGGTGGCGGTCCATCTCGCCTTCGATGCGCGCCACTTCGCGCAGGCCGATCTCGTGGATCTGGTTCGGCGTCAGCCTGGTGCTGGTGAAGTTCTCGACCGCGCGGGCATAGGCCGCGGCGCCGCCGGGCAGGCGCGAGATGCCGGCCACGTCGCCGGTGCGCGGGTGCAGTTCGGCCAGGAATGCCTGCACCCGCTGGTAGGCCGGGCGGATGCGCGCGTCGACAATGTGGCTGGCGCGGGCCAGCGCCGCCTGGCGCTGTTCGGCACTGAGGCCTTCCATGTTCTCGGTGCGCTGCGCCAGCGAGGTAACCAGCACGTTGGCGGCGGCCGCCGGCTTGAGGAAGGTATCGACCTGGTATTGCGCGCGCTCGAGGATGAAACGCGGCGGGATCAGCGATTTGGCCGCGGCGCCGCGCGCCCGGACCAGCGCCTCGTCCATGCGGGTATCGATCTGCTCCAAGCGTGCCAGATAGCTGTCGACATCCCGCGGATTGCGCAGCGGGTGGGTGGTGGTCATGAAGTTCACCAGGCCGACCTGCACGCCGCTGAACTGCGAGAAGATGAAGGCGTGGTCGTCGAAGGGTTCGTTGGCAACGACGTTTTGCAGCGTCCAGCGCATCACGGCGGCCGAGACGCGCTGGCCTTCTTCGAGCGGCCCTGCCATCCATTGGTCCAGGCGCGCCAGGCCAGCCCGGGCCATGGCCACCGATTTGTCGCGATGGGCGCGGGTCAAGGGCGTCAGCTCACGGTCGAGCCTAGCCTGTTCGGGGCCGCCGAAATATTGCGTCGACGTCGCCGATTGCGGGCTAAGGCGCACCCAATCCTCGGCGAATTTCTCGGACCAGGTATCGAAGGCCTTGTTCGGCTTGACGGCGGCGGCCTGCGCAGCGGGGGCCGCGACTGCCGCCGCAGGCAGGCTTGCTGCAGCGACTGCGGCAGGGAGGAACAGGGCGCCGACGAGGGCGCGCAGGCTGCGCTGGCGAAGAGATGGCATCGTGGTTGACTTCCTTGTCGTTGATCGTGTGAAGCAGGTTCGGGTACCGTGCTTTGGCGCCGGCGAATCTACCATGGAACGGGCTCGACAAACAACGCGCGCGCAGTATGTACAGGTGCGGCCCGACCCGGCGCGAGCCTGTGGTGGCGCTCCGTGCGCGCGCCGCGCGCCTTATCGTTTAGACTCGATTCGACAGCAGTACGCATCTTGACCACGGGCCCATTCGCAGCTGGAAGGGCCGGCCCCTCACCGTCTTTACAGGATAAACAATGCCGCCTCTTTCCCCATCGGTAAGCGAACAACTCAACAAGCGCCTGCACGAGGCCCGCGCCGATCTGCTCGAGACTGTGCGCTCGCGCACCGCCTCAGACGATGACGAAGCACCGGCGATCGGGCCGCTGGCCCACCAGGGGCAATCAGACGACGCGCCGCAATCGGAAATGATCAGCCACATCGAGCAGCACCTGGCCGAACACGAAACGGCGCTGCTGCGCGAGATCGAGGTCGCCATCGGCAAACTCGAATCGGGCGGCGCCGGCATCTGCGAATCGTGCGGCTGCGATATCCCGGAGGCGCGCCTGCTGGCCACGCCGACGGTGCGCCTGTGCATCGCCTGCCAGGAACAGCTCGAGAAAGACCAGCACACCGGACGCGGCCCGTCCATGTAGTGCCGCTGGTGCCGCCGGTGGCGCCTGGCCGACGCGCTCTCCCACGCTTGCCGTCCGCCTCAAAAGTTATCCTTAGCGTAAGCTTGCTCGATGGATAACATGACGCATTCGCTGGTCGGCCTGGCCTTGGGAGAACTGGTGGACCGTGCGCTGCCGGCGCCTGTCGAGCCGGCCCATGCCAAGCTGCGGCGCCGTGTCCTGCTCGCCACCGGCCTGCTGGCCAGTAACTTCCCCGACCTCGATCTGGTCCTGACGCCGCTGCTGGCTGCGCCGCTGGGCTACCTGATTCACCACCGCGGCCATACCCATACCCTGCTGTATGCGCTGCCGCAGGTAGCGCTGCTGCTGGTGTTGGCCTGGCTGCTGTGGCCCGGGGCGCGCCGGCTGATGCGCTCGGACCAGCTCGCGCGCCGCGCGGTACTCGGAACCGCCCTGCTCGGGATGCTGCTGCACCTGTTGTTCGACGCCCTGAACGCCTATGGCCTCCATCCCTTCTATCCCTTCGATGCGCGCTGGCTTTATGGCGACGTGGTGTTCATCGTCGAGCCGGTGTTCTGGACCGCGCTCGGGGTGGGACTGGCGCTGTGCGCCCGCACCCGCCTGGCCGGCCGCCTGGTGCTGGGGTTTTTCTGTGCCATGCCGCCCCTGCTCGCCGGGCTCGGGCTGTTGCAATGGGGTTCGCTGGCAGCGCTGGCGCTGATCGCGTTGCTGGTCGCCGCCGCCAGCCTGCGCGCCGGTGCGCGCGCCGGCCTGTTCGCGGCAATCGCCGTGTGCGTCGGCTTTGTCGGCATCCAGACCGTCGCCGGGCAACTGGCGCACAGCCAGGCCAGCGCCGCGCTCGCCCAGGTGGCTCCGGGCAGCCGCGTGCTCGACATTCCACTGTCCCCCTTTCCCGCCAATCCGCTGTGCTGGTCGTTCATTACCATCAGCGAAGGACCGGACGATGGCAGCTATGACATCCGGGTCGGGGTGCTGAGCCTGGCGCCGGGCATCGCACCGGTGGCGCATTGTCCGGCGCGTTTCGGCGGAGAGCCGGCTGCGCGCTCGCCGAGGCTCGCCTGGAAGTCCGACGAAACCGGCAGCCTGGCCGCCCTGCGCCGCCTGCAGCGCAGCAATTGCCATCTCGATGCCTGGCTGCGCTTTGCGCGGGCGCCGTCTCTGCTTGGCGGCAACGCGACCGACTTGCGCTTCAGCCCACCGGGCCAGCCGAATTTCTCGACCCTGCCCTATGCCGAACGGGCCGGCCAGCCCTGCCCCGCCCCCGTGGCGCAGTGGGGCTATCCGCGCGCCGACCTGCTGGCGCCAGCGCCAGCCATCGAATGACTGTGCTTGACGCGCACCGGAGTGAACCGCCCGCCGCCAAGTTGCGAAAAGCGCTATCTTGGTGGATACGCCAGCACCGGCAACGACCACGTTCGCTGCCCACCAACTAAAGAGGAATACCAATGCCCGACTTCGATCCCAACAGGCGACAATTGCTCAAGGCCTCGACGGCTGCCGTGGGTGGCGCCGCCGCCTCCGGCTTCGCGCCGCAAGCGGTGGCCGCCGCCGCCGCCCAGCCGACCGCGTCGACCACGCCCGCCACCATGAGCATCCTGTTGCGGGTCAACGGTACCGAGCACCAGCTGATGGTCGATCCGCGCATCACCTTGCTCGACGCCCTGCGCGAGCGCCTGCACCTGACCGGGTCCAAGAAGGGCTGCGACCAGGGCCAGTGTGGCGCCTGCACGGTGCTGATCGACGGCCGCCGCACCACATCTTGCCTGACGCTGGCGGTGATGCAGGAAGGCCACGACATCACGACCATCGAGGGCCTGGGCACGCCCACCAGCCTGCATCCGCTGCAGGCAGCCTTTATCAAGCACGACGGGTTCCAGTGCGGCTTTTGCACCCCCGGCCAGATCTGTTCGGCCGTCGGCATGCTGGCCGAGGTGAAGGCCGGGATGCCGAGCCACGTCACGGCCGACCTGAACGCCGCCATCGAGCCCGGCGACATGGAATTTCGCGAGCGCATGAGCGGCAACCTGTGCCGCTGCGGTGCGTATTCGAATATCCAAGAAGCAATTGCCGAAGTAGCCGGCATGCCTGGACAGGCACCTTCTGCAACGCCGGGAGCCAAGCAATGAAAGCCTTTACCTACGAACGCGCGGGCACACCGGCTGAGGCCGCGGCCGCGGCGGCCCGCATCCCCGGTTCGCGCTTCATTGCGGGCGGCACCAATTTACTCGACCTGATGAAGCTCCAGATCGAAACCCCGAGCCACCTGATCGACGTAAACGACCTCGCGCTCGACCGCGTCGAGCCCATCGCGGGCGGCGGTTTGCGCATTGGCGCGCTGGTACGCAATTCCGACCTGGCCAATGACCCCACGGTGAAGCGCGACTATGGCGTGCTCGCGCGCGCCCTGCTGGCCGGCGCCTCGGGCCAGCTGCGCAACCAGGCCACCACCGGCGGCAACCTGCTGCAGCGCACCCGCTGCCCGTATTTCTACGATACCAACCAGCCCTGCAACAAGCGACAGCCGGACAGCGGCTGCAGCGCGCTGCCCGGTTTCAGCCGGCTGCATGCCATCGTCGGCCACAGCGACGCCTGCATCGCCACCCACCCGAGCGACATGGCGGTGGCCATGCGCGTGCTCGATGCCCAGGTCGAAACCATCAAGCCGGACGGCAGCAGCCGCATCATCCCGATCGCCGACTTCCACCGCCTGCCCGGCAAGACGCCGCACCTCGACCACAACCTGCAGCCCGGCGAACTGATCACCGCGGTGACGCTGCCAGCTCCCGCCGGCGGCCTTCAGGTGTACCGCAAGGTGCGCGACCGCGCCTCGTATGCCTTCGCGCTGGTGTCGGTGGCCGCGATCGTCCAGCCGGACGGTAGCGGCCGGGTTGCGCTGGGGGGCGTCGCCCACAAGCCATGGCGCGTGGAAGCGGCCGAAGCGGCGTTCTCCAGCGGGCCCCAGGCCTTCGCCGGCGCGCTGCTGCAAGGCGCCCGTACCACGCATGACAACGCGTACAAGCTGCCGCTCGTGGAACGCACGCTAGCCGCGATCATTGCTCAAGCAAAAGCCTAGTTACAGGGACTGCCATGAAATTCAACGAACCCGCCAGCACCAACCCGATCGACCAGCTCAAGGTCGTGGGCCAGCCTATCGACCGCATCGACGGTCCGTACAAGACCACCGGCACCGCGCCCTATGCGATGGACCGCCATGACGTGGTGCCGAACCAGGCCCACGGCTATATTCTTGGTGCCAGCATCGCCACCGGCCGCATCGTCTCGATGGACCTGGCCGCGGCCAAGGCCGCCCCGGGCGTGCTGGCCATCGTCACCGCCGAGAATGCTGGCAAGCTCCACAAGGGCAAATACAACACCGCGATGCTGCTGGCCGGCCCGCGCGTCGAGCACTACCATCAGGCCGTTGCGCTGGTGGTGGCCGACACCTACGAACAGGCGCGCGCCGCCGCCCACCTGGTGCGCGTGCGCTACGAACGCGACCCGGGCGTGTTCGACCTGCACGCGGTCAAGAACAAGGCCGCCGCCCCCAAGGGCGCGACAGCAGAGACCCGGGTCGGCGACTTCACCGGCGCCTTTGCGTCGAGCCCGGTGCGGCTCGATGCCGAGTACACCACCGCGCACGAGTCGCATTCGATGATGGAGCCGCATGCCAGCATCGCCGCCTGGGACGGCGACCGCCTGACCCTGTGGACCTCGAACCAGATGATTGACTGGAATACCTCCGACCTGGCCAAGACGCTTGGCATTCCGAAGTCCAAGGTGCGCGTGATGTCGCCTTTCATCGGCGGCGGCTTTGGCTCCAAGCTGTTCACGCGCGCCGATTCCGTCATGGCCGCGCTGGGCGCCAGGGCCGTGGGCCGTCCCGTCAAGGTGATGCTGCAGCGGGCGCTGATCCCGAATAACACCACCCACCGTTCGGCCACCATCCAGCGCCTGCGGATCGGCGCCACGCGCGAGGGCAAGATCGTCGCGATCGGCCACGACGCGGTTTCGGGCAACCTCAAGGACGGTGGCCCCGAGAGCGCGGCGACCCAGACCCGTACGCTGTATGCGGGTGCACACCGCATGACTTCCAACCGGGTGGCGACGATGGACCTGCCGGAAGCGAACGCGATGCGCGCACCGGGCGAGGCGCCCGGCATGGCAGCACTCGAGATCGCCATGGACGAGATGGCGGAAAAACTCGGCATCGACCCGGTACAGTTTCGCGTCCTGAACGACACCCAGGTGGTGCCGGACAATCCCGAAAATCCCGCGGGCGCCGACCCGCATGGCAAGAAGGACAAGCAAAAGAGCAGCCACGATCCGCATCCACCGTTCTCTAAACGCCAGTTCATCCAATGCCTGCAGACCGGCGCCGAGCGCTTTGGCTGGAACCTGCGCAAGGCCCCTGGCCAGCGCCGCGAAGGCCGCTGGCTGGTCGGCATGGGCATGGCTGCTGCCTTGCGCGATAACGTGCTCATGAAGTCGGCGGCGCGCGTGCGCCTGGACCGGCGCGGCAACCTGACGGTGGAAACCGACATGACCGATATCGGTACCGGCAGCTATACCATCATCGCGCAGACCGCCAGCGAAATGATGGGCATCCCGATGGCCAGGGTCAAGGTGCGCCTGGGCGATTCGAGCTTTCCGGTGTCGTGCGGTTCGGGCGGCCAGTGGGGCGGCAACAACTCGACCGCCGGCGTCTATGCGGCCTGCATGAAGCTGCGCGACGCCATCGCCGTCAAGGCTGGCATGGACCCGGCGCGCGCCATCTTCGCCGATGGCCTGGTGCGTGCCGGCGAGCGCAGCCTGCCGCTGGGCGAAGCGGTCGGCGAACGCGAACTGGTGGCCGAGGACTTCATCGAATACGGCGACATCGACAAGCGCTTCCAGCAGGCGACCTTCGGCGCCCACTTCGTCGAGGTGGCGGTGGACGCGGCGACCTGCGAAGTGCGGATCCGCCGCATGCTGGCGGTGTGCGCGGCCGGACGCATCCTGAACCCGAAGACCGCGCGCAGCCAGGTGATCGGCGCCATGACCATGGGCGCCGGTGCCGCCTTGATGGAAGAACTGGCGGTCGACAAGCGGCTCGGCTTCTTCGTCAACCACGACCTGGCTGGCTACGAGGTACCCTCGCACGCGGACATTCCGCACCAGGAAGTGATCTTCCTGGACGAGACCGACCCGATGTCCTCGCCGATGAAAGCCAAGGGGATCGCGGAGCTGGGCATTTGCGGGGTCGCCGCGGCCATCGCCAACGCGGTCTACAACGCCACCGGCGTGCGGGTACGCGAGTATCCGATCACGCTCGACAAGCTGATCACCAAGATGCCGCTGTCAGTGTAATGCCCTGCGGCCGGCGCCCTGCCGGCCGCATTCAGAATTGCATGCCCGGGGGGAAACCATTGTTTCTCGCGTTACGGTTTGGAACAATTTTGAATCGTGCATACGCCGCGCTGGGCTTAGCATCGCTGCATGAACTTCTGCTTTCCTACCCCTCAAGGCGACAAATGCCTCGTCAAGCTCCGGGCCACCGGGCGTTACGGTTTTTCCTTGCCTAAAACGGTCGAAATCACCGCGCCCGATGGTGTGGTCTCGAGCTATCTGCACCACAGCCGCCAGGTGGGACTCAAGGCTGAACTGACCAACCGCACCCTGGTCAGGATCGCGGTCGCCCAGTTCCTGCGAGGCGCACGCGGCGACGCCGTCGAGATCGACGATGGCGTGGCGCCGTTCGAGGGAACGCTGGAGCAGATCCGGCCGTTCGCACCGCCCGCGCCTGCGCCACGGGTGCGCCCGGCGCGTGTCCTGCCAAGAACGCCTGCCGCGGGAGCCGGCGCCGCTGGCTCTGCCTCTGCCAAGGAAGCGGCGTAAGGCGCAGCGAGCTCTGGGTGCGCAAGCAGCCTGCCACGCCTACCACGCTGAGGCCGTAACCGCATCGCGAAAGTCAATCTCGTTTCAAGCGTTGTGCTTTTCGTTGTTGTTTTTACACCTTCGTTCAATTGATGGTGTATTTTTGCTATGGATTTTGGAGCAGAATCAAGCTACTGCGCGCACAACCGCGGTAGAGCTGCCGCCGCCCTCTCGTGGCCATCCCTGCTTGCCGCGCAGCGAAGACACCCCCAACGGCCGGGGTCGCGGCCGGTTACCGCAAGGAGGACGCGATGCCTGCTCCGTTCAAGCGACTCACCCTGGCGCAGTTCGGCAAACTGCTTAGCCGCTACTGTTTTACCCGCAAGATCAATGCGCTCCACATGCACCATACCTGGCGCCCCAGCCATCGCCAGTTCAATGGCCACGATTCGATCGTCGGCATGTGGACTGAGCATACCCAGACCAGGCAATGGTCGGACATCGCCCAGCACATCACGATCGACCCGGAGGGTTTGATCTGGCTGGGCCGCAATTGGAATGCCGCGCCGGTGAGTGCGACCGGCCAGAACGGTGACAGCCACGCCGGCCCTTTCATGCTCGCGATGATCGGCGACTTCGACCAGGGATGCGATCACTTCGGCGGCGAGCAGCGCAAGACGGTCGTGAGCGTGATCGCGCAGGTCCAGCGCCGTTTCGGCCTGGCACCGGGCAGCCTGATGTTCCACAGCATGATGTCCAACGAGAGCTGTCCTGGGAGCAGCATCGACTACGACGCCATCCTGCGAGAGGTAGAACGGCTGCACGAGCATCCGACGCAACCGGACCCGCGCAGCCGCAGCAACACGTTTTCCGACGACGCGATTGACGACCCGGACGTCCGCGCCATCGACGAGGCGATGGAAGACCTGGCCAGGATCCCGGCAACGGCGCGCGATCCTGCCGATGCCGAGGCCTGTTCGCATGCGCATGATGCCGGCGAGCGCGCCGGCGCTGCCGCGTCGTCCGGCGGCGCTGCACGCGCGGCCGGCCCGACGGCGGCCCAGCTGGCGGCCCTGCGGCCGCACCTGGTCAACCTGACCATGGGGGAATTCTCCGCCGAGGGCCGTTACACGACCTCGGCCGGTGACGTCGATGCGATCTTCGAGGAGCATCTCGAGCGCGCGCTGACCCGGGCGCAGGCACTGGGCATGCCCTTGCGGATCGTGATCCAGGCCCATGGCGGCATGGTGAACGAAGCCGCCGGACTGGCAATCGCCCAGAAAAGCGTGGCCTGGTGGATGGCGAATAACGTCTATCCAATCTATTTCGTCTGGGAGTCGGGGGTCTTTGAAACCATAGGCCAGTTGTTGCGGCGGGTGCGCGACGGTATCTCTCGCGAGATGCCGCGCGATGTATTCGACTACTTGTCCGACCCCCTGATCGAAAATGCCGTCCGTCGCCTGGGGGGGCCGCGCATCTGGGGCGGCATGAAGCTCAGTGCGCAACTGGCTTCGGCGTCCGACATCGTCGGCGGAGACGGCAAGGGCAGCGCCCAGGGTGGCGCTTATTATGTCGCCCAGAAACTCAAGCAACTGCGCAGCCGACATCACGGCAAGATCGAGCTGCACGCGCTTGGCCACAGTGCTGGCGCCATCTTCCACGCGTATTTCATTGCGCGCGTCCTGCAGCTCGGCGCCGGCCCGTTCCGCTCCGTGCACCTGATGGCGCCCGCCATTCGCACCGACCTGTTCAAGGCAACGCTGGCCAGGCTCATCGGCCCCGAGACGCCCGGCATCGAGCAACTGGCGATGTACACCATGCGCAAGGATTACGAGACCGACGACAACTGTGCCGGGGTATACCGCAAATCGCTGCTCTACCTGATCCACCACGCGCTCGAGCCGCAGCGCACGACCCCGATCCTGGGGCTCGAGGAAAGCATCCGCGCCGACCGTGAACTGGTCAAGCTGTTCGGCCTGAACGGCAAACCGGCCAGCGCCGAAGTGGTCTGGTCCCGCAGCGCGGTGGAACAGGGGCGCAGTGCATCGCAGTCGACCACGCACGGCGGCTTCGACGACGATGCGCCGACCATGGGCAGCATCGCGCGCCGCATTCTGGGCCGCTCGGACGCCGACCGCATCGTCGAGTACAGGAGCGGCGCAGACGATGGCCGCAGCCTTGACCCCTGGAGCGTGGAGATCGCACTGTCGCCCGACATCCGTTTGCGCCCTGCGCCGCCGCAGTACGGGGCGCAGATGGTCCCGCCTGACTACAGCAGCGGCGCCGGTCACGGACGGCGACGCGCGCTCTGCGTTGGCATCAACCGCTATCCGACCAATCCGCTGACCGGGTGCCTGGCCGATGTCGAGAGCTGGACACGTACCCTCCACCGCCTTGGCTTCGACGACATCGCCACCTTGCTCAACGAGCATGCGACCCATGATGCGATCTTGCGCAGTCTGACTGAACTGGTGCAATCCGGCCGGCCGGGCGACGTCCTCGTGTTCCAGTATGCTGGCCATGGCACCACGGTCGACGATCTCGACGGCGATGAAGCTGGCGGCGACACGCCGCGCCAGGACGAGGCGATCTGTCCGGTAGACTACGAGACTGGCGCCCTGGTCCTCGACGACGAAGTCGGCCGGGTATTCGACTTGCTGCCCGCCGGGGTCAACCTGACCTGCTTCATGGACTGCTGCCACTCGGGGACGATCTCGCGCTTCGGGGTCGGCAAGACCCCCAACAACACCGGGCGCGGCATCGACGAACGCGCGCGCTTCATTGTCGCCGGCCACGAGCTCGAGAACGCACACCGGCGCTACCGGGCGACGCAACCGGCGCCGCGAACCGTTGCGCGCGGCCCTTCGCTGATGCGCGAGGTCATGTTCTCGGCCTGCCTGTCGAGCGAAAAGGCTTGGGAAAGCCGTGGCCAGGGAGAATTTACCTTGCGCGCCACACGGGTGCTCTCTGGCCTGGCCGGCACGCCGGGCAGCGTCAGCAACGCCGACTTCGCCCGGCTGGTCACCCACGAGTTCGGGCCGTCCCCACGCCAGCAACCCAGCCTCTACAGCAGCGAGCAGGCGCAGGGCCTAGGCTTGCTGGCCCCGTTGCAAGACTGGGCGGTCATGGGACCAAACAAGGGGTCGCGCAGCGGCGAGGTCCAGCACCTGCTGCAAGGCATGCAGCAACTGCTGCAGCAATTCGGCCCTCACTGAGGTGCGGCCATGATCCGCGGACACGGTGACCTAGCGAGTGACGCGCTGGATCGGCGCTACCGCGTCGCCGCGTCGGTAACCCGCCCGACCCCGGGGCCGTATGCGCGTGCGGCCGACGACCCGCTGTACCGGCCACTGAACGTTTTGACCACCGATCCGAGCGCCTCGCGCCTGGATGGCAAGGTCGCGTGCATCGAGGTGCCCTACGAGCCGCTGGCGCCCGGCCCGGTGGGCCAGTTGTTCAAGGTCGACGAGCACGATTACGGCCAGGGGGTGAGCTACCAGAAAGCCGATCTCGACGACGTGAAAACCTTGCTCAAAGGTGGCTATGACCCGTCGGCGGCCGACCCGCGCTTTCACCAGCAGATGGTGTACGCCGTCTGCAGCAGCGTGTACGCGAGCTTTCGCAACGCGCTCGGACGTCATCTGTCGTGGGGATTCACGCCGCGCCGCGACGACCATGCGCTGCACCTGCGTCCGTTCGGCTTCCAGGGACCGAACGCTTATTACGATAAATGGGAAGGCTGTATCAGCTTCGGCTACGCACCGATGCCCGGTACTACCGGGGCGGTGCGCGCGCTGCCAGGCGAGACGGTCTTTACCTGTTTGTCGCACGATGTCGTCGCGCACGAGGTAACGCATGCCTTGCTCGACGGCCTGCGCTGGAATTTCAGTATCCCTACCGGGCCGGACGTAGCGGGCTTTCATGAAGGCTTCGCCGACCTGGTCGCGATCTTCCAGCGCATGAGCTGCAAGGAAGTCGTCAATGTCGCCATTCGCCGTTCGCGCGGCATGCTCGACGACACCCGGCGGCTGACCGGGCTGGCCCAGCAGCTTGGCATGGTCAACGGCAAGCCCTACCTGCGCGACGCGCTGGCCGAGGACAGCGAGCAGCTGTACGATCCGCAGGCCGAGTCCCACGAGATCGGCAGCATACTGGCCGGTGCGGTATGCGAAGCCTATCTGACGGTTTTCCGGCGCAAGACGGCGCGCTATCTGCGCCTGGCCAGTCATGGTTCGGGCATCATCCCGCCGGGGGAACTGGCCTACGACCTGGCCGATATCCTGTCGGGGGCGGCTAGCCGCCTGGCCAGCCAGTTCCTGGCCCTGGTGATTCGCGCGGTCGACTATTGCCCGCCGGTCGACATCCACCTGGGCGAATTTCTGCGCGCCCTGGTCACCGCCGACCACGACCTGGTGCCGGACGATCCCTGGGCCTACCGGGAAGCGCTGATCGATGCGTTCATGAAGCGTCGCATCTTTCCTGAACACGTCAGCTCGCTGTCCGAACATGCGCTGTTGTGGCGCGGGCCGCGGCGCCAGCTACCCGCGATCACGGAACTCGATTTTGCCCATCTGCGCTTCAATGGCGATCCCGCCCACCCGGCCGGCGCGCAAGAACTGCAACGGCAGGCCTGCGTGCTGGGCGAATTCGCTACCCGCCCGGAGCACCTGCGCGAGTTCGGGCTGGCTACCGATGGCGACCCTGAACTCGAAGGGGCCACGGCACAATTGCCGCAGGTGGCGTCGATCCGCGCCTCGCGCCGCATCGGGCCCGACCGCCAGATCGTGTTCGACCTGGTGGCGGAAATCACCCAGCGCTGCATGGTCCCGGCACGGGCAGGCCGCCCCGCCTATCCGGTATTCGGGGGCTCCACCGTGATCCTGGGACCGGATGGCGCGATCCGCTATATCGTCTCGAAAAGCGCAGCCGGCAGCGACCGGCTGGCACGGCGGCTCGCCTTCATGGCCTCGCCAACTGGTGGCAAGTACTGGCGCGTGATCCACAACCGCTATGCAATGGAGAAGTCGATGTTCCAGGTGCTGCATCGCAATGGGGAGTACAGGTCAGGAACCGGGTCGACCGGGTAGCGATGGACCAGGTACTGAGCGAGATCTGCACTGCGATTCGCATCTGCGATGACAGTCCGATCCGCGCGGGAATCGACCGTGAAGACGAGCGTGTCCATGTGTCGCAGATCGATTCCATCATGCGCCGCACCTATCGATGGGCCTTCTTTCCGCAAATGCTGGTGCTGCTGATCGCCAGCGTCATGTCCGGCTACCTGCCGCAGCGCACGGCACCGGTCTCGCAAACGGATACCCGCAAACGCGTACCGATGCTGCAACCAAAAAAGGGCAACGAATCTTTCATCGCGGTATCGGACGTTCGGCAAGAAACCGTTGCGCTAGGATGAACTCCCCTACACATGAGGAGTACTGCGATGAGCGGATCGGAAAAAGCCAATATCGAGGCGTGTATCGCCGCTTGTGAAGACGCACTGCGCGCCTGCCAGGCCTGCGCGGCGGCCGACATACGCGAGGGCATGAACGACTGCGCGTTGATCAATCTCGACTGTGCGGACATTTGTGCGGCGACCCTGAACGTGCTGGCACGCGGCTCGGGCCACCATGGCGACTTTTGCGCGCTGTGCGCCCATATCTGCCGCGCCTGCGCGGCCCAATGCGCGCAACACGCGGCGCAGCACCAGCATTGCGCGCAGTGCCAGGCCGCCTGCGAGCGCTGCGCTGCCGAATGCGACAAGCACGCGAAAGAACGGCATATCTGATTTGGCTTGCCCGGTTTTTCCTGGAGCCGGGCGCACGGAAAAAAACGGGCCCGACTGGGCCCGTTGCAGGGAATCTGGAGGCGAGGACAGGAATCGAACCTGTCTCTCCGGCTTTGCAGGCCGTCGCATAACCTCTTTGCTACCTCGCCAAGACCAATCATGCGCCTGTCAGGGCCGCAGCTCGTGTGCCACATCAAGCTCAACACAATTGCAGAAACGGTAAGCAGGTGTTAGCTCACGAGCGGGTGCCTCGCCTCACGCCTGGTTTAGCAGGGCATTGCTGATCGATAACTCATGCATGCTGGTCCGGCGGTAGCGTACCGTGCATCTTGTCGATGAGTTCCCAGGTTGTGCTGGCTTCGTGGGCAACGAGCTTCTGGATGGCATAGCCAACGTGTACGATCACGAAGTCGCCTGGCGCAACAGTTCCAGGCGACATGATGAACAGGCTGACCGCACGGTGCACACCGCCCGATCAGCGATGCAGATGCCGTGACATGCAAGCCAGGAGCTTGCAGCAGAAATTTATTTGCGGAATGGAAGGCTGCTGTGCCAGATCGCCGCCGATGCAGCTCCGACGCTGAGTCGGAGCCAGTGCTCGATGCACCAACCCGATACGGAGACGATCTGGTGATTTCTGGAGGCGAGGACGGGAGTCGAACCCGTCTAGACGGCTTTGCAGGCCGCTGCATAACCGCTTTGCTACCTCGCCGGAGGTAATCTTGAAAGAATCGACACGGCCGGTTATCTGCCGTAACGATCGGGAAGGGAGACTTCCCTGAATCTGGAGCGGGAGAAGAGTCTCGAACTCTCGACCTCAACCTTGGCAAGGTTGCGCTCTACCAACTGAGCTACTCCCGCTAAGGAGACCAACATATTTCGTAACACTCTTTGGAGCGGGAGAAGAGGCTCGAACTCTCGACCTCAACCTTGGCAAGGTTGCGCTCTACCAACTGAGCTACTCCCGCAATGGAGTCTTACTATTACTGCTTTTTACTACGACTGCTTCGAGCTTTTGCACCAGCTTATTCACATAAACTGGAGCGGGAGAAGAGGCTCGAACTCTCGACCTCAACCTTGGCAAGGTTGCGCTCTACCAACTGAGCTACTCCCGCGTACAGAACATCGATTATCGCAGAACTTTGACATTTTTTCAAGATCACCGTGAATCGTGCAACTTGAAAACTGGAGCGGGAGAAGAGGCTCGAACTCTCGACCTCAACCTTGGCAAGGTTGCGCTCTACCAACTGAGCTACTCCCGCTTTGTCTCTATCCTGCTGCGATGTTGTCGCAACAGGCAGGCATTATAGAGATTCTATTCCATACGTCAAGGATGACGCCGTACATTTCTGAAATCGCATTGCTAGGCGCTTCCCGCCTTCTCCTTGATGAGCGGCCAGGCGCGGCGCAGGTAGTACAACATCGACCAGACCGTCAGCACGCCGGCCAGCCACAGGAAGTATTCGCCCCAGTAATGGGTGTCGATACCAAACAGCACGTCATGGAACAGCAGCATCGGGATCGCGGTCATCTGGGCGGCGGTCTTGATCTTGCCGATCGAGCTGACCGCCACCGACTTGGTGGCGCCGAGCTGGGCCATCCACTCGCGCAAGGCAGAGATCGTGATTTCGCGGCCGATGATGATGAAAGCGATGATCGCATTGACCCGGTCGAGCTGTACCAGCACCAGCAAGGCGCCCGCCACCATCAGCTTGTCCGCTACCGGGTCGAGAAAGGCGCCGAAGGCCGAGGTCTGGTTCCAGCGGCGTGCCAGGAAGCCGTCGAACCAGTCGGTAATGGCGGCAACGGCGAACACCAGGGTTGCCGCCAGGTTGCGGTCGGCCAGCGGCAGCCAGGGGGTAGGCAGGTAGAAAACGCCAACAACGAGGGGAATCAGTGCTACGCGTAACCAGGTCAGGAGAATCGGGATGTTGAAAGGCATAGGGGAGGCACTGATTACGGGAATGAAAGTGGGCGCCGCTAGTCTACATCGGTATTGCCGATTGGACTAGGTTACTCATCTGTGCGCGCGGCAGCGGGCAGGCGTCCGAAACTGAAAAGGGCGCCGCTCCCCTGCCCAATTCAATGCAGCTGCCGATAGATTTCTTCTGCCAGGGTGCTGGAAATACCCTCCACCGACATCAGATCCTCGACGCTGGCGTCGACCACGCCGCGCAGGCCGCCAAAGCGGGCCAGCAGGCGCTGGCGGCGCTTGGCGCCGATGCCTTCGATCTCTTCCAGCCGCGAGGCCTGGCGCGCCTTGGCGCGCTTGGCGCGCATGCCGGTGATGGCAAAGCGGTGCGCCTCGTCGCGGATCATGGCAACGAGCATCAGCGCCGCCGATTCCTTGCCCAGTTCTTGCGGCGCGCGGCTGTCGGCGAAGATCAGGGTCTCCAGGCCGACGCGGCGCGCCTCGCCTTTCGCCACGCCGACGATCATGCCGATGTCCAGCCCGAGTTCGACGAACACCTGGCGCGCCATCTCGACCTGGCCCTTGCCACCGTCGACCAGCACGATGTCGGGCATCACGCCGTCGCCATTGGCGACTTTTTCGTAGCGGCGCGTGAGCACCTGGCGCATTGCGGCGTAATCGTCGCCAGGCGTGATGCCGTTGATATTGAAACGGCGGTATTCGCCGTTCTGCATCTGGTGGTGATGGAACACCACGCACGAGGCCTGGGTCGCTTCGCCACCAGTGTGACTGATGTCGAAGCATTCGATACGCAGGGTATCCAGGTCTTCGCTGTCCAGGTGCAGCACGTCGGCCAGGGCGCGCGTGCGCGCTTGCTGCGAGCCCTGCTCGGACAACAGCCGTGCCAGCGCCAGCTCGGCGCCCTTGCAGGCCATCTCGAGCCACTGGCGGCGCTGGCCCTGCGGCTGGAAGATCAGGTTGATGCGGTGGCCGCATTGTTCGGACAGCGCCATGATCAGTTCGGGCTGGTCGAATTCGATATTCAGGATCAGGGTGCCGGGGATGAACTGGCCCGAATAATGCTGGGCCAGGAAAGCGCACAGCACCTCGACGTCGAGCGGGCATTCTCCCAAGGGGCCGCCCAATGCGTCACCCACGTGCGCCGGAAAATAGGCGCGGTCGCCCAGGTGGCGCCCACCGCGCACCATCGCCAGGTTGACACAGGCGCGCCCGCCCTGCACCACCACCGCAATGACGTCGACGTCGGCGTCGCCCACCGTCTCCATGCTCTGCGCGTGCAGTACCTTGGACAGGGCCTGGATCTGGTTGCGGACGGCGGCGGCCTGCTCGAATTTCAAGGCCATCGCATGGGCCAGCATCTTCTGCTCGAGGTCGGCCAGCACTTCGCTCTGGCGCCCGCGCAGGAAGCGCGCGGCGTTCTCGACGTCGAGCAGGTATTGCTCCGGCGCGACCAGGTCGACGCAGGGTGCGCTACAGCGGCCGATCTGGTGCAGCAGGCAGGGACGCGTGCGGTTGGCATAGACACTGTCTTCGCAGGTGCGCAGCATGAAGACCTTCTGCAGCAACTGCATCGATTCCTTGGCCGCCCAGGCCGAAGGAAACGGGCCGAAATACTGGTGGCGCTTGTCCAGCGTGCCGCGGTAATACGACATGCGCGGCGCGTCGCCGCTCGAGATCTTGATATACGGGTAGCTCTTGTCGTCGCGGAACAAGATGTTGTAGCGCGGCTTGAGCGACTTGATCAGGTTGTTTTCCAGGATCAGCGCTTCGGCCTCGCTGCTGGTCACGGTTGTTTCCAGGTTGGCGATCTGCCCCACCATCATGGCGATGCGCGCGCTCGACTGGGTCTTCTGGAAATAGCTCGAGACGCGCTTCTTGAGATTGCGCGCCTTGCCGACGTAGAGCACGTTCTGATTGGCGTCGAGATACCGGTACACGCCCGGCAGGTCGGGCAGCTTGGCCACCGTCTCGAGCACCCGCTCGCGCGCGCCCGCGCTGGGCCGCACCGGCTCGCCCGCGTCCTTGGCCAGGGTCGCCGTCAGTTCTTCCTTGACAGCCTGCCAGCTGTCCGGCCGGGCGCGCGCCGCCGGCGCCTTCGGTGAATCAGGCGCCCGGCTCCTGGGCGCACGGACGCGGGCCGGCCTGGACGGCGCGGCCGGCATGGCCGCGCCTGATGCAGCGACATACGCCGCCGGCGCTTGCGCCACCTGGTGCACCGGCTGGGTCTCGAGCTCTGCATCCGGCTTGCTGGTCGGCGCCGGTTGGTCCGGCGCTGCTGCTTTAACGTCCTGGGTCACGTGCCTTGGCCTCGCGCTCTATTCGGTGAGGGCCTGCGTCACGATCACGAACGCGACGCCGTAGTCGGCTTCGTCGCTGATCGTCACCTGGGCGCTGAGCCGGTAATCCTGCATGAACTGCTCGAGCGCGCCGCTGCAGACGATCACGGGCTTGCCGCTGGGCGCGTTGAGCATCTGGGCCGAGCGCCAGGTCATGGGCATGCGCATGCCCAGTCCAATCGCCTTGGAAAACGCTTCCTTGGCCGAAAACCGGGTCGCCAGGAAGCGCAGGCCGCGCGTGGCGTTCTTGGCGCTGCGCGCATGATATTTTTCCAGTTCTTCGGGGCCGAGCACCTTCTCGGCGAAGCGCGGCCCGCTGCGGGCCAGGGCAGCTTCGACCCGCGAGATCTGGACGATATCGGTGCCGATCCCGTAGATGATCATGGCTGCGCTCAGCGTCCGTAGGCCACGCCGAGGCGCGCGGCGACCATGATCGCCTTCATCTCGCGCACCGCGTTTTCCCAGCCCGCGAACAGCGCATGGGCGACGATCGCATGGCCGATGTTGAGCTCGTGGATATCGGCGAGCGCCGCGATCGGCTGCACATTGGTGTAGTGCAGGCCGTGGCCAGCGTTCACGCGCAGTCCGCGCGCGGCGCCCGCATGCACGCCGCGCGCGATGCGGTCGATCTCGCGCAGGGCCGCGTCGCCCTCGGCCTCGGCATAGCGGCCGGTATGCAGCTCGATCACGGTGGCGCCGGCCGCCGCCGCCGCCTCGATCTGGGCTTCGTCCGCGTCGATGAACAGCGACACCCGGATGCCTTCTTCTTTGAGCTGGCGGGTGGCGGCTTGCACTTCCTTGAAATAACGGATCACGTCCAGCCCGCCCTCGGTGGTGACTTCCTCGCGCCGCTCCGGCACCAGGCAGACGTCCTGCGGCTTGACCAGGCAGGCGAAGTCGATCATCTCGCGCGTCACCGCCGCTTCGAGGTTCATGCGGGTGTTGAGCAAGGGGCGCAGCGCCAGCACATCGGCATCGCGGATGTGGCGGCGGTCTTCGCGCAAGTGCAGCGTGATCAGGTCGGCCCCGGCCTGCTCGGCCAGCAGGGCCGCGCGCAGCGGGTCCGGATACACGGTGCCGCGGGCATTGCGCACGGTGGCGATGTGATCGATGTTGACGCCCAGGTCGATAACCGGGCCAGCAGGTTGCAGGAAGCTCATGTTCGGGTTTTCGTTAATTCATAACTGCATCAGGTCGATCAGGATCTGGCGCGTATTGAGCGGCGCACCGTTCAAGTGGTGCGCCAACAAGAAACGCATCAGCTGCTTGCTTTGCGCCTGCGTGGCCGGGTCGCTGTAATCTTCGCGCTCCATGTCGAGCAGGGTCTTGCCTGCCACTACCGGCCAGACCTCGCCGGCGTGCGCGGCGCGCGCCCCCCGCTCGGGGTCCACCACATAGTCGCCCGCATGCAGCACCGGCGCGCGGGTGGTGGTGCAGCGCCCCAGGTCGGCGGCCACGCCTGTTTCCTTAAGTAAGGCCCGTTCGAATTTTCGCAAGACGATCGGCACCGGCTCTCCATGCGCCAGCTGGTTCAGGGTCGATACATAGTGATCGAACAAGGCCGGGTGGCGGTCGTCGCGGGCCAGCAGCTTGACCAGCAATTCGTTCAGGTAGAAGCCGCACAGGAGCGGCGTTTTTTCCAGCGGTAGCATGCCGCCGACCCATTCTGCGTCGATCAGGGTGCGCAATTCGAGCTTGCCGCTGAACGACACCGACAGCGGCTGGAAGGTCTGCAGCACGCCGCGCAGCTTCGACAGCGGCCGCTTGGCGCCCTTGGCGACCATGCCTACGCGGCCATAGTCGCGCGTGAACATGTCCACGATCAGGCTGGTTTCCTTGTAGGGATAGCTGTGCAGGACAAAACCTGGCTGGCCGGTCACACGGGTCTCGCGCAGCGGCGCACGGCTGCGCCTGGCCAAAGCCGGGGCGGCCGGCTGCTCGGCCGCTTCGGAAGCCGGCATGTCGAAAGGCGTATCGTGGCTGGGCATGCGTGGGGATCGGTCCTCCGGCGCCTGGTGCTCTTACTCGTAGCCGTAGGCGCGCAGGCCCGCTTCGTTATCGGCCCAGCCGGATTTCACCTTGACCCAGATCTCGAGGTACACGGGGCCGCCAAACAGCTTTTCCATGTCCAGGCGCGACTGCGAAGAAATTTCTTTCAGGCGGGCACCTTTGTTACCAATAATCATGGATTTGTGCGTATCGCGTTCGACCAGGATCGCGCAGAAGATACGACGCAGGTTACCTTCTTGCAAGAATTGCTCGACGATCACCGTGCTGGTGTACGGCAATTCGTCGCCCAGCAGGCGGAACACTTTCTCGCGCACGATCTCGGTGGCGAGGAATTTCTCGCTGCGGTCGGTAATGTCGTCCGGACCGAAAACCGGGGCATTTTCTGGCAAGTGGCGCTTGATCTCGTTTTCCAGCGCGTCGACCTGGAAGCGCATCTTGGCCGATACCGGCACGATCGCCGCGAACTCGCGCAATGCCGAGACTTTCTGGGCGAAAGGCATCAGCACGGCCTTGTCCTTGATGCGGTCCGACTTGTTGATGACCAGGACCACCGGCACATCGGTCGGCAGCAGCTCGAGTACCTGCTGGTCGGCCGGCCCGAAAGTGCCGGCCTCGACCAGAAACAGGATCACGTCCGACGACGTCAGCGTGTTCGACACGGTCTTGTTCAGCGTCTTGTTGAGCGCGTTCGCATGGCGGGTCTGGAAGCCGGGCGTGTCGACATAGATGAACTGGGCGTCGGCGCGGGTCTGAATGCCGGTGATGCGGTGGCGCGTGGTCTGGGCCTTGCGCGAAGTGATCGACACCTTGGCGCCGATCAGCACGTTCATCAGCGTCGATTTGCCGACGTTGGGGCGGCCGACGATGGCAATATAGCCGCAGCGAAAATGGTCGGGAGCATCGCCAGGTGCGAGGCTGTTACCGGGTGCGATGCTGTCGGCAGGCATGCTGTCGTCGTTGGTGCTGTCTTGATCGTGGCTATCGGTGTTCATGCTGACGTTGTTCCTGGTTGTTCCGGCGGCGCAGGGGCGTCCGTCTGGATGGTGGCGATGCCCGCCAGCTTGAGCTGGGCGGCGCGCGGCTTGGCCTTGCGGGCAGAGGGCGACCTGGCCAGGGCAGCCTGCGCGCCCTCGAGCGCCAGGCGGGCGGCGGCCTGCTCGCCGGCCCGGCGGCTGCCACCGCGCCCGAACACCTGCACGTTGAGCTTCGGCACCAGGCATTCGACCTCGAATTCCTGGCTGTGGGCGGCGCCATGGGTCGCTATCACGTTATAAGTCGGCAAGGCGATGCGCTTGGCTTGCAGGAATTCCTGCAGCAGGGTCTTGGCATCCTTGCCCAGCGTGCTCGGATCGACCGTGTCGAGCAAGGGGATATAGAAAGCGCGGATCGCCTCGCGCGCAGCCTCGAAGCCGCTGTCGAGGAAGATCGCGCCCAGCAGTGCTTCGAGCGTATCGGCCAGGATCGACGGACGGCGAAAGCCTCCCGACTTGAGTTCGCCCTCGCCCAGGCGCAAGAATTGCGACAGGTCGAGTTTCTGGGCGATCTCGAACAGCGACTGCTGCTTGACCAGGTTGGCGCGCAGGCGCGACAGGTCGCCTTCGTCCAGCCCTTGGTAGCGTTCGTACAGGATCGAGGCCACCACGCAGTTCAGGATCGAATCGCCCAGGAATTCCAGGCGCTCGTTATGCAGCGCGCTATGGCTACGGTGGGTCAGGGCTTGCTGGAGCAGGCCCGCGTCCCGGAACGTATACCCCAAGCGTGTTTGCAATAACTGAAGATTCATGGTGCTGTCGTGTGTTGGTCCGGCATCGTTAGCCGTCCTGGCTGCAGGTTGCTTTATGGGGAGCCGGCGTCAACGGCGCCCGGATCGGTGGAGCCGGCGAAATCGATGAGCAGGCTGACATTACCCACCAGCGGCACCCGCTTTTCGTAGGCGAAGCTGACCTGCGGCTCGCCACCGTCGCGGGTGATGCTCAGGTCGCGGCCGCTGATCGCGGTCACGCTGTTGATCCCGGCGTTCTTGTCGAAGGCTACTTGCATTTCGCGCGTCGTGCCGCCGGCTTCCTTGGCACGCTCGATCGCATCCTTGACCGCGCTGTATTCGGTATACACCGGCACCAGCTTGAGCGCCAGCACCGCAGCCATGCCCAGCAGGGCCAGCACCAGGATCAGGCCGGTAAGCGAGACGCCGGCCTGGCGCACGGCGCCGCAGGGAAAGTCGGATTGCTTCTGGTGCATGCTGCCTCCTCTGTTACTGGATACTGCCAATCCGTTTCGGATTGCTGAAGTTCATCCAGACCACGATCGCCTTGCCAACAATGTTCTTGTCCGGCACGAAGCCCCAATAGCGGCTGTCGGCACTGTTGTCGCGGTTATCGCCCATCATGAAATAATTACCCTCAGGAACGATACAGGTAAACTTATCGTACGAATAGTCGCACGCTTCGCGCTGCGGGAAGTTTTCCACCGTGCCCAGGTCGAGCGTTGGCTTGCCGTCGGTGTTGAGGATCCGGTGCGGCGTGCCCGCCAGGCTTTCGGTGAACTGCTTGTGGTAGACCGGATGCTGGTCGTCCAGGTAGTCGTCCATCGGGCTATAGGCCACCGGCTTGCCGTTCACGCTCAGGCGCTTGTTTTCATACGTGATGGTATCACCTGGCACCCCAATGACGCGCTTGATGTAATCCTGGCTCATGTCCTTTGGGTACTTGAACACCATCACGTCACCGCGCTGCGGATCGGCCAGGTCGATCACCTTCTTGTTGATGATCGGCAGCCGGATACCATACGAGTACTTGCTCACAAGGATGAAGTCGCCTACCAGCAGGGTCGGCACCATCGACGAGGATGGGATCTTGAACGGCTCCCACAAGAACGAGCGCAACAGAAATACGAGCGCGATCACCGGGAAGAAACTGCCCGAGTATTCGATCCAGGTCGGCTGGCGCAGATGGGCGGCCTCGATCGCGGCGCGGTTGCCGTTGTTGTCGACCCGGATGCCTTCCGCGACCAGCTTGGCGGTGCGGGCATCGTATTCCGCCAGCGCCGCATCGGCCGCTCGCCGGCGCTGTTTCGACAGCACAAACACATCCAGGCACCAGATGATGCCCGTGATGACCGCCAGGACGAACAGGATCAGGGCAAAGTTGCCCAGGATGGGTTGCAGGTTCATTTATTTGTCTTCCACCTGGAGAATGGCCAGGAAGGCTTCTTGCGGAATCTCCACAGAACCGACCTGCTTCATGCGCTTCTTGCCGGCCTTTTGCTTTTCGAGCAGCTTCTTTTTCCGCGAGATATCGCCGCCATAGCACTTGGCCAGCACGTTCTTGCGCAGCGCCTTGACGTTCTCGCGCGAGATGATGGTCGCGCCGATCGCGGCCTGGATCGCCACGTCGAACATCTGGCGCGGGATCAGTTCGCGCATCTTGGCGGCCACCTGGCGACCGCGGTAAGGTGCGTTGGCACGGTGCACGATGATGGCCAGCGCGTCGACCCGCTCGCTGTTGATCAGCATGTCGACCTTGACCACGTCGGCTGCGCGGTATTCCTTGAACTCGTAGTCCATCGACGCATAGCCGCGCGAAGTCGACTTCAGGCGATCGAAGAAGTCCAGCACGATTTCGGCCATCGGGATCTCGTAGTGCAGCTTGACCTGGCGCCCGTGGTAGGCCATGTCCATCTGCACGCCGCGCTTGCCGTTACACAGCGTCATTACCGAGCCAACATACTCTTGCGGCATGTACAGGTTGACGTTGACGATCGGCTCGCGCACTTCGTTGATGCGGGACGGCTCCGGCATCTTCGAGGGATTGTCCACGCGCAGGATTGAACCATCGCGCATCTCGACCTCGTAGACCACGGTCGGCGCGGTGGTGATCAGGTCCATGTCGAACTCGCGCTCGAGGCGTTCCTGCACGATTTCCATGTGCAGCAGCCCCAGGAAACCGCAGCGGAAACCGAAGCCCAGCGCCTGCGACACTTCCGGCTCGTACATCAGGGCGGCATCGTTGAGCTTGAGCTTTTCGAGCGAGTCGCGCAGCGCGTCGTACTGGTTGGCTTCGACCGGGAACAGGCCGGCGAACACCTGCGGCTGGACTTCCTTGAAGCCCGGCAGCGGCTCGGATGCCGGCTTGGCCGCCAGCGTAACGGTATCGCCCACCTTGGCGGCGGTCAGTTCCTTGATGCCGGCGATGATGAAGCCCACCTGCCCGGCCGACAAGGTCTGCAGCGGTACCGAACGCGGGGTGAACACGCCGACGCTCTCGACCAGGTTCACGGAACCGGTCGCCATCAACAGGATCTTGTCTTTCGGGCGCAGCGTGCCGTTCACCACCCGCACCAGCATCACGACCCCGACATACGGGTCGTACCAGGAGTCGACGATCAGCGCCTGCAGCGGTGCGTCCTTGTCGCCCTTGGGCGGCGGCACCTTGGCGATCAGGGTTTCGAGTACGTCTTCCACGCCCAGGCCGGTCTTGGCCGAGCACACGGTAGCGTCGGATGCGTCGATACCGATGACGTCTTCGATTTCTTTCTTGGCGTTGTCCGGGTCGGCGTGCGGCAGGTCGATCTTGTTCAGGATCGGCACCACTTCCACACCCAGGTCGAGCGCGGTGTAGCAGTTGGCCACGGTCTGGGCTTCCACGCCCTGGCTGGCGTCGACCACCAGCAGCGCGCCCTCGCAGGCCGACAGCGAACGCGAGACTTCATAGCTGAAGTCGACGTGGCCGGGGGTGTCGATCAGGTTCAGGTTATAGACCTGGCCGTCGCGCGCCTTGTACTGCAGCGCCGCCGTCTGGGCCTTGATGGTGATGCCGCGCTCGCGCTCCAGGTCCATCGAATCGAGCACCTGTGCATCCATTTCGCGATCCGACAGCCCGCCGCACAGCTGGATGATACGGTCGGCCAGGGTCGATTTGCCGTGGTCGATGTGGGCGATGATGGAGAAATTACGTATGTTGTTCATTAACAAGCTCAAAACCAATAAGGGCGCGGATGGCGCGGCGAAACCGGCAAGATCTGGATCGGTCGCGGCGCAATACGGCGGGTCAAATGCGAAAAAGCGCTCCGTGGGGAGCATGCCGGTCCCCGGCCGAAGCGCTTCATCAAGCGGAAGAAACTGGTGTGCAATGGCAGACGCTTTTCCGACCCCGGTATTTTACCGGATTCCAGAGAGGAAAGCCCAGATTAGGGCTGCGAAGGTCGCAGAAATCCGGATTGCGGCGGCGCCAGCGCGGCAGCGGGCCCGATTTGCACGGATTGCTCCGGGTTCAGGCCGCCGCGGCGCAAGCCTGCGCCCAGGCGCGCGCCTGCGCCACGTCGAGGAAGTAGTGGCACAGCTCGGGCCGGGCCGGGTCGCCGAACAGCACCGGCACCAGTTCGTCGAAGCGCTCGACCAGCGCCGGATCGGCGTCGACATCGATTACCGCAACCTCGAAGCGCTCGCCCGGCTCTTGCAGGGCCATCAGCGCCGCGTGCAGGTCGTCGCACAGGTGGCACCAGCTGCGCGAATACAGCGTGAATGGCACTACCCGCATCAGCCGCGCGGCTTCACGACGACATATTGCGAGACGTTCTCGCGGCGCACCAGCAAGGCAACCGGCTTCTTCGGGTCGAGCTTGGCGACCAGCGCATTGAACTGCGCCGCACTAGTCACCGGGACAGTGCCGACCTGGGAGATCAGGTCGCCCGGGCGAATGCCGGCCGCGGCGGCTGCGCCGTCGGCATGCTCGACCACGATGCCGCCAACCGCGCCGGGTTCGGCGCGCTGAGCGGGAGCGATGTCGGCCACTACCAGGCCAAGCGCGTTGGCAGGCGCCGCCGGGGTCGGCTTTTTCGGCGACGGCCGGACGGCGGCGCTTTTCTCCTCTTGCAGCTCGACGATGGTCACCGGCAGTTCGATCTGGGCGCCGCGGCGCCACACCGTGACCTCGGCCCGGCTGCCGACCTTGCTGGCACCGACCAGGCGCGGGAGGTCGCGCGTGGTCTCGATTGGCTGGCCATTGAACTTGAGGATGATGTCGCCGACCTTGATGCCGCCCTTCTCCGCCGGGCCGCCAGCTTCGACCATCGAGACTTCGGCCCCGCGCGCCTTGCCCAGCCCGAGCGATTCGGCCACGTCGCGCGTGACCTCGCTGATCTGCACGCCCAGGCGGCCACGGGTGACGCGGCCGGTGGTCTTGAGCTGGTCGGCAACGCGCATGACTTCGTCGATCGGCACCGCGAACGAAATGCCGTTATAGGCGCCCGACAAGGTGGCGATCTGCGAATTGATACCGATGACTTCGCCACGCATGTTGATCAGCGGGCCGCCAGAATTGCCGGGATTGACCGCGACATCGCTCTGGATCAGCGGCAGGTATTCGCCGGTGTCGCGCGACTTGGCCGAGATAATGCCAGCGGTGACAGTATTGTCGAGATTGAACGGCGAGCCGATCGCCACGACCCATTCCCCGACCCGAATCTTGCTGGAATCGCCAGTGCGCAGGTAAGGCAGGTTGGCGGCGGAGAGCTTGAGCAGCGCGACATCGGAGCGGCGGTCGGCGCCGAGCACCTTGGCCTTGAATTCGCGGCGGTCGGTCAGCGTGACCGTGACCTCGTCGGCGCCCTCGACCACGTGCGCATTGGTCAGCACGAAACCGTCGCCAGAAATGATGAATCCAGAACCAACGCCGCGCGTGATCTGCTGCTCGGCGCCCGGCGCGCCCTGCCCCGGGGTGCCGCGGCGTCCGCGCGGAAGCGGCATCTGGCCGCCGAAGAAGCGGCGCAGGAATTCCTGCATTTCTTCTTCGGCCGGCGCGCCACCGTTGCGCTGGATGCGCTCGGTGGTGCGGATATTCACGACGGCAGGCCCGACCTTGTCGATCAGGTCGGAAAAATCCGGCAGGCCGGTGACAACGGGCGCCTGCACCGGCGCGGCCGCCATGGCTGCGGGAACGAAGAAAGCAGTAGCGCCGGACATCAACAGGCCCGACAGGATCAAGCTGGCAGTTTTACTGGTCATGGGTCGGATTCGAAAAGCTGGGATTGACTTTATGGTAAGCCAAAACAGCCGCTTTGTCGCGTGGCGCGCGGAGCGCGTGGCCATGCTGACGCCGCCGGCAGGGCCGCCCGCCCTACATGCGCTTGGCGGCCGGCTTGGTCTGGGGTGGGGCGTCGTGCTCAAGCGCCGGTTCGATCTCGGCCGTCGCTCCGGTGCGCGGCCTGCCGCCCGCGATCACGGCCGGCGCGATCGATGCCAGCGCGCCGGCAGGCAGCTCGGGCTTGCGGGCTTCGCGCCGCAGCGGGAGCGGTTCGGCGTCGAGCCGATTGGCCAGGCGCGCGGCAAAGCCGGACGACAGCGCCGATGTGCCGGGCTCGGCGCGCAGCGCATCGCCGATCCGGTGGTAGAGGCACCAGGCCTCGACGCCGTCGCGCTCGCGCAAACCGGCCAGCGCCAGTTCGGTGTCGGCATCGGGCAGTTCACCGTCCATGAAGGACGATATGGTCTCGCGCATTTTTTTGTTGGTGTCCATCTGGTGGCCCGCCGCAATCGGTGTGTTCAACATGTGCTGCCCGTGTACGATCCCGCGACCTAGCGACGTTTGTCAACCGGGAAATCGAGCAAAGGGCGCAATTTCTCGGCAATGACTTCGCGCGCACGGAAAATCCGACTGCGCACGGTTCCTATTGGACACGCCATTACTTCAGAGATTTCTTCGTAACTGAGTCCTTCTATTTCTCGCAGGACGATCGCCGTCCGCAGTTCAAGCGGCAATGCTTCCATTGCCGCATTGACAGTATGTGCTATTTGCTTGCTTGCCAGCATAGACTCTGGCGTATTAATGTCGCGCAAGCTATCCGCGTCATCGAAGCTCTCGGCTTTTTCTGCGTCCGCCTCGGTAGAGGTAGGCGCCCTTCGACCTTGGGTGACGAGGAAATTTTTTGCCGTGTTGATTCCAATGCGATACAGCCACGTATAGAAAGCCGAATCTCCCCGGAAATGACGCAGCGCGCGATAAGCCTTGATAAAGGTTTCTTGCACCACATCCTCGGCTTCGGCCGGATCGTGAACAAGCCGCAATACCAGGCGCATCAGGCGGCGCTGGTATTTGGCCACGAGCAGGTCGAATGCCCCCCGGTCGCCAGCCTGGACGCGCTCCACCAACAACTGATCACCTTCGCGTTCTGTCGTCACGGACCAAGCCCCATCGGCTGCAACGGCCCTCTTCCATAAGAGTTGGCTCGCTGCAATAAGTTCAAAGTATTTTATGCTCCAGGCAGGGCCCCGCCAGCGGCCCTGCCGTGCCGCCGAGCGCCACCGCCAGCGCGCGAAATGCATCTGGCGCCACGCTATCCGGAAGCACCACGACACAGCGGCAGGCCAGGCCCGCGGTACCGGTCGCAGCGCCCAGCCGCAGCAGCAACAGCTGCGGCCACAGCGTAGAACCGGGCAAGAGCCGTACTGGCATGCCGACCTGCGTTTCCATCCCCACATCCTGTTGTACCGCCAGCCGTAGCTGGCCGAGTCCAGAAATATCAATCCGGTCCATCACTGCGCCGCGCCACGCCGCGTGCACCAGGCACAGCCCGGCGCACAGCAGGGCGACTGCCATCAGGCTTCCCGCCGCGTAGCGCGCGGGCAGCAGCAGACCCACCGTCAGCGCGGCGGCGAGCAGGCTTGCGCCGAAGCCGGCCAGCACCAGGCGCAGGCAGCGCGACGGCGCAATGACGACGGTCATCGCGATCGACATGCAGACAGAAGAACGAGTAAAAAACAGGAAAGTAAGGACGCTGCCGGCCGGAGCCGCGAGCGACGAATCGCCAGATTCGTAAAGGATGCGCAGGACCGAATGGTCGAGGCTGTCAGACGCCCCATCCCGGTTAGACCGGGATGGGCGGCACTAGTTCAAACAAACACCAGGGCTCAGATTTTGGCGAACACCAGGGTACCGTTGGTACCGCCGAAGCCGAACGAGTTCTTGACCGCGTAATTGATCTTCATGTCGCGCGCCGTGTTGGCGCAGAAGTCGAGGTCGCACTCCGGATCCTGGTTGAACAGGTTGATCGTCGGTGGCGAGACCTGGTTCTTGATCGCCAGCACGGTAAACACCGATTCCAGTCCGCCGGCGCCGCCCAGCAGGTGGCCGGTCATCGACTTGGTCGAATTCACGACCAGGCTATTGGCATGGTCGCCGAATACGCGCTTGATGCCGCGCACTTCCGCCACGTCGCCCAGCGGCGTCGAGGTGCCGTGCGCATTGACGTAATGGATTTCGCTCGGGTTCAGACCGGCGTTATGCAGGGCCGAAACCATGCACCGGGCCGCGCCACTGCCATCCTCGACCGGCGAGGTGATGTGGTTGGCGTCCGCGCTCATGCCAAAGCCGATGACTTCGGCGTAAATCTTGGCGCCACGGGCGACCGCGTGTTCGTACTCTTCGAGCACCATCACGCCGGCGCCTTCGCCCAGCACGAAGCCGTCGCGGTCCTTGTCCCAAGGACGCGAGGCGGTGGCCGGGTCGTCGTTGCGGGTCGACAGCGCACGTGCCGAGGCGAAGCCGCCCAGGCCCAGCGGCGACACGGTCGATTCGGCGCCGCCGGCGATCATCACGTCGGCATCGCCGTACTCGATCAGGCGCGCCGAAGCGCCGATGCAATGCAGGCCGGTGGTGCAGGCAGTGACGATGGCCAGGTTCGGACCGCGCAGGCCGAACTTGATCGAGAGATCGCCCGAGATCATGTTGATGATCGAGGCTGGCACGAAGAACGGCGAAATGCGGCGTGGGCCCTTGGCCGTGTATTCTTCCTTGGTGGCTTCGATCATCGGCAGGCCGCCGATTCCCGAACCGATGTTCACCCCGATACGGTCGCGGTTTTCGTCGGTTACTTCCAGGCCCGAATCCTGCAGGGCCTGGATGCCCGCTGCCATGCCGTAATGGATAAAACTATCCATATGGCGGCCTTCCTTGCCTGGCAAATAGTCCTCGACGACGAAGTTTTTAACTTCGCCGGCGAATCGGGTCGTGAATTGCGATGCATCAAACTTGGTGATGTTGGCAATGCCCGACTTGCCAGCCAGCGCCGCATCCCATGCCTCGGCAATCGTATTGCCGATTGGTGAAATGCAGCCCAGGCCGGTAACGACGACACGGCGGTTGCGTGAACGGCTCAAGCGATTCTCCCAGAAACTTTTAAAGCGCGATCTACTACTTTAGGCCTTGACGTGCGCGGTAGCGTAGTCGATGGCTTGCTTGACGGTGGTGATTTTCTCAGCCTGCTCGTCAGGGATTTCCATTTCGAACTCGTCTTCCAGTGCCATCACCAGTTCCACGGTGTCCAGCGAGTCAGCGCCGAGGTCGTCAACGAACGAGGATTCGATTTTGATGTCTGCTTCTGCAACACCCAGCTGCTCAGCGACGATTTTTTTAACGCGTTGTTCGATATCCGACATGTTATGGCTCCATTAGGTATGTGTTGCGGAAAGTGCGCGCATTTTATCAGGTTTGCGCGGCGAAAGACTACTTTCGGCAGTTCAAGCTATCTCCACCGAATTTACTGCTAAAAGAGGTGAATATGCGGCTCCATCATCAAACCCAATGAACCCGCATCATTGCATATTAATTCATATACATGCCGCCATTTACATGCAGCTCGGTGCCGGTGATATACGCAGCCTGCGGACCGGACAGAAATGCCACCGCATGCGCGATGTCTTCCGGCTGGCCCAGGCGGCCCAGCGGAATCTGACCGAGCAGCGCTTCGTGCTGGCCTTCGCCCAGCGCCTTGGTCATGTCGGTGTCGATGAAGCCTGGCGCCACGCAGTTGACGGTAATGCCGCGGCTGCCGATCTCGCGTGCCAGCGCACGGGTCATGCCGGCCACACCGGCCTTGGCGGCAGCGTAGTTCATCTGGCCCGGATTGCCCGAAGCGCCCACCACCGAGGTGATGTTGACGATGCGGCCATGCCGGGCCTTCATCATCGCGCGCAGCACCAGGCGCGACAGGCGGCCGACGGCGGTCAGGTTGGTCGCGATGACGTTTTCCCACTCTTCGTCTTTCATGCGCATGGCCAGATTGTCCTGGGTGATGCCGGCATTATTGACCAGGATCGACAGGCTGCCGAAGCTCTTTTGCACCTCGTCGACGACACTGGCGCAATTGGCGGCATCGGTAACATTGAGTACCAGGCCCTTGCCGCCGAATTGCGCGAGGTAGGCGCCGATGGCCTGGGCGCCGGCTTCGCTGGTGGCGGTGCCGACCACGGTCGCACCCTGGCGGGCCAGTTCCAGCGCGATGGCTTTACCGATACCGCGCGAGGCGCCGGTGACGAGAGCAACTTGGTTCTGCAGGTTCATGCTTTTCCTCTTGTATTGAATGGATCTCAGGCTGCCGGCGCTTGCTGCAGCGACGCCAGCACGCGCTCGAGCGCGGCCTGGTCGAGCAGCGCGTCACCCACCAGTGCCGGATCGATGCGCTTGGCCATGCCGACCAGGGTCTTGCTCGGGGCGCATTCGATGACCTGGGACATGCCGCTGGCCGCCATCTTCTGCATGGTCTCGACCCAGCGCACCGGCCCGGCGGCCTGGCGCACCAGCGCATCCTTGATGGCAGCCGGGTCGTGCAGGATAGCCACATCGACATTGTTGATCAAGTCAATCTGGGGAGCCGAGAAGGCGATGTTCTCGAGATAGTCGCGCAGGCGGCTCGATGCGGGCTTCAGGAGCGACGAGTGGAACGGCGCCGAGACCGACAGCTTCATGGCGCGCTTGGCACCCTTGGCCTTGGCGATCTCGCAGGCGCGGTCGATGGCGCCCGCATGGCCGGCAATGACGATCTGGGTCGGTTCGTTGAAGTTGACGGCCTCGACCACTTCGCCCTGGGCCGCCTCGAGACAGACCGCGCGCACCTCGTCGGCCTGCAAGCCCAGCACGACGGCCATGCCGCCCTGCCCGACCGGCACTGCGTCTTGCATCGCCTGGGCGCGGAAACGCACCAGCGGCACCGCATCCTCGAACCTGATCACACCCGCGGCAACCAGCGCCGAATATTCGCCCAGGCTGTGGCCGGCCACCATCGATGGCGCCGGGCCACCGGCGGCGATCCAGGCGCGGTACACAGCCACGGCCGCGGTCAGCATGACCGGCTGGGTATTGGTGGTCAGGTCGAGGTCTTCTTTCGGACCTTCGGCGATCAGGCGCTTCATGTCCAGGCCCAGTGCGTCAGAGGCCTGGGCAATGGTCTCGTCGACCACCGGGTTGCCGGCGAAGCCGTTCAACATGCCGACGGCCTGGGCGCCCTGCCCAGTAAACAGGAAAGCGAATTTGGTCATTTTATTATTCTCCAGAGGTGCGCCACTGACGCGGGAAAAATTACATGCGCACCAGCACCGCGCCCCAGGTAAAGCCGCCGCCGACACCTTCCATCAAGACATTCTGGCCCGGCTTGACCCGGCCATCGCGCACTGCGGCGTCGAGCGCCAGCGGAATCGAGGCGGCAGAGGTGTTGCCGTGCTGGTCGACCGTGACGACCATCTTCTCCATCGGCAGTCCGAGCTTCTTGGCGGTGCCCTTCATGATGCGCAGGTTGGCCTGGTGGGGAATCAGCCAGTCGATGTCCGAGGCCTGCATCTGCGCATGCGCCAGCGCTTCTTTCGCCACTTCTTCGAGCACGCTCACGGCCAGCTTGAACACCGCCGGGCCGTCCATGTACAAGAAACCGCTGCCGGCAACGGCGCCACCGGCCAGGTTGCCCGGGATCGACAGGATGTCGGCGTGGCTGCCGTCGGCGTGCAGCTTGGTGGCCAGGATGCCGGGCTCGCTCGAGGCTTCCAGCACGACCGCGCCGGCGCCGTCGCCGAACAGCACGCAGGTGGTGCGGTCGGTGAAGTCGAGGATGCGCGAGAACACCTCGGCGCCGATCACCAGCACGCGCTGGTACATGCCGGAGCGGATAAAGGCGTCGGCGGTCGCGACCGCGTAGACGAAGCCGCTGCACACGGCCTGGACGTCGAAGGCGGCGCTGTTGTTACTCATGCCCAACTTTTGCTGGACGACGCAGGCGGTGCTGGGAAAGCTGCCGTGGAAATCAGGGGTGGAGCTGGCGACGATCACCAGTTCGATGTCGCCCGCCGACCGGCCGGCCATGGCCAGCGCCTGGCGGGCGGCGTGGGTGGCCAGGTCGGACGACTGCTCGTCTGGCGCCGCGTAGTGGCGTACCGAGATGCCGCTGCGCGAGACGATCCACTCGTCGGACGTTTCCACGCCGCGTGCGGCCAGCTGTTGCGCGAGCTGGTCGTTGCTGACGCGGTTGGCCGGCAAATAGCTGCCGGTACCGGTAATCTTGCTATACACAGTCATTGCTCCACCATCCTGCTTGGGTTGGTTATGCCTGGCGCTCTTCGCCGGGCGAGGTCGGCATCAGTTCGGCGATCAGCGCCGACAGCTGCTCTAATACATCGTATTTTGCCGCATCGTAGGCGCGCTGGAGCGCCCACTCGAACGCATAGGCGTTGGCGCCGCCGTGGCTTTTAAAGACCAGGCCTTTCAGGCCGAGCAGGCCGGCACCGTTATAGCGCTCCGGGTTGAGCTTCTTGAGCGACTTGCGAGCCAGCAAGGCGCCGGCCATCGAGAAGACACTTTCCTTGAAGACCGACTTGACGAAGCGCGACAGGCCCTCGACCGCCTTGAGCGTGACGTTGCCAACGAAACCGTCGCACACGACCACGTCGACCGTGCCCTTGAAGATGTCATTGCCTTCGACGTTGCCGTGGAAATTGAGCTTGCCGCGCGCATGGTCGGCACGCAGCAGTTCGCCGGTGGCTTTGACCACGTCGTTGCCCTTGATCTCTTCGGTACCGACATTGAGCAGGCCGATGGTGGGGCGCGGGATGTGCTCCATCGCCGAGCACAGCACCGAGCCCATGATGGCGAACTGGTGCAGGTGATGCGGCTCGCAGTCGACATTGGCGCCCAGGTCGAGCATGTAGGTCGGCCCGTTCTTCTGGTTCGGCATGATCGAGCAGATGGCGGGGCGGTCGACCCCGGTCATGGTCTTGAGTACGTAGCGCGAGATGGCCATCAGGGCGCCGGTATTGCCCGCCGAGACAGCGGCATTGGCGCTGCCATCCTTGACCAGCTCGACCGCGACGCGCATCGAGGAATCTTTTTTCTTGCGCAGCGCAATCTCGATCGGGTCGTCCATCTCGACGATTTCGCTGGCATGCTTGAGTGTGATGCGGGGATGCGATTCGGCGCGCTGTTTTTTTAATTCTGCGCGCAGGGGCTCGTCGCGGCCCACCAGGATCAGGTGGACGTCATCGTGTTTTTTGAGAAAAGCGAGGGCTGCCGGGATCGTCACCGAGGGGCCGTGATCGCCACCCATGCAGTCAATGGATATTGTGATGGTCATTTGCTGGGAGTTGCCGGTTCACGCAGGGCGGGCGGCAGAGAGGATCGGGGCGAAGCTTGTGGCCAGCCGCTGTCCGCGCAATTCGAACCTGCCTACGGGCTGCTTGCAGCCGCAGTAAACCCGAATGCGAAAGAAAAAGCGGTGCCACGCAGAAAACATACGTTGCACCGCTTTCATGGTACTGAAAAACAAGACGTCGATTACTCGTCGTTCTTGGTCTTCAGGACTTTGCGACCACGGTAAAAGCCGTTCGGGCTGATGTGGTGACGCAGGTGGGTTTCGCCGGTGGTCGGCTCGACTGCCAGATTTGGTGCGGTCAGGAAATCGTGCGAACGGTGCATGCCGCGCTTCGACGGGGACTTCTTATTCTGCTGAACTGCCATGATGACTCCTAATACATAAGTTCTAAAATTTTAACACAACCGATGCGCAAATACATGCAGATCGAGTATCCCAGCGGCAATCTCTTGATCTTTCGACCCGCCCTTTGCCAACATGTTTGCTACTACTACAACTGCCAATGCCATACTCGATGACTGCACGCGTTTGACACGTCCTGCTTCGTGCTGCGGCTACACAGCACTACTGATTCCGTACGACTTCTCTGGTACTGCTTATTCTGGTGTGGGCGCGGCCGGCCCGGCTTTCAGGCCGGCGAACGGCGAGACCTTGTCGGTCTTCAGGGCGTCCAGGAGCTTCGTGTCCGGACATACCTCGTGTTTCGGTGCCTGCGGCAGGGCCAGCAGGGCTTCATCTTCGAGCAACTGGCGGATGTCGCAGGCATGGCTGCCGACAATCACGTCGATGCTGTCGTCATCGAGCACTTCCTCGATGCCATCGGCTTCTTCATCGTCCTTGCCGAGCACCAGCATGGTGGACGAGCCGAGCTCATATTCCATCGGCCCCAGGCAGCGTTGGCAGACCAGCTTGACCGGACCGGCGACCTCGAGGGTCAGCGACGGATAGCCATGCCGGGTCTGGCCACCTTGCATCGACCAGCGGATCGCGCCCGAATTGTCGGCGCAGTCTGCCGCCAGGCGGGGCATTTCGGCTACCAGGGTGGTGCCCTCGCGGTATCCGTCATTCCGGCAAAACTCGAAGGCGTCTATGACAAAAGCGCTCATTTGGAAAACTTCCCCGGAAAACCTGCGATAATAACAGGCTTATCCCCACAGAGTCAAAGACTTGCATGCATTTTGCTCTGGAGGTGTTGCGCGTTTCTTTACCGCGCGTTATTGGCATCTATTAGATTAGCTTGCCAGCGATGTTCATTCATCTGCTTTACTTATAGTTCGACAGACAGTCCCATATGATACCAAGTTCCGCGCCGCCGCGCCTCATTCTTGCATCGGGTTCGGCTTACCGGCGCGAACTGCTGGCGCGCCTGCAGCTGCCCTTCGAGTCGATCGCTCCCGATATCGACGAAACGCCCCGGCCTGGCGAGGCGCCGCAGGCAACCGCACTGCGCCTGGCGCGGGCAAAAGCCGCGGCCGTGGCGATCCACGCGCCGGGCGCGCTGGTGATCGGCTCCGACCAGGTCGCGACGCTCGACGGCCTCCAGATCGGCAAGCCAGGCAATCATGGGCGCGCGCTCGAGCAACTCCAGCTGATGCGCGGACGGCGCGTGGTGTTCCATACGGCGCTGTGCCTGTGGGATAGCCGCGCAGCCGATCCGGAATGCGCGGCGCAAGTTGCCAACGTTCAGGTGTTCGTCGACTTCCGCGACCTGCCGGACGCCGAACTCGATGCCTACCTGCGCATCGAGCAACCTTACGACTGCGCCGGCAGCGCCAAGAACGAAGGGCTGGGTATTGCCCTGCTCGAACGGATCGAATCGGACGACCCGACCGCCCTGACCGGTCTGCCGCTGATCGCCCTGAGCGGCATGCTGCGCCGCGCCGGGGTGCGCCTGTTCGGCCTGTAGTTTTCTACCCTCACCTGAATGTTTCCTGAACCATGCCCGGCACCCTCTACCTGATCCCGAATACCCTTGGCCCCGTCGACGCAGCCCCGGGCGCCCTCTGCGCCCTGCTGCCGACGCAGGTGCAGGCGCTGACCGCGCGACTCGATTATTTTGTCGCCGAAAACGCCAAGACCGCGCGCGCCTTCCTGAAACTGGTCGCGCTCGATCACCCGCTGGCCAGGGCGCTGCAAGAAATCGAGATCGCCGAACTGAACGTCAACACGCCCCCAGCCGCGCTCGCGCAACTGCTGGCGCCGCTGCTGGCTGGCCGCGACGCCGGGCTAGTGTCCGAAGCCGGGGTGCCGGCAGTGGCCGATCCGGGCGCCGACCTGGTGCGGCTGGCGCACCAGCACGGCATCGCGGTGCGGCCGCTGGTGGGCCCGTCATCGCTGCTGCTGGCTGTCATGGCAAGCGGCCTGAACGGTCAGAGTTTCGCCTTCAACGGCTACCTGCCGACCGACGCCGCATTGCGCGCCAAGCGCATCCGCGAACTGGAAACGCGCTCGCGCGCCGAAAAGCAGACGCAGTTGCTGATCGAAACCCCGTATCGCAACGGACAGATGCTCGAAGCACTGGCAACGTCCTGCCAGCCGGGCAGCCTGATCTGCGTCGCGACCGACCTGACGCTGGCAAGCGAGTCGGTGCAGACGATGACGGCGGCGAAGTGGAAATCAGCGCTGGCCGCCGGCAAGGCGCCGGACTTTCACAAGAAGCCGACGGTGTTCTTGTTTTTGGGGCAGTGAAACGCTAGATTCCCGCCTGCCGCGCCGCGCCGATGGTCAATGCACTTCGTGCGTGAGTTCGCGCACCCAGTCGAACGCCGCCAGCTCGATCTCGCGTATCTGCGCCACCGTCAGGCCCAGCTTGCGCAGTGCGCTGGTAAGCTTGCAGCTGCCGTCGGCCGCTTCGAGCAAGCCGGCAATGCGCAGCATGGTCCCGAACTGGCCTTCGCCGTCGAGCAATGCGGCGCGCACGTCGTCGGCCACTTCGATATTGTCGAGGATGTCGCCCATCGGGATCGAAAACAGGGCATCGGCCAGCGACATGATCCCGACCGTAAACGCACGGTCGGCCGCGGCGGCATCGTTCGGACGCAGCGCCAGCGTCATCAATTCGAGCAGCTTGCCGCGCGTGGTGGCCAGCAGCAATAGCGGAGAAGCCAGTTCCACCCCGCCGGCGGTGGTGTAGAGCAGGATTTGCAGCCAGCGTTGCAGCTGGCGCCGCCCAAGCTGGCTCAGCGCCTGCGACAGCGATTCGATCTGCGGCCCCGGCGCCGCGCGGCTATTAACCAGGCGCAGCAAGTTCAGGCTGATCAGGGCGTCGCGCTTGACCGCCGTTTCGATCGCCTGGCTGTCGGCGTTCGAGCCGATCAGCTCGAGCAGGCGCAGGATGGCCAACTCCGACGGCGTAATCCGCTTGCCCGACAGGATCACCGGGCGGGCGAAATAATAGCCCTGGAAATAATCGAAGCCCAGGTCCATGCAATGCTTGAATTCGTCGAGCGTCTCGACTTTTTCGGCCAGCAGCTTCTTGCCGGTACGCTTGAGCGAGGCCACCAGAGCGGCCAGCTCGCCGCGCCGCACACCCTTGATGTCGACCTTGATGACATCGACCAGTGCGACCAGGCGGTCGAGCTCGGGAGTATGCTCGACCACGTCGTCGACCGCGAACGCAAAGCCCAGCTCCTTGAGCTCCAGAATCCGCGCCAGCAACTGCCGCGTCGGCTTGACGGTTTCCAGAATTTCGAGGATAACTTTGTGTGAGGGCAGGAAGCGCACGAAGTCGCTCATCAGAACGACCTCGTCCACATTGACATAAGCCAATTGCTCACCAACCACCTGCTCCATGCCGAGTTGCGAGGCGTACGAAATCACCGCCGCCGTCGCTGCAGCGTTATCGGTCAGCTTCGCATCGTCGTCCTCGCCGGCCGCGCGAAACAGCAACTCGAAAGCCACGAGGTGCTGGTCACGGCCGAGGATGGGCTGACGTGCGAGAAAAAAATCGTTGGACGGCACGGATGCCGCTGCCGCTAATTCGGCATGCATCAAAACTCCTGGGAAACGTTTTCGGCACGCATGAGCATGCCAGGCCGGCGGGGGGCACTGGCCTGGGAAACTATACTACAAAAACACCAACCTTAGCATTTTTACATCGAACCGTGCATCATCGACTGCTGCCGCCCTTGCCGCCCGATCGGGTGCCGCCGCTACGGGGTGCGCCCGCTGGCGCGACCGGGCGCTTGCTGGTGGCTCCGGCGCTGCCCGGCCCTTGTGGTTTGCCCTGGCTGCCATCCGGGTGCCACACGCGGCGCGCGCCGGTCTTGCTCGCTGCCGGCGCGGCGCCGCCTGCCTGGCTCTTGGTACGCGGATCTTCCTCGCCTTCGCGCACCATGCTCTGGCCCGGCAGGCGCAGGCTGCCCTTGCCCGACAATGGGCTGGCGCGGCGGGCGTTACCCACAGGAACCCGCGGGCCATCGGCCGCCATGCGCGCTGCCGCGCCAGTCACCTGGGTGCCGGTCTCGATGGTAAACCGGGCGCCGGCGTCCTTGCCCAGTACCTGCACCAGGTAAGGCAGGGTTTCGCGCAGCAATGGCTCCAGCGTATACGGCGGATTCAGGATGAACATGCCGCTGCTGTGCAGGCCGAAACCGTCCGGGCCTGGGGTCGAGACGGTCAGGGTTACGTTCAGCCACTCCTTGGCCGGCAGGCGCTTGAGACGGTCGGCGAACTGGCGTGATTCCATGCGCTGCAGCACTGGATACCAGACCGCATAGATGCCGGCCGGGAAGCGCCCGAGCGCTTCATCCAGCGCCTCGCGCACCTTCTTGTAGTCGTCCTTGATTTCATAGGGCGGATCGACCAGCACCAGCGCACGGCGCGACGGCGGCGGCAGCAATTTCTTCAGGCTTTGGAAACCGTCGCCATGCTCGATCAGCACCCGGCGGCCGCGGGCGCGTTCGCCCTGCTCCGCCTTGTGCTCTTCGACCTTGCGGAAGTTCTGGGCCAGGATACGGCAGTCGGAGGGATGCAACTCGAACAGGCGCAGGCGGTCTTCGGCGCGCGACAATTGGTCGGCCACGTAAGGCGAACCCGGGTAATAGCGCATCTTGCCGCTCGGATTCATTCCCTTGACCAGTTCGATATAGGGTGCCAATGCGGGCGGAAGATGTGTGGCATTCCACAAAGCACCAATACCGGTAGCGTATTCCGCATTCTTGTTCGCCTGTGCACCGTCGAGCGCATACACGCCCGCACCAGAGTGGGTGTCGATATAGGTATACGGCACGTCCTTTTGGTTCATATAAAGGTGCAACTGAACCTGGACAAAGTGTTTTAGGACATCGGCGTGGTTACCCGCGTGATAGGCGTGGCGGTAGCTCAACATAAGCTGGAATTCCTGAGAAAAGAGACGAGGCCGCATGAAAACAAGCGGCGTAATGGACGTCATTATCCACTACAACGCGCTGCCGCCGTGAACTACCGGGGAAAACTGCCCGCGATTGGGTGGGACCAGTTGGCCGGGCCTTCAGATGCCTACCAAAAAAACGTTGCATTTTTACATCAAGAATTTCCTTAATGATCTTTATTTATGTTGACGCGTAGAAAATCAACTGAGATGATGAGCCTCATCAAATTCGTCAAAACTATTCCCCTACACGTGAAAGTGCTTATGCGCCTCTTGCCTCGCCATGCTGTCTGCAGTCTGCTGATTTCTGCCGCAACCGTCGTCGCGGCCAATGCATCGGCTGGCGTGATCACGCAAGACGGCGTTGTATTTACCTCGACCTACACGGGTAACGTGATGACGCTGCGAATCGATGCCAAGAACCGCACCGGCGGCTGGGCTTCGGCGGCCATGCTCGACGCGTTTTCGATCAAGACCATCGGCAGCTTTTCCGGCGTAAAGATGAGCTCGGCCAATGGCGGCAACTGGACGATGAATACCACTGAACTCAACGCAGACGGCTGCCCGAATTCCAAGGAAAAGGGTAACTCCAACGGCCAGTCGCGCCTGTGCTACTCGGGCGCGGGCCTGGCCCTGGCCGACAACATGGTCTTCACATTCACGTTCGACGGCGCGCCGAACTTGTCGGCGCCGCACTTGAAAGTCCAGTTTATCGATACTCGCGGCAACAAGGTCGGCAGCCTGTTGTCGAAGGACTTCCCGGCTCAGGCCGCCAGCAGCCCTGCTCCGGCTCCGGCTCCGGCTCCGGCACCTGCACCGGCTCCGGCTGATCCTGCACCTGCTCCGGCTGATCCGGCTCCTGCACCTGCTCCGGCTGACCCAGCACCTGCGCCTGCTCCGGCTGATCCTGCACCTGCACCTGCACCTGCGCCTGCGCCGATCATCCCTGATCCGGCCTTGATCCCGACCCCAGGCACGGGTAGCAGCAGCGGCGGAGGCAAGGCAGACAATGTGCCGGTCGCGGTAGCGACTCCGGATGTGTCGACCGACGTGCCCGAGCCGGCATCGGCCGTCATGATCGCCGCGGGCCTGGCGCTGATGGGAGTGGCCCGCCGCCGCAACCGCAAGGCCAGTACCTGATCGCTGAAGTTCATTGAAACAACGGCGCGTCCCCTGCGGGACGCGCCGTTTTGTTTAGCGCTCGCACCTTGATACTACTTCGCCAGCTCGACCCCGCGCTCGAACACCAGCTGGCCAGCGCGCACCCGCACCGGAATCGTATCCTTGGGCCCGAACTGGCCTGACAGGATCGCCTTTGACAAGGGATTCTCGATCTGCTGCTGGATCGCGCGCTTGAGCGGACGGGCGCCGTAGATCGGATCGTAGCCGGCTTCGGCGATTTTCTGCAGCGATTCGTCGTCGAGGTCGAGCGTCATCTCCATCTTGGCCAGGCGCTGCTCGAGGTGACGCAGCTGGATGCGGGCAATGGCGCCGATGTTCTTCTCGTCGAGTGCGTGGAACACCACGATCTCGTCTATCCGGTTGACGAACTCCGGCCGGAAGTGCCCACGCACTTCGGCCATCACCGCCAGCTTCACGACTTCGGGCTCGTCGCTGTCCATCGACTGGATCTTGTGCGAGCCCAGGTTCGAGGTCATGACGATCACGGTGTTCTTGAAGTCGACGGTGCGGCCCTGGCCATCGGTCATGCGGCCGTCATCGAGCACCTGCAGCAGCACATTGAACACGTCGGGGTGGGCCTTTTCGATTTCGTCGAGCAGGATCACGCTGTACGGCTTGCGGCGTACCGCCTCGGTCAGGTAACCACCCTCTTCGTAGCCGACATAGCCGGGCGGCGCGCCGATCAGCCGGGCTACCGAATGCTTCTCCATGAATTCGCTCATGTCGATGCGGATCATCGATTCTTCAGTATCGAACAGGAAGGCTGCCAGCGCCTTGCACAGCTCGGTCTTGCCGACTCCGGTAGGCCCCAGGAACATGAAAGAGCCGTAAGGGCGGTCCGGATCGGACAGGCCGGCGCGCGAGCGGCGGATGGCGTCGGACACCGCTTCGATGGCTTCGTCCTGTCCGACCACGCGCTCGTGCAGTTTCTCTTCGATGTGCAGCAGCTTGTCGCGTTCGCCCTGCAGCATGCGCGAGACCGGAATACCGGTGGCGCGCGAGACCACTTCGGCGATTTCCTCGGCGCCGACCTGGGTGCGCAGCAGCTTGGGCTTGGCTGCCTGGCCATCGGCCGGGGCGCTGGTGGCGGCGTCCTCGGCTTGCTTGAGCTGCGCCTCGAGCTCCGGCAGCCGGCCGTACTGCAGCTCGGAGACCTGCTGCCAGTTGGACTGGCGCTTGGCTTCTTCCATCTGGAAGCGCAGGCGCTCGATCTCTTCCTTGATATGGGTGCTGCCCTGTACCGCGGCTTTTTCCGCTTTCAGGATCTCTTCGTAGTCGTTGTACTCGCGCTCCAGGCGCACGATTTCCTCGCCGATCAGCTCCATGCGGCGCTGCGAGGCTTCGTCGGTTTCCCGGCGCACCGCTTCGCGTTCGATCTTGAGCTGGATCAGGCGACGTTCGAGTTTGTCCATCACTTCGGGCTTGGAATCGATTTCGATCTTGATCTTCGAGGCTGCCTCGTCGATCAGGTCGATCGCCTTGTCCGGCAGGAAGCGGTCGCTGATATACCGATGCGACAGTTCGGCCGCGGCGATGATGGCCGGGTCGGTGATTTCGACCTTGTGGTGCAGCTCGTATTTCTCTTGCAGGCCACGCAAGATGGCGATGGTCGCTTCCACGCTCGGCTCGTCGACAATGATCTTCTGGAAGCGGCGCTCGAGCGCGGCGTCCTTTTCGACATACTTGCGGTATTCGTCGAGGGTGGTCGCGCCGACACAGTGCAGCTCGCCGCGCGCCAGCGCCGGCTTGAGCATGTTGCCGGCGTCCATCGCCCCTTCGGCCTTGCCGGCGCCGACCATCGTGTGGATTTCGTCGATGAACACGATGGTCTGGCCCTCGTCGTGCGCCAGTTCCTTCAGGACGCTTTTGAGCCTTTCTTCGAATTCGCCGCGGTATTTGGCGCCCGCCAGCAGCGCCGCCATGTCGAGCGAGAGCACGCGCTTGCCCTTGAGCGAATCGGGCACCTCGCCGTTGACGATGCGCTGGGCCAGGCCTTCGACGATGGCGGTCTTGCCCACCCCCGGCTCGCCGATCAGCACCGGGTTGTTCTTGGTACGGCGCTGTAGCACCTGGATCGCGCGGCGGATCTCGTCGTCGCGCCCGATCACCGGGTCGAGCTTGCCGGCTCTGGCGCGCTCGGTCAGGTCGAGCGTGTATTTCTTCAGCGCTTCGCGCTGACCCTCGGCATCCTGCGAATTGACGGAGTCGCCGCCGCGCACCGCGGAAATGGCCGATTCGAGCGCCTTGCGCGTCAATCCGTGCTCGCGCGCCAGGCGCCCGGCATCGGCCTTGTCGTCGACCAGCGCCAGCAGGATCATCTCGGACGACAGGAACTGGTCGCCGCGTTTTTGCGATTCGCGGTCGGCCAGGTTCAGCAGCGCGACCAGTTCGCGCCCCACCTGGACGTCGCCGCCGGTGCCCGAGACCTTCGGCAAGCGCTCGAGCGCCGACTTCAGCGCATTGGTCAGCCCGCCGACATTGACCCCGGCGCGCTGCAGCAGCGAACGGGCGCCGCCGTCGTCCTGGTTGAGCAGGGCCACCAACAGGTGGACCGGGTCGATGTATTGGTTGTCGTTGCCGACCGCCAGGCTCTGGGCATCGGCCAGCGCTTCCTGTAGCTTGGTCGTCAGTTTATCTTGCCGCATGGTCTTGCTCCCTCGTTGTTCTTGACTAAGAGTCAAAGTTGGGATGGGCGAGCGCTTTTCAAGATGTGCAATGGAGCAGTGTGCGGCCGATCGCGCGGGACGGCGTCGTTTTGGTGCCTAGCCGCACGCGCTGGCACAGCAGCCTTGCTTGCCTGCCGCCGCGCGCATAGCATCGAGCTCACCGGCCACGTCATGGTCGTCCAGGCTGTAGACCGGGGCGAATCCGCCGCCCGGTGTCCTGAAATTGGTGGTCTGCCCCTGGTAGACGCGCGCTGCCGTCCACTGGACCCGGCCGTCGTACACATAGCTGCGCAAGTCGAATTTCAGGGTTTCCGGACTGCTTGCCGTACCGGAGACGCGGGCGCCAGGCGCGACCAGGCGCTGGGCGATGTACTGGCCCGACAGAATTTCTTGCCAGACCCGCTTGGTCAGCTTGTCGCCGCGGTAGGCAGCCCTTCCGCCATAGCCGGCGACCGGCTTGAAGAACAGCGTGCGGCGCTCGCTCCACAGCCGGTCGGCGTTGGCAGCCGTGACGCTCTCGGTAAACGGCACGTTGGCCAGCAATATGTCGATCGTCGCCTGCGGCACGCCAAGACCGTGCAGCGCACTGGCATCACTCAAGATGGCCAGGTTGCGCTTGTTGGCGTAGAGGGCGTGAGCCTGCGGGTGCGGAGTCAACACCACGGCATCGCTGCAGTACGCGTCATGCAAGGCGCGCGAGGCCGGCGCCTCGAGCATGAAATCGGTGAGCCGGTTGTACACCAGATCGATCTTGCGTTCGCCACACCACAGCGCGCCGTCGCACAATGCCAGTTCAGCCGGGTCGGCAATGATGGCATCGATGCCGTGCCGGGCGAACAGTTGCTGGAACATCAGAAATTCCGGGTACAGGTATTGCTGCTCGGGTTGCGTGTCGACGATGGCAATGGTCTGCAAGGATCCAGCCCGCTGCGCGCAGGCCCATTCCGACCTGAACATGTCGACAATCTCTTCTTCGAAGTGCGCGGCGGCCAGGACGGCCTGGGCGCGCTGCCTGTCCACCATGGCGCAGGCCTGTTGCGCCCTGGCCAGGGCGGCGTTGAGCATCGCGCCACCGGCATTCGTGTTGATTTCGATCAGTCCGAGCTGGTCCCCGTCCGGATGGAAGTCGATGCCGAAAAATACCCCCTTGGCACCGCTTCCTTCTATCCTGGCGATGGCTGGCGCCTCGGCCAGTACCAGTTCCCGATAGGCGGGCAATTTAAAGACCGACTCGAGCGCAGCGACGACTTCCTCGATTCTGTCGGCTTGGGTACGAGAAATAAAGACCGGCCGTGCCGAAAAAACGTAAGGGCAACGCTCCTCGATCATGGCGAACAGCCGATCTTCGTGCAGCCCGTCCGACAAGGCCGACTTCAGTGCGGCCGGGTCCAGGCTGCCGCAGAAGCAGGAAGTGTTGAGTTGCTCCGCCGGCAAGTTGGTCGAGTCGACCTTGCAAGCGGCGCTGTCGGTCACGCCATCGGAATTGTGCATCTGTCTCGTGCTCCTCGTGTGCTTGCTCATCGAACCAGGCCGGGCGTGCCGGCCTGCGTTGTTTACATTGTCGCAGGAGGCTGCTGCGAACCCAGGACAGCTGCCGCGATCAGGACACCAGCGAGAACGACGCTTTCCAGTATCAAGACTCGCCTGACCCGCTTCAATCCCGCTAGCGAGCGCCTGGCAACAGGAAGGCCGATGAACTTGTTATACCCGCCCAGTACCAGTGCGACCGCCAACAAAGCGAGCTTCACCAGCAGTGCATTCGCGTAAAGGCTATCACCGAGCAGGTTGTCCCAGTTTCCGACCCGGCTCCATGCGTTGAACACTCCGGTCGCGAACACGGCCGCCACTGCCGCCATGGCCGCGGCAGACATCGCGTCGAGGTAGCGCGCCATCCGGGTCACGTCGGCCTCGCCCAGCCGGGCGTCGAATGCCTTGCACGCCGAGACCAGCACCAGGCCGGTCCATGCGGCCATCGCTGCCAGGTGGACGACTTGCGCCAGGTACGGCCAGGTCCAGTATCCGTCTTCCCCCGCATGTCCCATCGATGCGCGTACCAGCGCGAACAGGCCCAGGGCTGCCAGCACGACCCATTCACGCCACGCCGCAGTCGAACGCAGTGTCCGCATCAGCAGTGCCAGGCAGATCGCGAACAAGGCGATCGAACCGGCCCGTCCGATGCCCGTCATGGTCAACATCTGCCAGACCAGGCCCTTGGCTTCGTGCAGATCGACACCGCCCATGACGGCGGTCGACGCCCACAACATGGCAGCGGTAGCCAACACGCCAATGACAGCGGCGGCCAGGTCTGCCGGGCGCAGCTGCGTTTCGGTGCTCGCGCGCGGGATGCCAGACACTACCAGCCAACGGCGGGCCAGCCACGAACCGGCCAGCCACGCAAACGCGGCGTTCAAGGCGGCGACGGACCCAAGCTGCAGCCCGAAGACGCTATCCACTTATTTCACCGAAAACGCGAACATGCCGGTACGGCGATGGCCGTCCTGGCCGGCAACGGCCCACTTGACGGTATAGGCTCCAGGGGACAGCCCCCTGGCCGCGACGCGTACGATGGCCGGGTTGGCGGCGTCGACTTTCGCCTTCTCGGTCGCGACCACCTTGCCCTCGGCAGAGGTCAAGGTCACGCTGCTGAACGCCTGCTCGACTTTTTCATTAAAGGTCAGGACGATGTCGGTCGGCGCCGTGTCCAGGACGGCGCCGGGCGCCGGGTTCGACGCGGTCAGCTTCGCGTGCGCGAACGCGAGCGGGGCTGCAATGCTGGCTGCGGCAAGAATGCATGCGGCCACGATGTGTTGAGCGGTTCTCATGTGTGTTCTCCAGATTGGTTGACGGCTTACTTGGCTTTACGGGACGACCAGTGAATATGCGTGATCAGCCATTTGTCGCCCTGCTTTTCCAGCACAACCGTCTCCGTACCGAAGGCATGCACCTTGGCCCCCTTAAAACTGCCTTTCGTCTCGGTTTCACGTGTCACGATGGCGACATTGCCTTCGACCTTCTCGTTCTGGCGCAACACGGTTTGGCCAGTCGCCCTGGCAAAGGCCATGTCGGCAGGCAGATGGTGACCGGCGTATTCATCACGTGAGCGCTCGACGTGACCCGATTCGTAGATCTGGACGGTCGGGGACAGGAAGATGCTGGCCGCATCAGCCTTCCCGGCCGCCAGCGCCTCATGGAAGCTTGCAACGGTGTCGAGCGCAGTAGCGGCGCCTGCCTGGAGCGAGGTTGCCGAGATGGCGAGGGCAAACAGTATATGGCGCATGGATTTCCTCATGGGTCGATCGTGATTGTGGATAGCGCGACACATCTTTGTTGTCAATGTCCGGCGTGCGGCGCCGCTGACGGCTCCTGCACTGCAAGCTGCGTGACGACATATCGTCCCTCGATCTTGTCGGCGAAGAATTTGATCTTGTCACCAGTTTTGAGCGTATCGAGCACTGATGCATCCTTCACACCGAACACCATCGTCATGCCCGGCATGCCCAGGTTCTCGAGTGGACCGTGTTTGATGGTGAGGCGTTTGGTGTCCTTGTCTACTTTCTTGATTTCACCTTCCGACATGGCCGTTTTCTGAGCGGCAGCGCCGCTAGCCGCGTGAGCGCCGTGCTCATGCGATTGGGCCAGTGCGCTGTTGACCGCGGCCAGTGCGAAGCTGGCGGCAGCGACGCCGGTGACGATGTATCCGATTTTCATGGAATGCTTTCTTTTTCAGGTTGTGAGCGGCAGTCACTGCGTGTCTGCCGGCCAGGTTGGTATTTCCGCTTTTCTTACCCGCGTGCGGGTCAATGCCCGGAATGACCGGAAGGCTTGCGAACATTGAATTCGACCTTGCGCGCCGGTGCCGCCGCAGGCATGGACTGGCCGCCGCTTGAAGTGTTCCTGACTGCTTCCAGGGGCGCGCCGGTCCATTCGTAGGCGACGGTCCCCGCAGGATGCTTGTACCAGCCGGGATCGCTGTAATCGCCCCGCTTCTGGTCCTTGCGTACCTTCATGATGGTGAACATGCCGCCCATCTCGACGCCTCCGAACGGGCCTTGTCCGCCCATCATCGGCAGCGTGTTGTCAGGCAGTGGCATCTCCATCTCGCCCATCGAGCCGCCGGTCGAGCCCATGGCCATGTAGTCGGGGATGATCGACATGATCTTCTTGGCCGCCTCGCTCTGGGCTACGCCGATCATGTTGGGAACGTCGTGCCCCATCGCGTTCATCGTGTGGTGCGACTTATGGCAGTGGAAGGCCCAGTCGCCCAGGTCGCTGGCGACGAACTCGATGGCCCGCATCTGGCCGACGGCGACGTCGGTCGTCACTTCCGGCCAGCGCGACTCCGGCCGGGTCCAGCCGCCATCGGTGCCGGTCACCTCGAACTCGTGCCCGTGCAGGTGAATCGGGTGATTGGTCATCGTCAGGTTACCCACACGGATGCGCACGCGCTCGCCCTGACGCGCGACCATCGTGTCGATCCCCGGAAAGACCCGGCTATTGAAGGTGAACAGGTTAAAGTCCAGCATGGTCGAGGTTTTCGGCACGAAGCTGCCGGGCTCGATGTCATAGCTCCCGAGCAGGAACACATAGTCACGGTCGACCTTCATGAAGTCGGGATTCTTCGGGTGGGTAACCCAGAAGCCCATCATCCCCATCGCCATCTGCACCATTTCGTCGGCGTGCGGGTGATACATGAAGGTGCCAGGGCGCTTGGCCTCGAATTCGTAGACCATCGTTTTGCCGGGCTGAATGCCTTTTTGCGTCAGGCCGGTTACCCCATCCATCCCATTGGGCAGGCGCTGGCCATGCCAGTGGATGCTGGTGTGCTCGGGCAGGCGGTTGGTCACGAATATCCGCACCCGGTCGCCTTCGACCACTTCGATCGTCGGGCCAGGCGACGCACCGTTGTATCCCCACAGGTTCGCCTTCATGCCAGGCGCGAATTCGCGCACCACCGGCTCGGCAACCAGGTGAAATTCTTTTACCCCCTTGTTCATGCGCCAGGGAAGCGACCAGCCGTTGAGCGTGACCACCGGGTGAAACGGCCGGCCATTGGGCGGCGGCGGCGGCACCTGCGTCGCCGCACTGTGCACCATGACTGCTTCCGGAAGGGAGGCGGCGCCGACCCGGCTCACCACCCCTGCCCCGACCAGCGCCGCGGCGCCGGTGAACAAATCTCTACGTGAAACCATGATCCAATCCCCAATTAATGTTCTGCCGCTGCCGCTGGCCCAGCGTTCGCGCCCGGCGCCATCGACTGCGACACCGCCCCGCCGCTGCCATTGATGGCCGCTTGCAGCTCGGTCTCTGCAATCCAGAAATCACGCTGCGCGTCGATGGCGCCGTTGACGCTCCTGACCTGGTCGCGCGAGTCGGCCAGCAACTCGAACACGCTGGCGAGCATGCCGTTGTAGCGCAGCAAAACTTCTTCCGAAATCTGCTTTTTGAGAGGGACCACCTCGTCGCGATAATGCCTGGCGACGTCGTAGCTGGTCCGGTAGGCCGAATACGCTTCGCGCACTTCCGAGCGCGCCCGGATTGCGATATCGGCGGTGCGATGGACCGACATCATGTAGGTCGCCCTGGCGCGCGCACGCCGCGCTCCGCCCCAGTCGAAGATGGGCAGCTCGAGCGAGATTTCGTAGCCATTTTCGCGTGGCGCACCGGTGCTGCTCTTGCTGGCATAGCCAGCTTCGAGGACGTTGATGAATCCGGTCGCCTCGGTCAGGCCGAGGGATCGGGCGGTGGCCTCGACATCGCGCCTGGCAATCTGCAGGTCAAGTCTCTGCTCCATGGCAAGCGCCTCGAGCGCGCCGGCTTCACTTGGCTGACTCGGCAGGTCTGGCAAACGGTCGGGAAGCTTGACATCGAGCTGCGCCCCCCACACACCGAGCAAACGGACCAGTCGCTCGCGCGCTGCCGTGGCAGCATGGCGGGAACGGGCATATTGGGTCATCGCTTCGGCATAAAACGCCTGCTCGCGCGCCCGGTCCAAAGTGCTCCAGTTACCGACCTTGGCTTGCTCCTGCGCCAGCTGGGCCCCGGCCTCGGCTGAAGTCACTACCTGGCGCATGAATTTCTCGGTCTGGGCAGCGGCGACCGCATTGAAGTAGGCACGCCGCGTTTCGCCAGCCAGGCGCACTGCCTCGGATGCAGCGCTCAACTTTGCTCCCTCGAAGCGGCCGCTTTCGATGGCGCTTCGCAGCGGAATGGTCAACAGGCCAATCAGGTCGAACATCACGCTGCGCTCGATTTCCACTTCATCGCCCCCGCGCATCCGGCTGAACGAAAAACCCGGATTGCGCATACGGCCGGCCTGGACGAAGTCCGCCTCGGACACGCCGAGCTGGGCGAGCGACGTCTGCAGGCCACGATTGTTAAGCAGGGCAATCTGCACAGCGGCGTCCGGTGTCAGGGGAGCCGACAACAGCCGGGCGACCTGCTCCCTGCCAGCCTGCGCGTCGCGCTCGTTGCGTTCTGGGGCGACGCCAAAGCCGGTACGCGGCTGGGTCAGCGTCGAGACCTCGCGCGCCGCGCCGTCGTCGGACAGGCTCGCACAGCCGGCCAGTACGGATACGGCCAGCACCAGTGCGCAATTCCTGAGCGCCGGTTCGACAGCGCGCCTGCTGGTACGTGTGACAGCGAAGCGCTTCATTTTTTTGCCTCTTGCACGTGGCGCTGGTGCTGGTGGTGGTGCTGGTGCTGGTCGTGCGACGCTGCATCGCTTGCATGGGTTGCAGGAGCCGGGCGGACAGCGGCGGCAGGCTGTTTATCGTGGTTCATCTGGTGTCCGGCATGCGGGTCCGGATTGGCCAATCTTGCCGGCTCGGCCGGTTCGGCCGGCGCGCCGTGGCCGCCATGCGCATGGCCATGCATGCCTTCGCCGGCAACCCTGGCATTGGCCTCGCGCCAGACCTTGTCGGGCGAGACAGCCGGCGCCTTGTGGGGCATGTAGCTTGACAACGCCGATGTGTAGCGCGTCGGGGAAACCCGGGCAGCCGGGTCGGCCGCAGCGAGCGCTGCTGGCGGCTCGCCCGCACTGGACGCGAACGACGTGATCGCGACCGCACTGGCGGCCATAAACCGTTTGGAAAACATGGTCATCCCATCATCGAAATGAGGCGCGCAATAACAATGCGCGACAAAAGCGCAACCGATACGAGCGAATATGCCCGCCGTTGCTACCGAAAACGATCAGGCTGGGAGCTGCCGAGGGGGACGTTCCAGACTATCAGGGATGAAACCAGCGCCAGACGTCGAGCCGAGGGTCATATACACCTCGGCGCAATCGAAAGTTGGCTCAAAAGACAGCAATTGAAGGGGTGCAAGGGCGCCAACGCTGCATCCGGCGCAGGCGCTGCATGACCCATGCTCGCTCGCCTGGACAGTATCGCTACCCTGGTCATCCGACGGCGCGCTATCCGGACAGGTTTCGGTCTCACCTGCCTGTGGGTCGATGGCCGCGTGGTGAGAGCTTGCCACGCGATCGCCGTGGGCCATCTCTCCGGCCGCGACCACGGTCATGCCCTGATGGCCGGGACCGCATGCGCCCAGAACATTTGCCGCGAATGCCTGGAGAGGCATCACGGCAATGAGCAGCCACAGCAGGCAAGTTGTCAGGGTGCGATTCATCGGTCGAGAGTGTAGCACGGCGGTTTCGCTCGTCAAGTCAGCCCACATCAAGCGCGACAGCTTCTTGGTTCTGGAGGGTCAAGCAGCGCCGGCCGGCCGCCAGCGTCGCAGCAACAGCGCGTTGAGCACGACGGACACGCTCGAGAACGCCATCGCTGCTCCGGCAATGACGGGGCTGAGGTAACCGAATGCAGCCAGCGGGATGCCGACAATGTTGTAGACGAAGGCCCAGCCCAGGTTCTGCTGGATTTTCCGGTAGGTTTTTGTCGAGATGTCGATGGCATCGGCGACCAGGCCCGGGTCGCCGCGCATCAGCGTGATCCCTGCGGTATGCATCGCCACGTCGGTGCCGGTCGACATCGCGATGCCGACGTCCGCTGAAGCCAGGGCGGGTGCATCGTTGATGCCGTCTCCGACCATCGCCACCACCTTGCCGCCGGTTTTTAGCGCTGCCACGGCACCGGCCTTTTCAGCGGGAACCACTTCTGCACGAACATCCTCGATGCCAACCGCCCTGGCGACGTGGCTGGCACTGCCTGCGCTATCGCCGGTGAGCATGACCGACACCACGCCGATATCGCGCAGCCGCTTTATGGCCTGACTGGCCGATGGCTTGACGGTGTCGCCGAAGGCCAGCAGACCTGCAAGTTCTGTCGTGTCGCCCCGCTGCACGGCCAGCCACGACACGGTGCGGCCCGCGCGCTCGTGCTGCGCTGCCGATGTACCCAGCTCTAGCGTTGCCACGCCGATCTCCTGCAGCAGCCGGCGATTGCCCAGGAAGACGGTCGCGCCATCGACCTGCGCGCGCACGCCGCGTCCCGGCAGCGCCTGTGCATTCCTGGCGGAAATCACGACCGCCCCGTCTTCCTGCGCCGCGCGCTCGACGGCGTTGGCAAGCGGGTGGTCGCTGTGCTGCTGGACCGCGCGTGCCAGGGCCAGGGCTTCGGCACTGGTTCTCCCGATGCCTTCGATTTCTACCAGGGTGGGCTTGCCTTCGGTAAGGGTACCGGTCTTGTCGAAGGCCACGACGTTGACTGCGTGTGCGGTCTCGAGCGCCTCGGCATCCTTGATCAGAATTCCATAACGTGCGGCCACGCCAGTGCCGGCCATGATGGATGTCGGCGTGGCCAGGCCAAGCGCACAAGGACAGGCAATGACCTGCACCGCGACCGCGTTGAGCAGTGCTTGCTGCCAGTCGCCCACCAGCAGCCCCCACCCAAGGAAGGTGATGCCCGAAATGACCAGCACCACCGGGACAAACACGGCGCTGACCTTGTCCACCAGCCGCTGGATCGGCGCCTTGACCGCCTGGGCGTTTTCAACCAGCTTGATAATGTTCGACAGCATGGTGTCCCCGCCCACGGCGGTGGCCTCGAGAACCAGCATGCCTTCGGCATTGACCGCTCCGCCGGTGACGATGTCTCCCGGGTCTTTCGCCACCGGCAAACTCTCACCGGTCAACAGCGATTCATCCAGGTGGCTCGATCCTTCGACGATCCTGCCGTCGACCGGCACCCGTCCGCCTGGACGCACCACGACCGTGTCGCCGACACGGACTTGCCCGACCGGGATTTCTGTTTCCAGGCCGTCGCGCCGCACGATGGCGACACTGGCACGGAGCGACTCCATCGCCCGCAAGGCGGAAACAGTCTGGTGTTTAGCTCTTGCTTCGAGCCATTTGCCCAACAGGACTAAGGTAATCACGACAGCGGAGGTCTCGAAATAGAGATGCCCCGTTCCTTCGTGCTGGTCGTGCGTCAGCAACAGATAGACCGACAGCCCGTAGGCAGCGCTGGTGCCGATGGCGACCAGCAGATCCATATTGCCGGAGCGTGCCAGAACGGCCTTCCAGCCTGCCCGATAGAACCTGGCGCCCAAGAAAAACTGAACCGGCGTCGCCAGTGCCATCTGTAGCCAGCCTGGCAGGGCCAGGTCGATGCCGAACGGCATCAGCAGCATCGGCGCCACCAGGGGCAGGCTGAGCAGGGCTGCGAGGGCAACCGGCCACCAGGACGGAAGCGCCGCGGGAACGGCGGCTTGCCCGGACGCGGCAGGGGGCGCCGCGCTTGCGTCATAACCAGCCTGTCGCACCGCGGCGATGAGCTGATCGGCGCTCACGCCAATGGCGGTCACATGGGCTTTCTCGGTTGCCAGGTTGACCGATGCACCGGTCACGCCAGGCGTGTTCTTGAGCGCTTTTTCCACACGGCCTGCGCAGCTGGCGCAGGACATGCCCGAAATTGAAAGCGAAACGGTGTCGCTCGGCACGTCGTAGCCGGCCTGCTCGACCGCGGCGTAGAGCGCACTCGGGCTGACCCCAGGAGCGAGCTGGACCGTTGCCTTCTCGGTCGCCAGATTCACGCCAACACGCTCGACGCCCTTGACTGCCTGCAGCGCCTTTTCGACACGGCCCGCGCACGACGCGCATGTCATTCCGCCGATCGGGAAGGTATGGACCGCAGGCGTGGCGCCCGGTTGTGAGATTGTGTTCATGTGTTCCTCCGCTGGCGACTTACCGCAGCCTGAACATTCGAGCGGTGGCAAGGTCGAGCTTTCTTTCTTGTAGAAATCTTTTCGGGAAACGCGGTGAGCGCCGCCCACCTGCTGCCGTCGTCAGGAGCGCAAGGCGCGCCAGGTCGCAAAGCCTGCGACACAAAACACGATCGACCCGAGCAGGTGCAGCATGGTGTGCGTCAGCGCCCAGCCGTACTGGCCGCGCTGGAGCAGCACCACCGACTCACCCGAGAAGCTCGAGAAGGTCGTGAGCCCACCCAGGAAGCCGGTAATGGCGAACAGCCGCCATTCGGGCGACAGCTGCGGATGGGCCGTGAAAAAGCCCAGCGCCAGTCCGACCAGGTAGCCGCCGACGAGGTTGGCCGCCAGTGTCCCGAGCTGCACGAAAGCGTGCAGGCTGCCGAGCCAGAGGCCCAGCCCCCAGCGCAGCCAGGCGCCGATGGCCGCCCCCAGTCCCACCGCCAGCCAGCTCAAGAACGGGTTCCTTGGGGCGCCCACTTGGCCTTGGCGCAATCGTCGCTGCTGCGGGCATCGACCCAGCGCGCGCCCTGGGGTGTTTGCTCCTTCTTCCAGAACGGCGCGTCGGTTTTCAGGTAATCCATGATGAATTCGCAGGCCGCGAAAGCCTCGCCGCGGTGTGCCGAGGTGCAGGCAACCAGCACGATCTGATCGAGCGGCGCCAACGGGCCGACACGGTGGATCACGAGGACACCGAACAGGTCCCAGCGCGCGCGCGCCTGCCCCACGATATCTTCCAGCGCCCGCTCTGTCATGCCGGGATAGTGCTCGAGTTCCATTTCCGAGACGGCCGCGCCCTCGTTCAGGTCGCGCACGGTGCCGACAAAACTGACTACCGCCCCTACCCGGCCGTCACCTTCGCGCAGGCGGGCAGTCTCGCGCGACAGGTCGAAGTCGGCCTGCTGCACCCGGATCTCGGTCAGCGGCGAGGATTGCGGCCTGCCCAGCGGCGCCTCTTGGATGGCTGTCATCGGCCCTCCTTCGCTTGCCGCAGCAGCAACTGTTCGATGCGCGCTTCGGTACGCGCATCGGCCAGCGCCGGCAGCGCCAGCAATTCGCGTAACGCTGCGAGGTGCGCGCCCGGGCCTGCTTTTCGTTGCGCCGGCTGGCCGCTCTGGTGGCCCGACTTGAGCGAATCTTGCAGCACCTCGACTTGCAGCTTGAGGCGTTCGCGCGCGAACTCGGCGCCGCTGTCGATACCGGCCGCGATCTCGAGCCGCAGCAGGTCGTGCAGCAGGCGCTCGCGATTGGCTTCCAGGGTGCGCGCATAGCCGAGGCGGTCGCCGCCATCCAGCGCATCGAGCGCCGCATCGAAGCGCGTGCGCATGATCGCCTCGAAGCCGTCTTCGAGCGGCAGCAGCGCATCCCAGCGCGCGCGCCAGTCGGCAGTATTGGTAAGGGCCTCGGGATTGGCCAGCGCCGTTTCCAGCGCCTGGGTCAGGCGCAGTTTGTCGCGCACTGTGCCAGCCAGCACCAGCCCGGCGGCGCGGCGCGCCACGTCGGCCTGGTGCTGCACTGCCGCCACTGCCGCGTGATAGCGTTTGTCGATGCGCGCTTCGTGGGCGCGCGGCACCGGACCAATCGCATGCCACTCGGCCGCAGCCTCGCGCAACAGCTTGCCGGCGCTGGCGGGCGTGACCTCCGGCGCCGCCGCTTCGAGGCGTGCGCACAGCGCCTCTTTCGCGGTCTCGTGCTCGCGGCGCTCGTGGTCAGCGGCATGCGCATGCTCCTTGCGCCCGGCGAACAGGGCGTCGCAGGCTGCGCGGAAGCGTTGCCACAAAGCCTGTTCGACCTTGCGCTCGAGCGGCAGCGCACGCGCATGCTCTTGCCAGCGGTGCTGCAGTTCGCGCAGCTGGTCGAGCGCCTGGCGCTTGTGCGGGTCGAGTGCCAGCGCTTCTTCGATCAATTGCTCGCGCACCTGCATGGCCTGCTCGCGCTGCTGCTCGAGCGGACCTTGCAACGTGCTCATGGCTTCCGAGAACAAGCTGTCGAGCCGTTTCTTTTCTTTGCGGTCGATCGGTCCGAGGTGACTCCAGGCACTGCGCAGGTTTTGCACGGTGCCGGACACATGCTTCCAGTCGGCCGCGCCGGAGGCGAGCCGCGCGATCTCGCCCTGCGCTTCGTCTATCAGCGCCTGTCCGCGCGCGGCATTCGCATGACGTTCGTCGGCCAGGTGGCGGAAATGGGCGGCGGCCGGAGCGTAGGCAATGGTGCAGGCGGCGTCGAACCGCTCCCACAGCGAGCGCGGCGCCGGACCGGACAGGCCGTCGAGTGCCTTCCAGCGCTCGCGCATGCTGCCGACCTTCTTGGCCAGTTCGGACATGGCAAGCTGCTCGGTGGCCAGGGTTTCCACCGCCTTGATCAGTTCTTCGCGCGAGACATTGCCGCCCCAACGGGCCCAGTCAGACAGTCGTTTGAGTTCGGCGCGCGCATGGGCCAGCCGGTCGGCCTGCGCCGGCGTCAGGCGCAGGCCCTTGTCCTTGCTGTCCTTCAGTGACTTGTCGAGTTCGGCAGCCATGCCGAGCGAGCCCTGCTCGAGGGCCGCTTCCATGGCGTCGAGGCGCCCGAGAAAGTCTTGATCGGCTCCTTTGGCCTGCGCCGCCTGCCCCTGCTTGCGTGCGCTCTTGTGCGCGTGCTGGCTGTCCGCCGATGGCGGCGCCGGTTCCTGCCTGGACTCGCGATGGTCGTGCGGCAGGCTGGCCAGCAGCGCGTCGAAACGATCCTGCAGCTGTGCGCCGAGCGGGTTGGACGGCAACGCCGGCAGGCGCTGCCACTGCTTGCGCAAGCTATCTGCCTGCAATTCGGCGGCCGCTTGTGCCTGCCACTGGGCGAGTGCGGCTTCGCGCGCCACGCAAGCGGCCTGGTCCTGCTCCAAGGTGGCCAGGCTGGCGCCAATGCGCGCCTGCTCGGCGGCGAAATCGGCCACCAGGGAGCGCGGCAGCGCGGGGTGGCCGGGAGCGACGAGCGCCTCGGCCTGCTCGCGCGACAGCGTTGCGAGCCGTTCGCCCAAGGCTGTGGCATCGAGCCCGCTGCTGCCAAGCTGGCGCAGCGCGGCAAGACGGTCGATCATGGCGCGCTGCAACTGCACCTGCTGCTCGAGGCGCTGGCCCAACTGGGCGCGTACGGCATCGAACTGCGCGGCTAGCTCGGGCGCCACGGTGAGCGCCCATTTGCGGTCGAGTTCGGCGACATGATTGGGAGTGAGCAGCGCGTCATCGAGCAGGGCGCGGGCCTGGACCAGCGCTTCCTGGCCGCGCCGCAGCTCGGATTCGTGGTGGCGAATCGCATCGAGCCGGGACTGCATCAGCTTGGCGACACGGCGATCGAGGTTGCGCATGGCCGTATGCACCTGCTCGAGCTGCGGCCGGCTGTGGATCAGCTCGGCCGCAGCAAGACGCAGCTCGGAAAAATCGCAAGAGAGAATAAAGGCGACCGCGGCGGCTTCATCGCCGTTCAGGTGACTGAGCTGTTCGGCTTGCTGCTCGCGCGGCGTGGGTGCGGCAGGGACACCGGCCGCGCTGGACGCGCGCTCGTTGCGGGCAGGCTGCCCCGGCTGCGAGGATCGGCCCTGTGCTTCCTTGCCCGCAGCGCCGGCGGCGGCCTTGTCGCCACCTTGCCGTTTGAAAAGGAATTCGAACATGATGAAGTCGCAGTTCTAAAACTCCCATCATAGCAAAGAACTAAGAGGGCCCCCGTCCGGAAAAGCTCAGTGGGTGACGTAGTGCCGCGCGGGCTGCGGCGCCTGGCCCACGGCGGCTGGCGCGGCCCCATTCGGGGCAATTGCCTTGCCTGGCATCCGGCCCGCCGGGTAGCCGCGGTTCTCGTGCTGCCATGCATCGTGGGCCAGCATGTCGTTGGCGATCGCGAACCAGGACTCGCTCGGTATGTGGGTGCGGGCCACCGGAAACAGGTCGCGCTCTTCACGGTCGAGACGTTCGAGCAGCAGCTTGCAGCAGCGCTCGAGCGCCGCGCCGAAGGCCTTGTCTTGCACGGCCGCCGCCGCATGGGCATCGGCGCGTGCCTCGATGGCCGCCATGGTCAGCGCGTCGAGCTCGGCCAGCAACTGCGGGGCAACGCCGGCCCGGCGCAAGGCCGGCAGCACGAATTTGTCGAGCTTGCGCCAGTAGCAGTTATCGAAGGCTGCCCGCAGGGCATCGCAGGCCAGTTCGAACTGGCGCGGGGTAGGCGCCGCATGCTGCGAGGCAGCCGGGTTCCAGCGTTCCAGCAACGATTGCAGCACCACGCGGGCGCTGGCCTGCTCGATGGAAAGGGCAACTAAAGTATACGTCGACGTCAACATCCATGTCTCCTCTCGGAATGCCGCCGCCAGCACGCGGCCGGGCGAAGGGCCGCATTGCATGGGCTGGGGAAGCTTGGTGTAGGGCAGGCGCGCTGTGGTTGTTGTTATCGCTGGCCTGTGGGATTTCGTAGTGTAGAGACATGCCCCATGACGGGTTTGAGCTGGCGCAAACTCGGACTGGTGGACTTTGGTGACTTTTTACTGATCGCGATGTCCGATTGACTCGGTCCTTGCTCGACTTTTGAGCAGCAGGCAATAGCTTACCTCGCCAATCAATACCACTGTAAAAATACACAGTATTTGTTGGGTCGAACGACCAGTCTGCGATATAGTAGGCGCCCACCTCCTTTCCATTTTTACCATGCGGCTGCTGCATACTTCCGACTGGCACCTCGGCCAGACCCTGCACACGTTCGACCGAAGCTACGAGCACGGATGCTTCCTCGACTGGCTCGTGGCCAGCCTGGTGGCCGAGGACATCGATGTGCTGCTCATCGCCGGCGACATCTTCGACAATGCCAACCCGTCGGCCGCCGCGCACCGCCAGTTCTACCGCTTCCTGCAGCAGGCCAAGGCCAGGGTGCCCCATCTGCAGGTGGTGGTCATTGCCGGCAACCACGATTCTCCCGGACGCCTCGAAGCGGCCACGCCCTTGCTCGAGGCCCATGGCACGGTCGTGGTCGGCAATGTCGCGCGCACGCCCGACGGCAGCATCGACCTGGAGCGCTTGCTGGTCCCGCTGCGCGGGCGCGACGGCAGTGTGGGCGCATGGTGCCTGGCGATTCCCTTCCTGCGGCCGGGCGACGTGCCGCGCGTCGTCGCCGAAGACGCCGACCTGGCGGGCGACCCCTACCTCAACGGCACCGCCCTGCTCTACCGCCAGGCCTTTGCACTGGCCCGGTCGCGCTGCACGGCCGATCAAGCCATCATTGCAATGGGCCATTGCCACATGGTCGATGGGCAGGCGTCGCAGGATTCCGAGCGCCGCATCGTCATTGGCGGCACCGAGGCGTTGCCCGCGACCATGTTCGACCCGGCGGTGGCATACGTTGCGCTGGGCCACCTGCACCTGGCCCAGCGCGTTGGCGGCCACGAGCACCGGCGCTACTGCGGCAGCCCGCTGCCATTGTCGTTCTCGGAAGTAAGCTACCAGCACCAGGTGCTGTGCGTCGACCTCGACGGACCGGCGGTGGCGGCGGTCACCGCCTTGCACGTGCCGCGCGCGGTAGAGCTGCTGCGGGTGCCGCCCAAGCCGGCGCCGCTCGACGACGTGCTCGCTGCGCTCGAAGCACTGGCCTTGCCCGACGCCCCCTCGCATGCCCAGCCCTTCCTCGAAGTGCGCGTGCTGCTCGACGGTCCGGAGCCGGGCTTGCGCGCCCGCGTCGAAGCCGCCCTCGCCGGCAAGCCGGTGCGCCTGGCCAAGATCGAGCCAACCCGGCGCCACGCCGCACGCGAGGCCGCTACCGCTGCGCTCACGCTCGATCAACTGGCCCAGCTGCAGCCCGACGATATCTTCCGGCGCCTGTGGGCCCAGCGTTTCGGCGACGAGGTGCCGCCCGACCAGCTCGCCGCCTTCGCGGAACTTACCCATGCGCTGGATGGAGACGCCGCATGAGAATCCTGCGCATCAGCGGCAAGAACCTGGCTTCGCTCGCCGACCAGTTCCAGGTTGATTTCGAACGCGAACCGCTGGCCTCGGCCGGACTGTTCGCCATTAGCGGGCCCACCGGCGCCGGCAAGAGCACCCTGCTCGACGCCCTGTGCCTGGCCCTTTACGACGCCACGCCGCGCCTGCTCAAGCGCGCCGGCAGCCAGTTGCCGGATGTCGGCGGCGACACCGTCTCGGCGCTCGACCCGCGCACCCTGATGCGGCGCGGCGCGGCCGAAGCCTGGGCCGAGGTCGACTTCGCCGGCAACGACGGCCTGCGCTATCGCGCGCGCTGGAGCGTGCGTCGCGCCTATGGCAAGCCGGGCGGCGCCCTGCAGCCGTCCAAAATGAGCCTGCACCGGTTGCCCGAACTCGATCCGCTGGGCGGCACCAAGACCGAGGTCGCGGCCGAAATCGTGGCGCGCATCGGCCTGTCGTTCGAGCAGTTCACGCGCGCCGTGCTGCTGGCGCAGAACGAATTCTCGGCCTTTCTCAAGACCGACGAAAACGAGCGGGGCGAATTGCTCGAAACCCTGACCGGCACCACGATCTACAGCGAGATTTCGAAACGGGCCTTCGAGCGCTACCGCAACGAGCAGGAGCGCACCAAGATGCTCGCCTCCCAGCTGGCCAGCCAGGCGCCGCTGGCGGCCGAAGAACGTGCCAGGCTCGATGCCGACCGTGCCCATGCCGAGCTGGCCCTGGAAGCGCTCGACGCCCGCCGCGCCGCGCTCGAACACGAACTGCGCTGGCACCACGAAGCGCTCAAGCTCGAGCGCGGCGAGGTCCAGGCCGGCGAAGCGCTGGCGCTGGCTCAGGCAGCCCAGGCCGGAGCCGGCGAGCGCCGCCAGCGGCTGGCTACGCTCGAGGCCGTGCAGCCGGCGCGTGCGCTGGTGGCCGAGGTGGTGCGCCTCGAAGGCGAGCGCAAGCTGGCCGTCGAATCGGGCACCAGGCTCGAAGCGAACCTGGCGGCGGCGCTGGAAGCACGCCGCCAGGCCGTGCTCGATATCGACGCGGCCCTGGGCGCAGTCGACGCGGCCGACGGCGCCTTGCGCGCTTGCGCGCCGCAGCTCGACGGTGCCAAGGCGCTCGATGCCGCCATCGCGGCGCTGGCGCCCTTGCACGGGCAGGCCACGAGCGCGCTCGACGCCGCGCGCAACGAAGCGCGCCAGGCGCGCGCGGCCCATCAGGCCAAGGCGGACGCCCTCGACGCCGCGCGCCGGGGGCGCGATAGCGCGGCGGCATGGCTGTCGGCGCACGCCCGGCTCGAGCCGATGGCGGCGCAATGGCCGCGCTGGGACAAGCTGCTCGGGCAAGCCGCGCAAATGGAAAGGGCGCAAGCAGACGCGGCAGCCGCACTTGCCACCGCCGGCAACCAGGCACAAGAGGCGGCCCAACTCGAACAGGGCGCCGCACGCGCACTGACCGAGGCCAGTGCCCGCCTTGACACGCTCGACAGTGCCCGCCGCGACGCCATGGCTGCACTCGAATCGGGCGATCCGCAAGCGCTGGCCGACGAGCGCCAGGCACTCGACGCCCGCCGCGAACGCCTCGATGCTGCCGAAAGAGCCTGGACGGCGCTGGCGAGCACACGCCAGGAGCTCGCCCACACCAGCGGCGAGCTCGATCGCGTCGATACCGCACGCGCTGGCGCCAGCGGGCTGCTCGACGCGGCGCGCGCCGCCGCCCCGGCGCTGCTCGCGGCAATGCACCAGTCCGAGAAATCGCTGACGGCGGCCGAACTTGCCTGCGCCGCCAGCGTGGAAGAACTGCGCGCCACCCTTGACGACGACGCACCCTGCCCGGTCTGCGGCTCGCTCGCCCATCCGTATCTCGACCATGGGCGCGAAGACATGCTGCGCACCATGCTGGCCAGCTTGCGTGGCGAAGTGCGCGACTGCCGCAAGGCGGTGCGCGACAACGAAGCGCTGCAGGCAACGCAGGCGGCAACGCTGGCGGCGGCCAGCGAACGTCTTGGCAGCCTGGAGCGCGAACGCGGCGCCCTGCGCACGCTGGTGGCCGAACTGGGCGCGGAATGGGCCGCACAGGCGCGCGCCGCCGATGTACCGGACGCCGCCGCATTCGATACTGATGGGGCGCTCGCCGATGCGGCGCAAGCTGAGTCTGCCAGTGAGCACCTGCCGGCCTGGTTCGCCGCGGCGCACGCGGCCTCACGCAGCGCGCTGGCGGCGCTCGAGGCACGCGCGGCCGGCCTGCGCCGCGCGGCGCAGGCCCGCGATGTGGCCCAAGCCGCCTATGACCGGGCGCAGCTCGACCATGCCCGCCTGCGCCAGGCGGCCGACCAGGCCCGCGAGGCAAGTACCCGCCTGCACGCCGAGGTAGGCGCCCTGACGGTGCAACAGCAGGGGCTGGCTGCCCAGCTGGCATCGGTGCTGGCCGAACTCGACCCGGTGCTGTCGGCTGCCTGCGGCGACGGCTGGCAATCGGCATGGCGCGGCAATCCGGCGCAGTGGCACGCCAGCCGCATGCACGACGCCGCGCAATGGCAAGAACAGACCGCACTGCATGCCCGCAGCAGCGCCGCCGCCGCAACGCTCGAGGCCGAGGCCGCGGGCGCCGGCGAGCGCATTGCCCAGGCAGAGCGCCACGGTGCCGGCCTTGCTGCGGAATTTAATCGCCTGGAGACCGAGCTCAAGGAAAAACGCGCGCAGCGCCTCGCCCTGTGGCAGGGCCGCTCGGTGTCCGAGGTCGAGTGCGAACTGCTGGCCGCGGTCGCCGCCGCACGCAAGCATCAGACCGCGCGCCAGGCCATCGCGGCCGAGACGGCGCAGCGCGAGACCGGTGCACGCACCGCGCTGGCGCAACTGAACCAGCACATCGCCGCGCTCGACAGTGCGGGCGTGCGCGCCACGGCCAGTCTGTCCGACTGGCTCAATGACTACCGCCGCAACCGTAGCAGCCTGGGTACGGATGCGGTCGATGACGCGGCCGAACTCGGCAAGCTATTGGCGGTCGGTGCCAACTGGCTGGCGCAGGAACGCGCCGCGCTGGGCGCGCTCGATGCACAGGTGGGCAGTGCCAGCGCCGTGCTGGCCGAACGCCGGGCGCAGCGCGCCTTGCACCTCGAAGGCCTGCCGCCGAGCGGCTTGTCGGCCGACGCAGTGGCCGCCGCCGTCGACACGCTCAGCGCCGAACGGCGCGCCGCCCATGACCTAGCGACCGAGCTGCGCATGAACGCCGCCCAGGACGATGCGCGCCGCCGGCAAGCGCAAACCATGCTCGACGCGATCGAGCGCCAGCAGGCGCAGGAGCAGCGCTGGGGCAAGCTGTCCGAGCTGATCGGTTCGAGCGATGGCAAGAAATTCCGTAACTATGCCCAGCAGTTCACCCTCGACGTGCTGCTCGGCTATGCCAATGCGCACCTGGGCCAACTGGCGAAGCGCTACCGGCTCGAGCGCGTCACCCATGCCGGCGCGCCCTCGCTGGCGCTGATGGTGCGCGACCAGGACATGGGTGGCGAGGTGCGCTCGGTCAATTCATTGTCGGGCGGCGAATCTTTCCTGGTCTCGCTAGCGCTGGCGCTCGGCCTGGCTTCGCTGTCCTCGAACCGGGTGCGCGTCGAATCGCTGTTCATCGACGAAGGCTTCGGCAGCCTCGATACCGAGACCCTCGGTGTCGCCATGGATGCGCTCGACGCACTGCAGTCGTTGGGGCGCAAGGTCGGCGTGATTTCGCACGTGCAGGAAATGACCGAACGAATTGCCACCAGGGTGCTGGTGCGGCCAAGCGGCGGCGGCAGCAGTGCCGTCGTGGTCGAGTAAATGGCGCGCGGCAGGCGGGTGTAGAATGCCGCTCTTTCCTGAAACTACCATCACACCACCATGAAGCCCGCACGCATCCTTACTTTCAAGTGCGCAAAATGCGCCAAGCCCGTCAAGGTCTTTCTGCAGAAGGTCTCGGCCTGCTCGCATATCCAGCCTTACCAGGGCATCTGCGCCTGCGGTGAAGTCAAGCGCCACGCCACCGGCAGCCCGGACGCGGTCAAGTCCTATCTCGCATCGGTCGACGGCAACTGGCAGCATCATCATTAATGCATCGACTGTAGAGCAGACATGAACCAGATCACCTGGACTGAAGGCGGCACCGGGCGCGCGGCGCGCTGGCGTTCCGAGAGCGGCTGGCCGGCGCCGAAAAAAGTGGTGGTCGCCGACGACACCATGAATGCCGACACCGCCTATCGGCTGGCGCTCGATGGCACCGCCCTGCTCTGGCGCGGCGACTTCCAGAATGCGCGCCAGCTGCTCGCCGCACTGGTGCGCCGGGTGGACCACAAGAGCGCGCGCGCGCGCCGGCCCAAACCGGGTGCGGCCGCCGCCACGCCGACCGAACTGTTTCACCGCCACCGCCTGCAGCAGCTGCAGCGCGCCCGCACACTGGCCATGCTGTTGATTCCGTTCGAAGCCGGCCACACCATCGCGCTGCGGCGCGCGCCTGCAGTCCAGGAAGCCTGCCTCGAAGCCTATGGTCCGGCGGCCGAGCCCTATGTCGCTTCGCTGCGCGAACTGCTGGGCGTGATCGGCGCCCATGAATGGCGCCGCAAGGGCGTGCGCATTGCCGCGCTGGACGCCCACATCCACCCCTGGTACGGCGTGTTCTCGCCGGTACGCGGCGAATACGTCGAACTGGTGGCGCAAGCCCCGCTGCCGCCGGGTGCGCAGTTGGCCTTCGACATCGGCGCCGGTAGCGGTGTGCTCTCGGCAGTGCTGGCCCGCCGCGGCATCTTGCGCGTCGTGGGCACCGACATGGATGCCCGCGCGCTTGGCTGCGCACGCGAGAATATCGCACGACTGGGCCTGGCGTCCCAGGTCGAACTGCTCGAGGCCGACCTGTTCCCAGCAGGACGTGCGCCGCTGGTAGTGTGCAACCCGCCCTGGCTGCCGGGCAAGCCCAGCTCGGCCATTGAATACGCGATCTACGATCCCGACAGCCGCATGCTCAGGTGTTTCCTCGGCGGCCTCGCGGCGCACCTGGAGCCGGGTGGCGAAGGCTGGCTGATCCTGTCCGACCTGGCCGAACACCTGGGCCTGCGTCCGCGCGACCAATTGCTTGGCTGGATAGCCGACGCCGGGCTCGAGGTCGTGGCCCGGCATGACGTGCGCCCGACCCATGCGAAAGCCAGCGATCCCGACGACCCGCTGCACGCGGCACGTTCGCGCGAAGTCACGTCGCTGTGGCGCTTGCGCGCCGCCCGATGAGGCGCTCGCGCCCTTGCTCAGTCGCATTCGCATTCCTGTCCTTGGGTTTTGCACATGGAGCACATCGAATGTTTGCACCCCGGATCAAGCTGCGCTATAATCTGTTCCGCGGGGTGGAGCAGTCTGGCAGCTCGTCGGGCTCATAACCCGAAGGTCACAGGTTCAAATCCTGTCCCCGCAACCAAATACAGTACAAAAGCCCGACTCTTGCAGCCGGGCTTTTGTTTTCTGAGGCAGGAAAAGCAGCGCGGGAAAAGCCGCGTAGTAAAAGCTGATGAGAGACAAGAAAGACAACGCGACGATCGATCTGCCGGGCTTCGAGCCGGTCGACCCGCCCGCATCCGTTGTCGAACCGCAGCGTGCCACTCCCCGGCCGCGCCGCGCTTGCCTGAAGCAGGAGCAGCTGGATTTACTCGGCCTGCTGGAAGAAACCGACACGTCCGGCCTGCCTGCCTGGCGCCGCGACGATAACCTCGACCTGACCGGCCTGCCGGTGTGGGCGCCCACCTCCCCGTAGTGCGCTCGCCGGCCACTTTTTAGCCAACCCTGGCTGGACTCCCCATGACCACGCAACCATTCACCTCGCTGCCGCTCGCGCCGCGCTTTCTTGCCAACCTCGCCAGCCTGGGCTATCACGGGATGACGCCGATCCAGGCCGCCTGCCTGCCGCCGGTGCTCGAGGGGCGCGACCTGATTGCCCAGGCCAAGACCGGCAGCGGCAAGACCGCCGCCTTTGGCATCGGGCTGCTGCACAAGCTTAATCCCGCCTGGTTCGCCATCCAGGGATTGGTGCTGTGCCCGACCCGCGAGTTGGCGGACCAGGTCGCCAACGAGCTGCGCCGGCTGGCACGCGGAGTCGGCAATATCAAGATCCTGACCCTGACCGGCGGCGTGGCGATGCGCCCGCAGATCGCCTCGCTCGAGCATGGCGCCCACATCGTGGTCGGCACGCCGGGCCGCCTGCGCGACCACCTGGGACGCCACACGCTCGACCTGTCGCATGTCCAGACCCTGGTGCTCGACGAGGCCGACCGCATGACCGACATGGGCTTCTACGACGAGATCGCGGGCATCGTCAGCGCCTGCCCCGAACGCCGCCAGACACTGCTGTTTTCGGCAACCTATCCGGACGACATTCGCTACGCCACCGCGAAATTCCTGCGCGACCCACTCGAAGTTGCCGCCGAAAGCCAGCACAGCGCCGGCCAGATCGAGCAGCGCTTCTATGAAGTCGGCTTCGACGGCCGCGACGATGCGGTGGCGCGCTTGCTCAAGCACTTCCAGCCGGTGTCCGCGCTCGCCTTTTGCAACACCAAGGTCCATTGCCGCGAGCTGGCCGAGACCCTGCGCGCCGCCGGCGTGTCGGCACTGGCCCTGTATGGCGAGCTGGAGCAGCAGGAGCGCGATGAAATCCTGGTGCTGTTTGCCAACCGCAGCTGCTCGGTGCTGGTGGCCACCGACGTCGCCGCGCGCGGCCTCGACATCGCCAACCTCGACGTCGTGATCAATGCCGACATTTCAAAGGATCCGGAAGTCCACGTGCACCGGATCGGCCGCACCGGGCGCGCCGGCGAAACCGGCCTGGCCTTGAGCCTGTGCGCCCCGAACGAAAAGAAATGGGTGCGCCTGGTCGAGGAGTACCAGAAGATCAGCGTCGAATGGCACCGCCTCGACGCGCTTGGCGAGCAGCTGGAACCGGCGGCGCCAGCGCCGATGGTGACGCTGTGCATCAGCGGTGGCAAGAAGGCCAAGCTGCGTCCGGGCGACATTCTGGGCGCCCTGACCGGAGACGCCGGACTGAGCAAAGAACAGGTCGGCAAGATCAATGTCACCGAGTTTTCCAGCTATGTCGCGCTCGAGCGCCACGCTGCGCATGCCGCCGTCGCGAAGTTGAACGACCGGAGCGCGCCGGGGCCAGAATTCGGCGTGATCAAGGGACGTTATTTCAAGATGCGCTTCCTGGAAGTCTGAGCATGGGTGCTGCCGCGTGGCAGTTAACTTATAGCTGAGTTGTAACCGAGTTGTAACAGCCCCGCACGGTTGGCCCGGCGCGTCACGGATCCGGGGCAAATCTGGCATGATTTGTCAAAATACAAATACCGGGCCAAGACACGGCGCTCTTCTGCGGCGTGGCAAGGCTCCATGCCAAGATGACCAGTTTACCCTTATCCCAAGCACAGACCGACGGCCGCACCGTGCGCGAGATCGTCGAGTCCGACCATGAACTCGTCAACGAGCCCTGGTGCCGCCGCGTGTTCCGTCAGATCCTGCAATCGCTCGAATTTCAATATGCGATGCAGATGCCGCACCGCCCCATCAGCCCGGATACCGTCCTCATCCTCGAGTCCGGCGACCCCATGCTGGCGCCCGCACCGGAGACGGATGCGCCGTGGTCCGAAGCCGACGACATGCACGACCTTGCCGCCGTCGTGTTCTTCGCAATCACCAAGGAAACCCTGCCCGCGCCGCCGCTGCTGGGCAGCGCGCCGGACGGGTACAGCGAGTCGTTTATCGCCGCCATCGACCGCTGCCTGTCCCCCGATCCGCAACAGCGCCCCCAGGACATCGAGCAGCTGCGCAATCTGCTGGGTATCGTCCCGCTGGGCCCGGCGGTACCGGCACAATCATTCGAAGCTTTCCAGGCCGCGTCTGCGCAACCGGTGGCGCCCGTTGCCGAACCCCAGGTAGCGCACCTCCATGAACCTGCGCAAACGCCAACCCCAGAGCCCGAGCCCGAGCCCGAGCCTGCAGCTTTAGCAGTTCCAGCGCCTGCGCTGCAGCGACGCTGGCCGCTGCTGGCCGCGGCGGCAGCGGCGCTGCTACTGGCGCTCGGCGCCCTGTTCGCCCTGCTGCGACAGGCCGACACGAGCGATACGCTCACGCTGGCCTTGCCGCAGCCTGTGCAGCCAGCGCCAGCGCAAGCAGTCTCACCGGCAGCGCCGCCCGCGCTGGTCCTGGCCGCACCGGCTCCGGCACTCCAGCCCAATGGCGAACCAGAGCAGCTGCCAGCAGCACCGGGCACGGTGACTCCGCTAGTGCGGGCCGACGTTCAGTCTGCGCGCCAGCGCCAGGCAGCCGCTGCAGGTGGAGCCACCTACAAGTTACTGATCAAGCCGTGGGGCATGATCGAGGTCAATGGCACCAGTTTCGGCGCCAGCCCGCCGCTCAAGCGGATCTCGCTGGCGCCGGGCCAGCACACCATCCGTATCGCCAACCCCAATTTCCCCGAGCATATCGTGACGGTGAATGCGGTCAAGGGCGGCTCGGCGATTATCGAACTGGACTTTACCGAAGAGGATAGCGAGTGACCATGGGAACCCGATTGCACATCTCTTGCATTGGCCTGCGCGCCGGTGCGCTGCTCGCCCTGCTGACGCTGGGTGGATGCGCGGAACTGAACGCGTTGATGGGCGCCCCCGACCCAGGCCGCGCGCAGACACGCGTGGAAGAACGCTCGCGTGCACGCAGCGACCGCGCCGAGCGCAATGACCGCAAGGAACGCGCCGAGCGCCCGGCAGCGCGCGCGGCGCGGCCGGCGCCGGATCGCGACGACAACGCGCTGCGCGAAGGAATCGGCCTCTACAACGATGGCGAGTTCAACGCCGCCATCAAGCGCCTGGACTCGGGCGACATGGACGGCGGCTCGGCACGCAATCGCGTCAACGCCCTCAAGTACACCGCCTTCAGCTACTGCGTCACCGGCCGTCCTGCGCCATGCCGCCAGGCCTTCGAGCGTGCCTTGCGCATCGATCCCTCGTTCGACCTCGCTCCCGGCGAACATGGCCACCCGTTGTGGGGGCCGGAATTTACCCGGGCGAAACAGGGCGCAGGACGCTGAGCCGGAACGGGGCCGCGCCAGCCGCCTAGGACTGGAGCTGGATACTGGCCGGGAAGGTCGGCGCGCGCCGGCGCTGCGAGGCCTGTTCGTAGGCATAGGCCATGCCGAGCAAGGCCGCCTCGCTCCAGGCCGCGCCCACGAAGCTGATCCCGACCGGCAAACCGCGCGTGAAGCCGGCCGGTACGGTGATATGCGGATAGCCCGCCACTGCCGCCGGCGTCGAGAAGCTGCCTGTGTAATGGTCGCCATTGATGTAGTCGGTGAGCCAGGCCGGGCCGCCGGTAGGGGCCACCAGCGCATCGAGCCGGTGCTCCTTCAGCACCTGGTCGATGCCTTCGTCGCGCGCATAGCGCAGGTCGTTGGCAAGGGCTGCGCGGTATTCGCGCGCATCGAGTCCAGGCGTGGCCTGCGAGGCGAGCAAGTGCTCCTGCTTGAAATGCGGCATCTCCCGGGCCGCATGCTGGTGGTTGAAGGCGATCACGTCCGCCATGTTCTTTACCGGCGCGTGCGGTGCGTATTGTGCCAGCCAGGCCGCCAGGCCCGGCTTGAATTCGGTCAGCAGCACTTCCAGTTCGCTTTCGCCATACTTGTCGGTGTTCGGCACTGTCACCTCTACCAGCTGGGCGCCCTGGGCACGCAGCACGTCGAGTTCGCGTTCGATGATCGCATCAACCGCGTCATGGCGGCCGAAGAAGTTGCGCGCAATGCCGATGCGCCTGCCCTTGAGCCCATCCTTGCGCAGCGCCGCGGCATAGTCGCTGCTGCGTCCCCGGGCTTCCAGGGTCGCCGGATCGGCAGGATCGAACCCGGCCAGCGCAGCGAGCAACAGCGCCGCATCGGTCACGCTGCGCGTCATCGGTCCGGCGGTATCTTGCGAGTGGGCGATCGGAATGATGCCACTGCGGCTGAGCAGGCCCAGCGTCGGTTTCAGGCCGACGATGCCGCACACGGAAGACGGCGACACGATCGAGCCATCGGTTTCGGTGCCCACCGTCAGGGTCGCCAGGCCCGCGGCGGCGGCGGCGGCGGAGCCGGAACTCGAGCCGCTGGTATTGCGGTCGAGGGCATGGGGATTGCGGGTCTGCCCCCCGCGGCCGCTCCAGCCGCTGACCGACCTGGTCGAGCGCATGTTGGCCCACTCCGACAGGTTGGTCTTGCCGATAATGACCGCGCCGGCCTTGCGCAGCTGGGCGGCAATATGCGCATCCCTGGTGGCGCGCACGCCGTCGAGCGCGAGCGAGCCGGCACTCGTGCTCATGCGGTCGCCGGTTGCGATGTTGTCCTTGACTAGCACCGCAATGCCATGCAGCGGTCCGCGCAGCTGGCCGGCGGCGCGTTCGCGGTCCATGTCGGCCGCAATCGTCAAGGCATCCGGATTGGACTCGATCACCGCATTCAGGCGCGGGCCGGCCCGATCGATCGCCGCGATGCGCGCCTGGTAGCCTGCCACCAGCGACCTGGAAGTCAAGCGCCCGGAGGCCATGGCGGCTTGCTGCTCGCGAACCCCGGCATCGAGGATGGCGTCGTGGGCATGTGCTTTCGCCTGTGCATTGCCGGCAACGGTGGCGACGCCTGCCCCTGCCCCGGCCGCCACGCCGAGCCGTACGAAATCCCTGCGGTCCATCGCGTCTCCTATTGTTTTTTTGAAAGCAATAGAATATCAGTGCCGTGCGACAGTGGACGCAAGGCGCGCATGCAGGGCCAAAAAAAAAGCTGCCCGAAGGCAGCATTTTCTTGAAAGCCGTCAGCTTAGTTGCGAACCACGCGCTTGTATTCGTTGGTGCGGGTGTCGATCTCGATGACGTCGTCCTGGCTCACGAACAGCGGCACCATGACAATGTGCTGGTGGGCTTCGATCGCGTTTTCGATCTTGGCTTCTTTCAGGACGTTGCCCGAGGTATTGCCCTTGACTGCCGGCTCCGAGTAGATGACCTGGCGTGCAATGGTTGTCGGCAGTTCGACCGAAATCGCCTTGCCATCATAGAACACGGCTTCGCATTCCATGCCGTCTTTCAGGTAGTGCAGTGCGTCGCCCAGGTTCTCTTCTTCGATTTCGAACTGTTCGTAATCGGCGTCCATGAACACGTACAACGGATCGGCGAAGTACGAATAGGTGACCGGCTTCTTGTCCAGCACGACCACGTCGAACTTGTCGTCGCCGCGGAACACGTTTTCAAGCGGGGCATTGGTGAGCAGATTCTTCATCTTCCACTTGTACGTAAAGCCCGTGCGGCTCGAACCGTTCACGTCCGAACGCAGCACGATGAATGGCTTGTCGTCGACCATAATGATGTTGCCAACACGAATTTCTTTAGCGGATTTCATAGTAGTTTTGCGTGAAAAAAGTAAGTTGCATTAAACCAGTAGTGGCCAGGGAGCGAAGCAGCTTTGGGGCCGACATTTGATCGTGAGTAATTCGTTACAGACTAACCGCGCATTATACCGGATTTTCCTGGGCTAATTTCAGTGCTGCGGCAAAATCCAGCAAGTTCGTCGCCAGATCGCCCGGTGCCTGCACCTGGCGGCGCCAATCTCCGGCGTGGGCTGCGACCTGCGATAGTGTGGCGCGCAAGGCGCACCAGGCCTGCGGCATCGACGCGACCGGCACCGCGCCATTCCACCCGAGCGAGAAATCGGCGAGCGCGTCGAGGCCGCCGGCATAGCGTCCGAGGAAGGCACGCAGCTTCTTGTGATGCAGGTTTTCTTCTTGCGGATAAATGTGCCATATGAAAGGACGGTCTGCCCATTGCGCCCGCACGAAGGAATCCTCGCCGCGCACGAAGTTCAGGTCACAGGCCCAGAGCAGGCGGTCGTAGTCATCCTGGGGGACGAAAGGCAGTACCCGCAGCGTCAGCGCCCCATGCGTCGCAGAAGCGCCGGCCACCGGCGCCGACCCTGATTCGCCACCCAGGAATGCAGCCACCGCGTCGGCAGCGACGCCTTCCGGAACCAGGCAAGTGACCGGTTCGGCTCCTTCGGCCCAGGCCTGCAGCAGGCCCGCGACCGGTGCGTGCGGATAGCAAAACAGCGACACCTTCAGCGCGTCCAGTTCGGGCGCTTCCACACCGAAGCCGGCCAGGAAGCCTGCCACCTCGCTGCGGTCGCCCTGGAAGGCGGCCCGCTCAGCGTCGAGCCCGGCTTCATGCAGCAGGCCACCGGTCCGGGCGGTAAAGCCGGGAAAGAAGAAATGTTTGGTCAGCTTCAGGCGCGGATGCATCGACGGCAAGCGGTGGCAGCCCTCCACCCACTGCTCCGCGCTCAAGCCTTCGAGATTGAACCAGATTGGCCGTGGGCTGCGCTGCGCCATTGCCGCGACATAGCCCGGCGGCAGGTCGACGGCGAAGAATTCGACCACGATGTCCGCCACCTCGTTCGGGACGAATGCTCCCTCCTGGCCGTGCCAATGGCGTACCAGCACGCCTGCCAGGTCCTGCTCGCCCGCGTCCACGTCGACCGGCGGGCAGATGCGGCGGAAGCTGCGCAAATCGTCCACCCACAGCGTGACGCGCACGCCGTGTTCGCGCGCGAGCTGGCGCGCCAGGCGCCAGCAGATGCCGATATCGCCGAAGTTGTCGACGACCTTGCAAAATAGCGCCAGGGTCGGCGCGGAAGGCAAGGCAGTAGGCAGGGTTGACGATGCAGGCGGGCTCATACGGGCGGGAGGTGGATGCGGGAAAGCCCGACATTTTAACTGAATTCACTGGCTCGTTTTAGCGCCGCAAAGCTGCCCGCGACTGTGCCTGCCCGCCTGCCTGGGCGCCATGTGAATCAACATTCCCAGTCATTTACAACCGTGCATCGCGGCTTGTTTGCGCCAACACAAGCGGCGGCGCAATGTGGGGAATTGCGCCGCTCAGGGCCCAAACTTCAGCATGCCCGTTCAGTCCAACGCCTATCCGCAAGGCGCCCGGGGCCACTAAACCGGGGCCCTGCCCTTCATTCGTGCACTGCCCTTTCCAGTATGCGGATGTCCATGCGAGCAGCCGTCCGCGCCAGGTGCGTCAGGGCGCCGACGTCTGGCCTGCCTGTGCAGCCAATGTCAACCCGGCTATGGCGGCTTATTCACAAAAGGAGTTGAACATGAACGAATACCAACAGTACGGTCTCGGCCAGCAGCAGATGGCTCCCCAGGGTTTCCTGGGCGGGATGCTCGGAGCCCCGCTGGGCGGCATGATCGGCAAGGGCATCGGTGGCATTTTCGGCAATCCCGGCATGGGTAGCCGCATCGGCGAAATGGCCGGCGGTATCGGCGGGGGCCTGCTGCCGTTCGGAATGGATGCGACCGGCACCGCGTTTGGCGGACAGCAGCAGCAACTACAGCAACAACTGCAGCAACTGCAGCAGCTGCAGCAACTGCAACAGCTGCAACAGCAGCAACAGCAACAGCAACAACAGCAACAGCAACAACAGCAGCATTTGCAGCAGCAGCAGCAGCAGCCATCGCAGCAGGGCCAAATGGCACCACAAGGCTTCGTCGGCAATCTGTTCAGCCAGTACGGCCGACCAGCCGGTGGCCTGATCGGCAACCTGAGTGGAAATTCGACACTGGGCAACATCGCTGGCGCCGCCCTGTCCGGGCTGGGCGGCCTGCTTCCTTTCGGTGCCGATGCCCAGGGCGGCCAGAACCAGCATCCGATCGTGCAGCAGTTGCAGCAACTACAGGCCCAGCAGCAGCAATTGCAGCAAATCCTGCAGCAGGTCCAGCAACAGCAGGCGATGCTGCAGCAACAACTGGCATCCGAGCAGCAGCAGGGCCAGATGGCCCCGCAAGGCTGGATTGGCAACATGATCAAGCGGGTCGCGCAACCGGTTGGTGGCTTTATCGGCGGCCAGTTGGGCAACCAGAGCCTGGGCAGTACGATCGGCGGCATGGCTGGCCAGATCGGCGGCATGTTGCCATTCTCGGTTGACCCATGGTCAGCCTATGCCCAGCAGGCGCAGTTCGGGGCTCAGCAAACCGTGCATTAAGCCTTCATCTTCCCATGGCGCCTTCCGTTCGCGGAAGGCGTATTACCGAGGAGCTGCCCATGCCGAGTTCCACAGTCGAACCACCCCCAGGCCACGCGCCGGGTCGCACCGTCGGCCGCTATATCGTAAGGGCCGCTGCCGACACGGCGGCGCTCCACGCATTCATCGACAGCCTCGGCGCCTATCCCGCCATACGCCTGGTCGACACCATCGGGCCGAGCGCCGGGCCGCCGCATACCGTCGTGGTCGAGACCGATCCCGATACCGCCGAGCAGATCCGGCAACGCTCCTATAACCAGTTAACGATCGAACCGGACCAGCCCCTGTCGCTGTTCGACTAGCGGGTCCTTAGCGGTCAGAAGGAAACACTATGCCAAAAACTCCCCAGGGCGGAACAGGCGAACAGCCGGGTCAGCCCGATGGCAACGAGAAGCATTCCCGATCCGACGATTCCGCTGGCGCGCGCGCGCGCGATGCGATCAGCGGACGCGCCGTCGTCGAACGCAAAAAAAAATACCTGGTAGCCCCGCGTAGCTCGCCTGCAGGCGCCGGATTCATGGCCCCGCTCGCGCTGGCCGCGCTGGGCCCGCTGGCCCGGTCCATGGCAACTGCCGCGATGGAACCGGCACCCAGCCTGTCGTCGGTACAGCAGGCCCTGCAGGGCCTGGGTGACATCGATATCGTCGATACCGTGGGCGCACCCAGCGGCGCCACCTCTTCGGGCATAGGCTTGGCCAGCCTCGGTGGTGCCGGCAATGGCGCCGTGGCTGAAGGCGTGCTGGTCGCGCGCATGACCGACCGCAAGGCCGGCGAATTGCTGCAGCGCGGCCAGGGCCGGCTACTCGTCGAACGCGACCAGCACCTGCAACTGCTCGACCCAATGCTGCAACGGCCCGACCTGGTCAGCTCGCTCACACCCTACAGCGGCCCGACGGCAGAGGTCGCCATTACCGTGCTGGGCAAGGATGGCGCGCCCCTGGCCGAGGCCGAGGTCTCGCTGTTCGGTGGCGTCCTGCCGAGCACCGGCACCAGCGGACCGGATGGCACCGTCCGCCTGCTGCTGTACGGCGACGACCCGCACATGATCAGCGGCCTGTACGTCAAGCCGCGTGCCGACTACTGGAGCTTCTACCAGCGCGACCCCGAGATCAGCCTGGCCGAACCGAACGTGGTCATGTTGCGGGCGCTGGCCGACTGGCCGGCCCTGCAGAACCTGCCACGCCAGAGCACGCTCGGCTGGGGCGCGCGTGCCATGCGCCTCGACTTGGTGCCGCCACAATACGGCGGCATGGGCATCAAGATCGCCGTGATCGATTCCGGTGCCGCCACCGCCCACGGCAACCTCAAGCACATCCGGGCTGGCTTCGACGTGATCAACAAGGCGACCGACCGCACGACCTGGAACACCGATACGCTCGGCCACGGCTCGCACTGCGCCGGCGTGATTGCCGCCGGAGATCCGACCTGGGGCATCCGCGGCTTCGCGCCAGACGCGGAAATCCACGTGTGCAAGCTGTTCCCCGGCGGTCAGATCAGCCAGCTGATCGATGCGCTCGAGTATTGCATCGAGAATCAGATCGATGTCGTCAATCTTAGCCTGGGCGGTGGCGCGCCATCCGAAGCGCTCGAGCGCCAGATCGTGCGCGCCAAGGGAGCTGGCGTCGCGTGCATCGCTGCATCGGGTAATTCCAGTGGTCCGGTACAGTACCCGGCCGCGTCGCCGCATGTACTGGCGGTGGCCGCCATCGGCAAGATCGATGAATTTCCGTATGACAGCTACCATACCGAGACCGTGGGTTCCGACATCGACGCGCAGGGCTATTTCACTGCGCGCTTCAGTTGCTTTGGACCGCAAATCGATGTCTGCGCCCCAGGCGTCGGGATCGTTTCGTCTGTTCCGCCGAATAATTTCGCGGCCTGGGACGGCACCTCGATGGCGGCGCCCCATGTCACCGGCCTGGCAGCCCTGGTGCTGGCACACCGGGCCGATTTCCAGATGCTGCGCGCGCGCTCGGCGGAACGGGTTGAGCGCCTGTTCCAGATCATGCGACTCAGCGCAAGGCCGCTGACGCTGTCCGACCCGTCGCGCATCGGCTACGGCATGCCCGATGCGCTGGTGGCACTCGGCCTGTCGCCGGCGGCGGGTCAGCAGGTGGGCAATTGGCAGATACCCACTCCAAGCTATGGAATGATCCCTGGGATGCTACCCGGCGCCATGATCGATGGTGGCCAGCATTCCCAGGCTTATGCCGCTCAGCAAGCAGCCGGAACGGCAGGCTTCCCGTTCGGGATGCCGATGGGAGGCATGCGTCCATCGGGATGGTGAAGCCGCGCTTGACCTCAGTGATTGCGGGCAGGCTCCATCGCGTAGCTAAGCCTGTCTGCGACGACGCCTCATAACGTGCACGCGTACGCTACCACTGTCGCGATCGCCGAAAATCGACGACAAAACGACGACAACCCGACGCGGGGAGAGCCGAAAGGGAAAAACAAAAGAGAAAAACAGAAGAGAAAAACGACGAAGGCAGATCAGGATACCGGAGCAGACTGCAGGGTCTGCGGGGAATGCGGGGTCTGCGGGGCTTGCATGCGCTGAGCGCCACTGCCTCGGGCGCAACGCCCCGGCAAACCATTTGGCCAATAAAAAACCGGAGCACCTATCCGCGCATGCGCGTTGGTTTGCTCCGGTCTTAACTGGCGTCCCCACGGGGATTCGAACCCCGGTACTCACCGTGAAAGGGTGATGTCCTAGGCCTCTAGACGATGGGGACCTAACACTGTACTTACTGCTAACTTTACTATCTGCCACTGCTGCACGATACCATCAGCGCCGGCCTGACTACCAAATTCTTGGCGTCCCCACGGGGATTCGAACCCCGGTACTCACCGTGAAAGGGTGATGTCCTAGGCCTCTAGACGATGGGGACCCTGGACTGCTACAACTTTATTCTGGTACTTGGTGGAGGTAAGCGGGATCGAACCGCTGACCTCTTGCATGCCATGCAAGCGCTCTCCCAGCTGAGCTATACCCCCCAAGGAACAACATTCTACCATACTGCAACGACTTCTACCAATGCGCGCCGCTGGTTGCACGCTGCCAGAATCCTGGCGTCCCCACGGGGATTCGAACCCCGGTACTCACCGTGAAAGGGTGATGTCCTAGGCCTCTAGACGATGGGGACCTGGAACTACCTAACTGCCTTGCTACACTACTTTACTGCACTTCAGAGTTGGTGGAGGTAAGCGGGATCGAACCGCTGACCTCTTGCATGCCATGCAAGCGCTCTCCCAGCTGAGCTATACCCCCGCAGTGCTGAAGTGCGAGCATTATAGCGGGGGTTCTTGCATTACGCAAATACCCTTTTTGCCTACAAATATTTCGCGACGCGCGCCATGACCACATCGCGTCCGAACAGCTCCAGCACCGCGTCGATGGCCGGGGTCTGCAACTGGCCGGTTACGAGCAGGCGCAGCGGCATGGCGATCAGCGGCATCTTCAGGCCGTGGGCGCCCAGCACTTCCTTGAGCATGGCCGCCAGCGCCGCCTTGTTCCACTCGACGTCCTGGCAGCGCTCGGCGAATGCCGCCAGGGCCGGCCGCACCGCATCGTTCAGGTGCTGGGCCAGCAGGGCCGGATCCGGCTGCGGATCGCGGTAGAACAGCATCGAGGCGTCGGCCAGCTCATTGATGGTATGGACACGGTCTTTTACCAGCGCCAGCACGCCCGGCAGCGCCGGCGCGCCCTCGAAGCGCGCGCCTTCGCGTTCGAGCACCGGGCGCACCAGGGTGGCCAGGCGCTCGTTGTCGGCCAGCTTGATGTAATGGTTGTTCAGCCACGCCAGCTTTTCCGGATTGAACTGGGCCGCCGATGCGGTCAGGTGCTCCAGGTTGAACCATTCGGTGAACTGCTGCATCGAGAAGATCTCGTCGTCGCCATGGCTCCAGCCCAGGCGCGCCAGGTAGTTCAGCATCGCTTCTGGCAAATAGCCCTGCTCCGGATATTCCATGACGCTGACCGCGCCGTGGCGCTTCGACAGCTTCTGGCCATCGGCGCCGAGGATCATCGGCAGGTGGCCGTACTGCGGCAGCTCGGCTCCCAGGGCGCGCAGGATGTTGATCTGGCGCGGCGTGTTGTTCACGTGGTCGTCGCCACGCAGCACATGGGTGATCTTCATGTCCCAGTCGTCCACCGCGACACAGAAGTTATAGGTCGGGGTGCCGTCCGGACGCGCAATGACGAGGTCGTCGAGTTCCTTGTTGGCGATGGTGATCGGGCCCTTGACCACGTCAACCCAGGTGACTTCTCCGCCTTCCGGGTTCTTGAAGCGCACCACCGGCAGCACGCCATCGGGCACGCTCGGCAGCGTCTTGCCCGGCTCCGGACGCCAGGTGCCGTCGTAGCGCGGCTTGTCGCCGCTGGCGCGCATGCGCTCGCGCATGGCCTCGACTTCGTCGGGCGAGCAATAGCACAGGTAGGCGCTACCCTGCTCCAGCATGGTCTTGACGACCTCGCGGTAGCGGTCCATGCGCTGCATCTGGTAGAACGGGCCTTCGTCGTGCTCCAGGCCGAGCCACTGCATGCCGTCCAGGATCGCCTGTACCGCTTCCGGGGTCGATCGCTCGAGATCGGTGTCTTCGATGCGCAGGATAAAGGTGCCGCCGAAGTGACGGGCGTAGGCCCAGGAATACAGCGCGGTGCGGGCGCCGCCAAGGTGAAGGAAGCCGGTCGGGCTGGGGGCGAAGCGGGTGCGGACGGTCATGGCGAAGGCGCGTAAAAGGTAAAGCGGCTATTTTACCCCGGCGCCACCGGCGCGCCCCCGCAGTGCTGCGTATCCATCCGCTCCCCACCCCACCCCGCCCCGCGCTTCAGACCGGATGCATGCGGCGCCGTTCGGGCCAGGGCGCGGCCCCCGCACGCTGCACCGCCGCTACCAGCAGGCGCGCCCCGCGCCGAATCTGTCCCGGCGTGTGGCGCGCCATCAGCTGCAAGCGCAGCCGCGCCGCCCCCAGCGGCACGCCGGGAAATTCGATCGGGTTGACAAACACCTGTTCGCGCGCCAGCAGCATGCCGGCAATCCGCGTGGCCGACTCCAGGCCAGTCCATACCGGGACGATCGGCGCGGGCTCGCCCATGCATGCGACCCCCTCGCCAGCGAGCAGCGCGCGCAATTCCACGGCATTGCGCAGCAATTCGGCGCGCAGCGCGTCGCCCTCGGCGCTGGCGACGATGCGCAGGCATGCGAGCACCGTCGCCGCCTGCACCGGAGACAGGGCACTCGAACACATGTCAGGCCCCGCGAACAGCTGCAACTGGCGCCGCACGCCCTGCTGCGCGCAGGCGACGAAGCCGCCATCGGACGCAAAGGTCTTGGAGAACGTACCCATCACCAGGTCGATCTTGCCCTGCATGCCCTGGGCGGCGATCACGCCGCCGCCGCCCGGCCCCATCGCCCCAAGGTCGTGTGCCACGTCGACCAGCAGCGTAGCGCCATACGCGCGGCACAGGTATTGCATCAACGGCAGGTCGGGGCTGTCGGCATCCATGCCGAACAGCCCTTCGGTGACCACCAGAATGGCGCCGGTGGTATCCACCGCGCGGATACCGGCCAGCAGTTCTCTTACGTGGTCGCAGTCGAGGTGGCGGTAGGCTGCGACCTTGCGGGTAGCTGCCGCCGCGCCCTGGCGTAGCGCAGCATGCGCCAGGGCGTCGATCACGACATGGTCGGCGCCGTGCACCAGTGCGGTTATGGCGCCGAAAGCGGCATCCCAGCCGGTCGGGAACAGCACCACATGCTGGCAGCGCAGCAGCTCGCCCAAGGCGCACTCAAGGGCCTGCGAATGGCGGCTATTGACCAGCAAGCTAGCCGAGCCGGCGCTATGCGGTCCGCACTCGAGCAAGGTGCGCACGGCCGCATCGCGCACGGCCGGGTGCGCGGCCAGCGACAGGTAGTCCTGGGACGCGAAATTAATGCCGTGCGCCGCGGGCCCGCCGTCGCCCGCGACCATCGCCTGTGCAGTCGGCGGGCCCTCGAGCGTGCGGCAATACGGCCAGAGGCCGTGCCGGATGCGCAGCGCGCACCAGGCTTCGAGCGGGGCGGAGCGGCGCAGCAGGTCCGCCCCGCGTGGCTGACGGTACAGCGCCGCGCTACCGCTCAGCGCTTCCGAGCAAGCGCGCGCCGGCAGTGCCGACATTTTTACAGGGTCTACAGGGTCGAGTGCCGGCGGTAGCGGCGCGGCCGCGTTTGCGCAGCGTGTTTCACGGGTCGTTGTAATATGCACGGCAAGCTCCGGGGTCTGATGATCATTGACTTCATGCGGGCACCAAGGGCGCCACCTTGCCCTGGCGCGCGAGCAGGGCCGCGACTTCGCCAGCCGGCAGCGGCCGGGCAAACAGGTAGCCCTGGGCCGCATCGCAGCCCATCGCGCACAGGTCGGACAGCTGCTCGGGCGTCTCGAGCGCTTCGGCGATGACCGTCAAGTGCAGCCGGTGCGCCATCGAGATGATGGCTTCGGCAATCGCGTACGAGCGTGCGCGACCCGCTGCTGCTGCGCCCGTAGCGCCGAGGCGGCGCACGAACAGCCCGTCCATCTTGAGAATATCGACCGGCAGCTCGGACAAGTAGTTCAGGCTCGAATAGCCGGTGCCGAAGTCGTCGATCGACACGATCACGCCGGCCTGGCGCAAGCTGCGCATCAGCGCGCAGTTACCGGCCAGGTCTTCGATCAGCATGCCCTCGGTAATTTCCAAATCGAGGCAACTGGCCGGCATGCCGGTTTCGCGCAGAATCGCCAGCACGCGCGCCGCCAGGCCGGATTCCTTGAGCTGGCGCGCGGAGAGATTGACCGCGGTCTTGATTTGCGGCAGTCCAGCCGCGCACCAGGCGCGGTTTTGCAGGCAGGCAGTGCGTAGCGCCCATTCGCCGATCGGCACGATCATGCCGGTTTCCTCGGCCAGCGCAATGAAGCGCCCAGGCTCGATGCGCCCGTAGACCGGATGCTGCCAGCGCAGCAGCGCCTCGACGCCGACTATGCGCCGGTCCGCCAGGTCGACCTGCGGCTGGTATTCGAGGAACAGCTGACCTTGCGCCAAGGCGTCGCGCAGGTCGCTTGTCAGCGCCGCCCGCTCGCTCGGAGGCTGCGCCGTTTGGCCCGTGTACATCTGCACGCTGTTTTCGCCCCTGCTCCTGGCGCGGCGCATGGCGATGTCGGCGCGCTTGATGAGCGTATCCAGGTCGCAGTCCTGCGCTGGATACAGCGCCACGCCAATTGCCAGCGTGACGAAGCAGTCGCGTCCCGCCACCGGTAGCGCCCGCCCGAAACGCTCGATGATCTTGCCGGCCACGCTACCCGCATCCGATTCGAACTCCAGGTCTTCCACCAGCGCGATGAATTCGTCGCCACCCCAGCGCGTTACCGAGTCGGAGTCACGCAGGCAACGCCGGATGGCAGCGCCGGCCTGGGTCAGCAGCGCATTGCCCGCTTCGTAGCCCAGTTCATCGTTGATTTCCTTGAAACGCGTGATCTTCACAAGCAGTAGCGCGATCAAGCGGCGATCGCGCTTGGCGCGGCCCATGGCGTGGCGCAGGCGCTCACACAACAAACTGCGGTTGAGCGCTCCGGTAAGCTGGTCGCTTTGGGCGCGCCCATGCAGACGAAGCACACGTGCGGGGGTAGCGCCGCCTGCCTCACCCTGCTCGCGCCCTGCCGGCACCACCGGCGCCACCGGCATGCGCTCATCGCCGCCATGGCACCGCACCTGATTACGCCCGCGCGACTTGGCCCCGTACAGGGCTTCGTCAGCGCGCCCGACGGCCTGCGCCGCCGCTTCGCCCGGCCGGTACTCGGCCACGCCGGCCGACACCGTCAGCGTGATGCCGGCGCCGGTGGCATCGGCGCTCCCCACCATGCAGCGCATGGCATCGACCGCCTTGCGAATGCGTTCGGCCATCACCACTGCGTCTGGCGCCGGGGTCTCAGGCAGCATCAGTAGAAACTCTTCGCCGCCATAACGTCCGAAGGTATCCGTGCCGCGGATCTGACCCTGCACCGTCTGGGCGAAGCTGCGCAGCACGACGTCGCCTGCCGCATGGCCATAGGTGTCGTTGATGCGCTTGAAAAAGTCGATGTCGAACAGGCAGAGGCAGAATGGGCGCCCGCTGCGGTCGCTGCGCTCCTTTTCGCGCTCGATCAGGCCGAGCAAGAAGCGGCGGTTATGGCTGCCGGTAAGCTCGTCGCGGATCGCCAGTTCGTTGATGGTCGAGAGGGCGCGCTGCAGCTTGACGAAACCTTCGGTCTTGGTCAGCTCGAACAACAGCACGAACACCAGCACCACGGCATACAAGCCCAGGTTCGAGATCAGGTGCAGCAGCTGCATGTCGACCGGCGGCGTCGGTGGCAGCGCTATTGCGCCAGCCTGCGCGGCCCAGATGGCGCCGCCGGCAGCGCAACTGAGCGCCAGCCAGAACACGCCGCTGGCTACGCCGCCGAGGAACATCGCCACCACCGGCACCGTCACCAGCCAGCTCGCGGTCGGAGCGTGGATGCCGCCAAGTTGCCATGTCAGCAAGGTGAAATTGAAAAACAGCGCGCACAGGAATAATGTACGCGCCGCCCGGATACTGCCGCTCAGGCACAGCACCGGCGGCGCCATCAACATCATGAAGCAGCACGCCAGGATTTCGAATGCCGCCAGTTTCAAGCCCAACAGCCAGTAAGCCAGCGCATACCCGGGGCCGGCGATGGCCGCCATCAGCGCCGCGTTGACGACATTCTCGGCACGCGCAAGCAGCGCCGCATCCTGGCGCAACTCCAGTGGTACGAACAGGTGGGCGGCGTCGAGGTAGCGCCGGCGCCACTGCTGTCTGCTGTTGTCGGTCATCGCACTCCCATGCGCCAGGCTCTACTTATCGAGTGTAGGCACGGAAATATCGACGAACTTTATTTTCAAACAGAAAGTCGCGTGATTGCACGGCGACAATCCCGGGGATGCCACCACGCGCCGGGATATGCAAGGAGGGTTAATTTGGCAAACGTATTTACTTGTCTGCGCCGCTTTCCTAGCATGGCGGGGTCCACCCGGGAGTCTTCATGCAACACAGTTTGTTAATCGGCAGTACCTGCCTGCTTGCACTGCTCTCCACGACCGGCGCCTCGCTGGCTTATCCGCTGCTGCCGCCACTATTCACGGGCGGCGCCGTCAACGGACTCAATGGCTTCCTGGAACTGCCACCGACGCTCCTGTTCGGCATTGCGGTGATGGTCAACCCGCTTGGCTTGCTGCTGGGCAGCGCGGTGCTGGGCCCGATATCCGACAGCCTCGGCCGACGCCGCATGCTGCTGCTGACAGCCATCGGCGCCGCCCTGGGCCACTTGCTAACGGCTTATTCGCTGCTGATCGAATCCTATCCGCTCCTGGTCGGGGCCCGTTTCGTGACCGGTCTGCTGGAAGGAAACGGCGCCATCTTGCGGGCCGTGCTGGCCGAACGCCTTGACGGTGCGCTGCGCAAGCATGCCCTGTCGTGGGTGAATGGCGCTTTCAATCTGGGGTGGCTGATCGGTCCGCTGCTGGCGGCGCTGAGCGCGCGCCATAGCCTGGCCCTGCCGTTCTACATTGCCGCTGGCGGACTGCTGCTCGGCACCATGCTGGCGGTGCCGGCCCTTGCCAGGGAATCGGGACGCGCGCAGACCCACCACTGGTGGACCCTCGCTACCCGCCATCACGTCTTCACCCTGCTGCGCCATGATGCGCTGCGAACGCTGTTTGCCATTCACTTCTTCTATGCCTGCGGCGTGGCTGTCTTTTACGAATATTTCCCGCTGTGGCTGGTTGAAGTGGGCAAGCGCGACGCTGCCGGCATCGCGCTCGTCAACATGGGCATGTGCTTGCTGATGACCTGCGCCGCGTTATTTGCCGGCCGCGCCAGCCCGCGCGACGCGCGCCATCGGGCCAGCATCCAGGCCGGCGCTGCGGCGCTGGCGATTCTGAGCCCAGGCTTGGGCAACCTGTGGATCGGCGTTGCCGCCATTATCGTGTTCGGCCTGCCGCATGCCTACTACAATGCAACGCTGCAGGGCTGGGCCGCCGAACAGTTCGCCGGCCACGGCCACGGCGCCGTCATGGGGCTACTCTCCACCACCTTCTGCCTGGCAAATATCGTGATGGCGCTCGTTGGTGCGCTACTGGCACTGGTCGACCTGCGCCTGGTCTTTCTGGTTGGCGCTGCGCTGGCAGCATGCGCGGCGCTTGCCATGCGACGCTGGAGCCGCATGGCGATGGTGGTGGGGCGCGAGTTGGATTGCCCCGGCGCGGTCAATCGTTCCTGACCACGATGCTCGGGAACTTGCTGGTCATGTCCTTGGCCTTTTCGGCCACCTTGATGGCGACCTTGCGTGCGATCTGCTTGTAGATCTCGGCGACCGCGCCGTCCGGGTCGGCAACCACGGTCGGGCGGCCGGCGTCGGTCTGTTCGCGGATCGACAGCGTCAGCGGCAGCGCGCCAAGGAAGTCCACGCCGAAATCGCGGCACATCTTCTCGCCGCCACCCTGGCCGAAAATCGCCTCGGTATGGCCGCAGTTCGAGCAGATATGGGTACTCATGTTCTCGACCACGCCAATGATCGGGATGCCGACCTTCTCGAACATCTTCAGGCCCTTGCGCGCGTCGAGCAGCGCGATGTCCTGGGGCGTGGTAACGATCACGGCGCCGGTGACCGGCACCTTCTGCGACAGCGTCAGCTGGATGTCGCCGGTGCCCGGCGGCATGTCCACGATCAGGTAGTCGAGGTCGCGCCAGTTGGTCTGCTCCAGCAGTTGCTGGAGCGCGCCGGTCACCATCGGGCCGCGCCAGACCATCGGCTCGTCCGGGTCGATCATGAAGCCGATCGACGAGACCTGTACGCCGTGGTTCTCCAGCGGTTCCATGGTCTTGCCATCCGCGCTTTCAGGGCGTCCGCTGACCCCGAGCATCATCGGCTGCGAGGGGCCATAGATATCGGCGTCGAGAATACCGACGCTGGCGCCCTCGGCGGCGAGCGCCAGCGCCAGGTTGACGGCGGTGGTCGACTTGCCGACCCCGCCCTTGCCCGAGGCGACGGCGATGATGTTCTTGACGTTCGGCATGACCTTCAGGCCACGCTGGACCGCGTGCGACAGGATTTTGCTATACACCCTTGCGCTGATGTTACCAATGCCCGGCAGCGCCTTGAGCGCCGCGGTGGCGCTGGCGCGGATGGCGCCAAATTGGCTGGCTGCCGGATAGCCCAGCTCGATATCGAACGCAACATCGGCGCCGCTGACCTGGATGTTCTTGACCGACCGGGAGGAAACAACATCTTTTCCGGTATTCGGATCGACCACCGTCGACAATGCCGCCTTGATCTCGTTCTCTGAAATGCTCATGTATTTCTCCAATGTGATGGCCCGAAGTGTAGCGCAAAATGCAAGGATGCCCCCTGCGCCATCCTTGCAGGAACGGCACAAGCGGGAATACCCCCTGCGCGGGAGGGGCCATCCGCTGGTAAAATGCTTCTTTCCATAAACCTGAAGCGCTTCGACCATGACCCGCAAGCTGTTCGTCACCACCGCCCTGCCCTACGCTAACGCTGCCTTCCATATCGGTCACATGATGGAATACATCCAGGCCGACATCTGGGTCCGGTTCCAGCGAATGCAGCGCGATGGCGATGCGCTCAGCGGTCAGCGGCGCCAGGTCCATTTTGTCTGCGCCGACGACACCCACGGCACGCCGATCATGATCGCGGCCGAAAAAGAAGGCATCACGCCACAGGAATTCGTCGCCAAGATCGCCGCCGGCCGCGCCCAGTACCTCGATGGCTTCCATATCACCTTCGACAACTGGTATTCCACCGATTCGCCGGAAAATGTCGAACTCTCGCAAGGCATCTACCGCAAGCTGCGCGATGCCGGCCTGATCGTTACCAAGACCGTCGACCGCTTCTACGATCCGGTCAAGGGCATGTTCCTGGCCGACCGCAACATCAAGGGCGAATGCCCGACCTGCCACGCCAAGGACCAGTACGGCGACAACTGCGAAGTCTGTGGCGCCGCCTACCAGCCAACTGAACTGATCAATCCGTTCTCGGTCTTCACCGGCTCGACCCCGGTGCTCAAGCCCTCGGAACAGTATTTCTTCAAGCTGTCCGACCCGCGCTGCTTCACGTTCCTGAAAGAGTGGCTCAACACCCCGGGCCGCCTGCAGCCGGAAATGGTCAACAAGGTCTCGGAATGGCTGGGCGAGTCCGGCGAAAAGCTGGCCGACTGGGACATTTCCCGTGACGCCCCGTATTTCGGCATCCCGATTCCGGATGCCCCAGGCAAATTCTTTTACGTGTGGCTGGATGCGCCGGTCGGCTACCTGGCTTCGCTGAAGAATTATTTCGACAAGCAAGGTCTCGATCTCGATGCTTTCCTGAACGATCCGCAGGCCGAACAGGTGCACTTCATCGGCAAGGACATTGTCTCTTTCCACCTGCTGTTCTGGCCGGCGATGCTGAATTTTTCTGGCCATCCGATCATCGACGGTCTGAAGGTCGCGGTGCACGGTCACCTGACCGTCAACAACGAAAAGATGTCCAAGTCGCGCGGCACCGGCATTTCGCCGCTGCGTTACCTGGAACTGGGCATGAACCCGGAATGGCTGCGCTATTACCTGGCCTTCAAGCTCAATGCCAAGGTCGAAGACCTCGACTTCAACGGCGACGACTTCGTTGCCCGCGTCAATAGCGACCTGATCGGCAAGTACGTCAACATTGCCAGCCGCTGCGCCGGTTTCATTGCCAAGAAATTCGACGGCAAGCTGGCCGATTCGCTGTCCGATTCAGCCAAGGGCTGGATCTGCAAGGCCCTGATGGCCGACGGCGCCGAGCGCCAGGCCAGCATCGCGGCCAGCTTCGAAGCACGCGACTATGGCCGCGCGCTGCGCGAGATCATGGAAATCACTGACGTCGTCAACCAGTACGTCGATGAGCACAAACCGTGGCTGCTGGCCAAGGACGAGAGCAAGCTGGCCGAACTCCATGACGTCTGCACCACCGCGCTGATCCTGTTCCGTCAGCTGACCATCATGCTCGCGCCGGTGCTGCCGCAGGTCGCCGCGCGCGTGAGCGAATTCCTGGGCGACGGCGAACTGGCCTGGTTCGATACCCATGGCGCGGCCGTCTACGAGACCATGCTGGGCCGCAGCATCGGTACCTATAGCCACCTGATGCAGCGCGTCGACGCCAAGATGGTCGAGAACCTGTTCGACAAGCCGGTAGCCGCTGCGGCAGTAGCCAGCATGCCCGCTGCGGTCGCGGCCGACGCCCCTGTACCAGCTGGCGCGGGGACGTCCGGCGACATCGAGCCGCTGGCCCCTGAAATCTCGATCGACGACTTTCTGAAGGTCGACCTGCGTGTGGCACGCATCGTCAACTGTGAACACGTCGAAGGCGCTGGCAAGCTGCTGCGCCTGACGCTGGACGTGGGCGAAGGCCGCCATCGCAACGTGTTTTCGGGCATCAAGTCGGCCTACAATCCTGAAGAGCTGGTCGGCAAGCTCACTGTCATGGTCGCTAACCTGGCCCCGCGCAAAATGAAGTTCGGCGTCTCGGAAGGCATGGTGCTGTGTGCCTCGGCGTCGGATGAAAAGGCCAATCCTGGGCTGTACCTGCTCGACCCGATGGCGGGGGCGACGCCGGGGATGCGGATTCGGTAACGGAACGCATGGTAACGGGGTTCCCGCCTGCGCAGGAACCCTGGTTGGCCGCCTGCAGCCCTGCCTCCTTGCTCCCCCAAATCGATTCCCACACCCCTCCCCAGCGTTATAATGGCGTGTTTTTCTGAAACATGCGCTTAGTGCCTTCCTTCAGACCATACAAGACAGGTAGATAATAAAATGACTGAACTGACCCCTCTCCGCCACATTCCGCACACCAACGTGTTCCGCAAAGGCGATGTGTTCGTCCTGTTTGGCGAACTGTTCGGGCGCGGCTACGTGAATGGCCTGATCGACGAGGCGCGCGCCGCCGGCATGACCATCGTCGGCATCACCGTTGGCCGCCGCGACGAGACCGGCGCGCTGCGCGCGCTGGACGCGGCAGAGCTGGCGGAAGCGGAAGAGAAGCTCGGTGGCCATATCATCAACGTGCCGATGATGGCCGGTTTCGACATGGACGCTCCGGAAGGCGAGCAGAATCCGACCGAGATGCTGGCCAAGATCACCCTCAAGAGCTGGCAAGAAGACAAGCTGGACTGGGACAAGATCGAGGCCTGCCGCGCCGCCGGCGTGGCACGATTCACGCGCTCGGCAGCCATCGTCATGCAAGAGATCGACAAGCTGGTACCGCAAGGGGCGAATGTCTTCTTTGCCCACACCATGGCCGGCGGCATCCCAAAAATCAAGGCTTTCCTGGCGATCGCCAACCGCATCTATAAAGGCCGCGGCGAGCGCTTCATGTCCTCGCGCGCGCTGCTCGAGAGCGATCTGGGCAAGCTGATCCTGATGAACTTCGACGAAGTCACGGCCAACACGCTCAACTACCTGATCGATGCCTCAGCGGCGATCCGCGAGCGGGTGACCCAGGCTGGCGGCGAAGTGCGCTACACCGCCTACGGCTACCACGGGACCGAGATCCTGATCGATGGCAAGTACCAGTGGCAGACCTATACCAACTATACCCAGGGCTATGCCAAGATGCGGCTCGAGTCGGTAGCCCAGAGCGCCTGGAACCGCGGCATCTGGGCCACGGTGTTTAATTGCCCCGAAATCCGCACCAATTCTTCCGATATTTTCGTCGGCGTCGAACTTTCGCTGTTCCCTTTGCTGAAGGCGCTGAAGAAGGAAGGCGGCGGCGCCTGGGCCGACCAGCAATGGCAGATCTGCCAGGATCTGCTGGGCGACGAGACCTCGCTGGAATCGCTGCTCGACACCATCGAGCGCTACAACAACGACAGCACCAGCGCCGAGTTCCGCGACTTTCAGGCCTGGCCGATGGACAACACGCCGGCACTGGCCGACGTCATGATCGGCACCTCGGAAGCAATCACGGCGCTGCACAAGGACAAGAAAGCCTTGATTACCGACCACTTGTCCGCATTGGTGCTGGAAGGCGCCGGCCCGCTGATGTTCTACGGCGCGTCGGAAAGAATCGCCCCGGTCCTGTGGCTCAACCACGACATCATCGCGCGCCAGCTCAACGAACTGCACCAGCCGGCTTGACGTCGTCACCTCTTTCTCTTCAGGCAACTATGATCTTCTCGAAAAAACACACGCTCTACGAATCCGAGCATACCCGCTTCATCCGCGAACTCAAGGCCCAGACTCCTGGCATGGAAACGCGCCAGCTGGAAGGCCGTTCGCTGCTGTGGGACAAGGCGCCGCTGTCGCTGGACGAACAGGAGCGCGCCCGCAAGTCGCAGCTGCGCCAGAACGCTTACCCGTACCAGAACAAGGTCTGAAGCCGGGGACACCCCATGCTGCCCGAGCAGGCCGAGCCGCAGGCACTGGTGCTGCCAGTCGATCCCGGGGCGCATGATGCGCTGCCCGAGGCCGCCGTCGCCCGCCTGTATGGCGAGCCGATGGCGCGCATGCCAACCGACCTGTACATTCCGCCGGACGCGCTCGAGGTCTTCCTGGACGCCTTCGAAGGCCCGCTCGACCTGCTGCTCTACCTGATTCGCAAACAGAACTTCAATATCCTCGACATCCCGATGGCGCAGCTCACCCTGCAATACCTGAAATATGTCGAGCAGATCCGCGAGCACAATCTGGAACTGGCCGCCGAGTACCTGCTCATGGCGGCAATGCTGATCGAGATCAAGTCGCGCATGTTGTTGCCGAAGCGCCATGACGACCTGGTCGAAGAAGCCGGCGACCCGCGCGCGGAGCTGGTGCGGCGCCTGCTCGACTACGAGCAGATCAAGGTGGCGGCGGTGAAGCTGGGAACGCTGCCGCAGGAAGGGCGAGATTTTGTGCGTCCCGAGCTGTTCGTCGAGCAAGGCGTGGCGCCGAGCCTGCCCGAGGTCGACCCCTGGGATCTGCAACGCGCCTGGCTCGACGTGCTGCGCCGCGCCAAGCTGACCGAGCATCACCGGATCAGCCGCCAGGAATTGTCGGTGCGCGAGCACATGTCGGCCATCCTGCGCACCCTGCAGTCGCAGCGCTTCGTCGAGTTCTCCGAACTGTTCGCGGGCCAGCACGGTATCCCGATTGTGGTTGTACACTTTGTCGCCATGCTAGAACTGGCTAAAGAAACCTTGATCGAAATCACGCAAGCCGAACCATTTGCGCCGATCTATGTACGGCTGGCTTACTCCCCGGCGTGACCGCCGTTCATTCAATTTGCGCATTAATTTGCACCTAGCTCATGAAAATCATTTCCTCCATCGACGAATTGCGCGACCAGTTGCGCGGCCAGTTGCGCACCGCCTTCGTGCCGACGATGGGCAACCTGCACGAGGGGCATCTTTCGCTGATGCGCCTGGCGCGCAGGCATGGCGACCCCGTAGTCGCCTCGATCTTCGTCAACCGCCTGCAATTCGGGCCGAATGAAGATTTTGAAAAATACCCGCGCACCTTCCAGGACGATGTCGCGAAACTGGAACGCGAAGGCGTCTACGTGCTGTTCGCGCCGACCGAGAAGGACATGTACCCGGAACCGCAGGAATACCGGGTCCGTCCGCCTGACGGCCTCGGCAACACGCTGGAAGGCGAATTCCGCCCGGGCTTTTTCGATGGTGTATGCACCGTCGTGACCAAGCTGTTCTCCTGCGTTCAACCGCGGGTAGCCGTGTTCGGCAAAAAGGATTACCAGCAGCTGATGATCATCCGCAACATGGCGCGCCAGTTCGCCATGCCGACCGAGATCATCGGCGCCGAAACCTTCCGTGCCGAGGATGGCCTGGCGCTGTCATCGCGCAACGGCTACCTCTCGAGTACCGAGCGTCTCGAGGCGCCGGCCCTGTACCAGCAGCTCAACGCGGTGGCCCAGACCATGCGCGCCGGTGGGCGCGACCCGCTCGAGGTCGAGCGCGAGGCAATGCAGGTCTTGGCCGCACGCGGCTGGAACCCGGATTACGTGTCGATCCGCAAGCGCATGGACTTGCGTCCACCTTCGGCCACCGACCTGGATGCGGGCGCGCCGCTGGTCGTGCTGGCGGCAGCCAAGCTGGGCGCGACGCGGCTGATCGACAACCTGGAAATCTAGGCAACATAGCAAATCACCATCTATGCTTGCGAAATTGCAATAAAGGGAAGGATGGCCTTATACTTGACGCCGCGGTGACTAGTTTCCTAGACAACTGCGCATAACCAAGGAACTTGCCGTGAATGCTCCCCTGCCTCACCTGACCCGCAAAGGCCCGCCGAAGCCGTCCGACGTGCTCAGCCGCATCGGCGGCCAAGCCGAACCGCACGAGATGCGCGACCCCTTCGACATCGGTGAAGCACTTTTAACTTTGTCGCTCTCGGGAGAAGCGGTCACGGTGCTGCCGGCAGGAGTTGTAGAACCATTGCTCGCGCGCATAGCTTCGGTTGATCCTGAACTGCCGCATTTCGTCCTCGACTTTACCGGCAGCGCCCTGCCGCCGGCTGGCAAGGCCACCCTGGTTGCCGCGCTGGGCGGCAACGCCAAGTTGCAATTCGAGATCGAGCAGAAATTCAAGGCCTTGCCGGGCGAGCCGATGCATGTGGCGGCCGAGTTCCCGCCGGCCTGCCTGGTGTTGAACCGGCGCGCCGCGCGCCGCGTCGAGACGCCCGTCGGCGTCAACTACACCGCCGTATTCAGGACCAATGGCCGGCAGTTCGACCTGCCGCTCTACGATTTCTCGGAGACCGGCGTTGGCTTGCGGGCAACGCCGACGCAGGTATTCGGGCTACATGTAGGCAAGAAGCTGGAGGGTGTGCGACTGGAGCTGGGACCGAACCTGACGCTCACGGCCGACCTCGAGGTGCGCCTGATGCGCCCCTTCCGCACTTTCCTGCTCGGCGAACAGGTTCAGATCGGCTGCAGTTTCTCGAGCATCTCGCTGCAGATGAAACAGACGCTGGAGCGGTTTGTGACCAGCGGGGCGGTTGAGCGGCGCGCCGCGGCACGCTAGCTCATCGGGCGTCAAGCCGCGACGCTCTGGGCCCACGCCAGCGCCGACAAGTGCGCCTTGTTGACGTCGAGCGGGCTGATGTCGAGCGAGGCCGCCAGCGACGACACCAGGCTGGAACTGAGCTCGCAAGCCTCGGCCAGCGCCAGGTAGGGGCCGTAGATGCCGTTGCGACCCAGCAGCGCCTTGACTACCTCTTCCGGCAGCGGCACTGTCTCGAGTACTTCCTGCATCGGCAAGCCAAGCAGGCGGTCGAGCAGCGAGAACATGCCGGCGACAAACAGGTTCTCTCCTTCCCCGCGCGCCAGCTTCTTTTCACCCAGCAGTTCGGCCAGACGGCCGCGGATCACCGCCGTTTCCATCAGTACCGGCGAATAGCCGCTCTGGCTGGCCGTGGCCAGCAGCAGCACCAGCCAGCGGTACAGCGGCGCATAGCCCATCAGCGCAATCGCCTGGCGCAGCGACTGCACCTCGCGCGCAGCACCGAAGCCGGCCGAGTTAATAAATTTCAGTAGCTTGTAGGTGAGTGCAGGATCGCGCTTGAGCACGTTTTCGATCTTCGGCACGTCATCGTTGTTCTGCACCATCTGCATCAGCTGCAAGATCGTGCTCTGGGTCGCATTCATGCCCTTGACCGGGTTGCCGGGACGCGGCGTCAGGTGCAGCTTGCCCACGAAGGCATCCAGGCCAAGCGCAGCGCAGGCGTCGAAATCGGCCCAGCTTGCCACTGGCCGGCCTACCATGCGCATTGCGGCATGCTTGGCGGCCGCATAGGTGCGTGCCTGCGCGACCACGTCGATGCCAGTGAACTGGACTTCGAGGTAAGAAGCGTACGGTGACAGGTTGCGACCCAGCAAGGCGATGTCGGCCCCGCGGATCGACACACCCACGCCGCCGACACGCACCGCCGCCACCGCCGAGCGCACGTCGGGATCGGTCAGCTTGCGAATATTCAGGGTCAGGACCGTGTGCTCCGGCGGCAGCGCATGCAGCGCGTCGAGCGAAAGCATTTCGGGAACCGCGTCGAGGAACAGGATCTTGTCGCGCAATAACCAGCCCTGTTCGGCGTGTACCACGTGCTGGGCGACAATGCCGACCAGGTCTTCGAGTTCCTGGGCGGTCGCGACCCTGCCGTCATTGCTTTGCCACGACAGTTCGTAGCCTATCACCCGCTGCTTGGGGTCGAGCAGCGGTTCACGGACGATGAAGTTGGTCTGGTGCATGTTGGCGCGTAAGGGGGCCTGAAACGGGCCGGCGGCAAGCCGTGGCCCGGCGCGCGTCAGAAACCGAGGCTGTCGAGCAGGTCGTCGACCTGGCCCTGGTCAGCCACGACCTCGTTCTTGCCTTCCGGATTGATCTGCGGACCGTTGAGCAGGCCGTTGTCGAGTTCGCGCTTGATTTCACTCGGCGCAAAGTCGATCAGCACCTGCACCAACTGCTTTTCGAGGTTCTGTGCAATGCCGGTGATGCGGCCGATCACCTGCCCGGTCAGGTCCTGGAAATCCTGGGCCATCATGATGTCCATCAGCTGGCCCCGGGTCGCGGCCGCCCCCACACGCGATTCGTCGAGCCCGGTGATCGTGCGCTGGGCCAGCGCGCGCCACTGCGCTTCCGAGGCGCCGTTATCGAGCAGGGCCTGCCACGAAGCGGACAACTCGCTAGAGCGCGTTTCAATTGCATCCTGCACCGGGCCGGCGGCATCGGTCGCGTCCAGCACCTTTTTGGCGGCTTGTTCCGAGAGACGCGCGACGTAGTCAAGGCGATCGCGGGCGTCGGGAATATCGCTCGCGGCCTTCTCGATCAGCTTGTCCAGGCCCAGTCCGCGCAGGCTCTCGTGCAACGAGCGCGTCATGTGCCCGATCCGGCTCAGGACATCTTCGTTCGACACCGGGGCCAGGTCGACAGTCTGCTCAATCATGTCAGGCTCCGGCCTTGTCCATTTTTTCGAAGATCTTGTTCAGCTTTTCGTCCAGCGTGGCTGCCGTGAACGGCTTGACCACATAACCGCTGGCGCCGGCCTGGGCCGCGGCGATGATGTTTTCCTTCTTGGCTTCGGCCGTCACCATCAGCACTGGCAGCTTGGCCAGCGCGGGATCGGCACGAATGTTCTGCAGCATGGTCAGGCCATCCATGTTGGGCATGTTCCAGTCCGACACGACGAAGTCGAACTGTTCGCTGCGCAGCTTGGCCAGGCCCATGACGCCGTCTTCGGCCTCGTCAACGTTGGCATATCCTAATTCTTTCAACAGATTCCGGACGATGCGGCGCATCGTCGAGAAATCGTCTACAACCAGAAAACGCATCTTTGGATCAGCCATAAATTACTCCGTTGAATCTTCTACTTTGGTTAAATGGTGGGCGCCGTGCCAGGCTCAATGGAGCAGCCTCGATAGAACAGCCTCAAGCAGCCTCAAGAATAGCATTTTTGTTGCCATACGGCGATAAAATGGGAACAAACGACCTGCATCCGCATCAAACACGCAACGCCCGGCTGCCTTGCGACGCCAGATGGTCAAGCACCATGCGCGGCAACTGCTGCAACGGACCAATTTCGTGGGCTGCGCCGAGTGCAATCGCCTCGCGCGGCATGCCAAAAACAACGCAGCTCGCCTCGTCCTGGGCAAAATTCTGCGCTCCCGCAGCGCGCATGTCCAGCATTCCCGCGGCGCCGTCCTTGCCCATGCCGGTCAGGATAACACCAACGGCATTCTTGCCTGCGGCTTCGGCCGCACTGCGGAACAACACGTCCACCGAGGGACGGTGGCGGTTGACCGCCGGGCCCTGGTCGAGCCTGGTCATGTAGTTGGCGCCGGATCGGGCCAGCAGCAGGTGCGAATGGCCCGGGGCGATATAGGCATGGCCGGGCAGCACGCGCTCGTTGCCCTGCGACTCGCACACGCTGATTTTGCATAGCGAATCGAGGCGCTTGGCGAAGGAACTGGTAAAGCCTTCCGGCATGTGCTGGGCAATCAGGATGCCCGGACAGTCCGATGGCATCTGCATCAGGAATTCGCGGATCGCCTCGGTGCCACCTGTGGAGGCCCCGATAATGATCAGCTTTTCCGACGAAATCAAGGGGCTGCGCAGCGCCGACAAGGGCCCCGTGGCGGCGGCCGGCTGCAAGGTGCGCGCCTTGACCCGGGCGCGCGAGACGGCCCGGATCTTGTCGGCGATCAGCTCGGTGTACTCGCGCATGCCGGTCTGGATCGAAATCTTCGGCTTGGTCACGAAGTCCACCGCACCGAGTTCCAGCGCGCGCATGGTGATTTCCGAACCGCGTTCGGTCAGCGACGACACCATCAGCACCGGCATCGGCCGCAGGCGCATCAGTTTTTCCAGAAAGTCGAGGCCATCCATCTTCGGCATCTCGACGTCGAGGGTGAGCACGTCCGGGTTGTGGCGCTTGATCAGGTCGCGCGCCACCAGGGGGTCGGGGGCGGTCGCCACCACTTCCATATCGGGCTGGGAGTTGACGATTTCGCTCATCACGCTACGGATCAGCGCAGAGTCGTCGACGATCAGTACCTTGATTGTCATGGGTCGTCCTAAAGAGGTCAATGCGATCAGAACAGGTCGATGGCGCCGCCCACCGGCTCGACCTTGAGCCGTTTGGCGTAGTCGAGTTCGCGCTTGGCCAGCGTATCGTTTTGGGTTTGCATGAGCTTTTTCACCAGTACCTTTCCGGTCTTCGGGAAGAAGTACACCTTGCGTGGATAGATGTCGTTCAGGTCTTCGGCCAGCACCGGGATGCGCTCGGTCTTCAGAAAGCTCATGACGAAGGCCGCATTGCGCTCGCCCACGTTCATCGCCGTGAAGCCGCGCAGCACCGCGCCGCCGCCGAACACCTTCGCTTCCAGGTTGTCGCGCCGCGCGCCGGCCTTGAGCAGGTCGTTGATCAAGATCTCCATCGCGAAGGTCCCGTAGCGCATCGAGGCGGAAACCGGGTTGTTGACGTCGCCGCTGTCGGGCAGCATGAAGTGATTCATGCCGCCCAGACCGGTGACGCGATCGCGGATGCAGGCCGACACGCAGGAACCGAGCACGGTCACGATCAGCATGTTCTTGCCGGTGTAGTAGTACTCGCCCGGGAGGATCTTGGCCGCGTCGCAGTCGAAGGTGCGGTCGTAGTAGACGTTGGTGGCAAACTGGTTATTCATGGTTCGCTACCAATGCTAACGGGCTGCGCGCAGGGCGGGATCAAGCTCGTACACGGTCTTGCCGCGCAAGCGCAGCGAGTCCGACACGTACAGGAAATTCTCGGAATGGCCAGCGAACAGCAGCGCGTGCGGCTTCATCAGCGGCACGAAGCGCGCCAGGATCCTGCGCTGGGTGTCCTTGTCGAAGTAGATCATCACGTTGCGACAGAAGATCGCATCGAACTGCCCTTCGAGCGGCCAGCCGTCGGCCAGCAAATTGAGCTGGCGGAAGTTGACCAGTTGGCGCAGCTCCGGGCGCACGCGCGCCATGCCTTCGTTGCCGCCCTTGCCGCGCATGAAGAAGCGCTTCAGGCGCGCCGCGTCCAGCTTCTCGGTGCGCTCCATTGGATAGACCCCGGTAGCGCCGGTGGCCAGCACGTTGGTATCGATGTCGGTGGCGATGATCTGCACTGGCGGCGTGAGCGTGTCGAACGCTTCGCAGGCCGTCATCGCGATCGAATAGGGCTCTTCGCCGGTGGACGCGGCCGAGCACCAGATCGTCAGCGGCGCGCCACTTCCCTGCCTGCGCCTGAGCGCCACCAGATGCTCGGCCAGCAGCGGAAAATGGTGCGATTCGCGGAAGAACGAGGTCAGATTGGTGGTGAGCGCATTGGTGAACGCCTCCCACTCGGCGCCCATGCGCCCTGCTTCCAGGTCGTCGAGGTAACGCACGAACGACTGGATGCCGGTCGCGCGCAAGCGCCGCGCCAGGCGGCTGTACACCATTTCCTGCTTGCTGTCGGCCAGCGAGATGCCGGCGCGCTGATAAATCAGCGCGCGGACCCGTTCGAAATCATTCTTGGTGAAGTCGAATTCCTTGACCGTATCGGTTTTTTGCTGCGGCACGTGCTTGCCTCTTCATGCTGTGTGCCCGGTGAGTCGGGCGATTCGTTTTGCTGCTCGTGCCAACACCCTCCGATCAAGCAGCGAGTTTGTCCATCAAACCCATCTCGCCCGACGACATCAGCTTGTCGATATCGACCAGGATCAGCATCCGCTCATCTACCGTACCGAGGCCAATCATGTAGTCCGAATTGAAGGCGCTGCCCATTTCCGGGGCCGGCTTGATCTGGTCGGGGGTAAGCGTGGTCACGTCCGAGACGCTGTCGACCACCATACCCATGATGCGCCCGCCAATGTTCAGAATGATCACGACGGTGAACTGGTCATAGACCGGCGTGCCGAGCTTGAACTTGATGCGCATGTCCACAACCGGAATGATGATGCCGCGCAGGTTGATCACGCCCTTGATGAATTCGGGGGCGTTGGCGATGCGGGTGACCGCTTCGTAGCCGCGGATCTCCTGCACCTTCAGGATGTCGATGCCGTATTCCTCGGAGCCGAGGGTGAAGGCCAGGAACTCGCTGCCTGCGCCGTCGTGCGCGGCGCCGTCAGCCATCCGGGTGTTCTGTTCGGTAGACATGTTTCGTCCTCTTGAAGTAATTGGTTATTAAAAAACTGCGGCGCCGTCGAGCAGTTGGCGCGACGAACGCACCAGTGCAGCCACGTCCAGGATCAGGGCGACGCCGCCGTCGCCAAGGATGGTGGCGCCCGAAATGCCAGCTACCTTGCGGTAATTCGCTTCCAGGTTCTTTACCACCACCTGCTGCTGGCCAACGAGTTCGTCGACAAACAGCGCCGCCTTCTTTCCTTCGGTCTCGAGGATGACGACGATGCCTTCGGACGGATTGGTGTTGCGCGCGGCGATCTCGAACATCTGGTACAGCGGAATCAGGGGCAGGTATTCGCCGCGCACCTTGAGCACGGTGCCGCGCCCGGCGATCTCGCGGATGTCTTCCGGCGCCGGCTGCAGCGACTCGACCACGAAGGACAGCGGCAGGATGTAGACTTCGTCGCCGCTGCGGATCGACATGCCGTCCAGGATCGCCAGCGTCAGCGGCAGCGAGATCGAGATCGTGGTGCCGAAGCCACGCGCCGAACGAATCTCTACCGTGCCGCCCATCGCCATGATGTTGCGCTTGACGACGTCCATGCCGACGCCGCGCCCCGAAACATCGGTGACCTGTTCGGCTGTGGAGAAGCCGGGCGCGAAAATCAGCTGCCAGACATCCGAATCGCTCATGTTGTCGGAAACTGCCAGTCCATTTTCCAGCGCCTTGGCCAGGATCCGCTCGCGGTTCAGGCCACCGCCATCGTCGGCCACCTCGATGACGATGTTGCCGCCCTGGTGGCCCGCCGACAGGAACAAACGCCCTGCTTCCGATTTGCCGGCTGCGGCGCGCGCGGCCGGCATTTCGATGCCGTGATCGATACTGTTGCGTACCAGGTGGGTCAGCGGGTCGACGATGCGCTCGATCAGGCCCTTGTCCAGTTCCGTGGCGGCGCCGTTGGTGATGAAATCGACTTTCTTGCCAAGCTTGGTCGCCAGGTCGCGCACCATGCGCGGAAAGCGCGAAAACACGAAATCCATCGGCATCATGCGGATCGACATCACGGCTTCTTGCAGCTCGCGGGTATTGCGTCCCAGCTGGCTGATCGAATTGAGCAGCCGCTCGTTGGCCATCGGGTCCAGGTTGCTGGTGCGCTGCTCGAGCATGGCGTTGGTAATCACCAGTTCGCCAATCAGGTTGATCAGCTGGTCGACCTTCTCGACCGAGACCCGGATCGACGAGGATTCGGCGCCAGGATCCTTGCGCGCGGCCTTCTTTTCCTGCGCCAGCTCGGTTGCCAGCTCGGTGGAGCCTTCGGCCGCCAGTTCGGACGCTTCGATCCGCTCGCGGTGCATTGATGCCGCCAGCGCAGGTGGCGCTTCGTCGACAATGCCCGCTGCTGCGCGGATTTGCTCGATCGGCTGGAAGAAACCATAGCCGCGCTCGTCGTCGGACAGGTCGCCGCCGCTGGTGCCCGATGCGTCGTCGTCGGCGTCGAAAAAGCCATAGCCCTGATCGTTCTCGATACGCGCGCGTTCGGCTGCCTCGATCGCACGCTGCGCCGGCGTCAGCGCCGGGGCCTCAAAGATCTTCAGGTCGTCGGGGTCGAGCACGAACGAGCAGATCGCGATGATATCGTCCAGGCTCTCCTGGGTGGTAATGATAATGGCGCTACGCCCGCCTTCGAGCGGCACGACCTTCACGCGGCCCATCAAGCCGAGTTCATCGACCAGCGCGCAGATGTCGCGCTGGTCAACCGGCGGCAGCTCGATCTTGTAGCGGTGCGCGCCGTCGAGCGGGTGATGCGTCTTGACTTCGGCGGTCAGGTAGGACGGCACCACCACGGGCGCCTGCGGCACCAGACCCTCGGCCAGGTCGTGCAGCACCATCCGCACATTGGCCACGGCTTCCTGGTCGACTGGCGCGCCGTGGCGGTGACCGTCGAGCAGCATCTTGAGGGTGTCCTTGGCCGCCAGGAACGCGTCCACGTGATTCGAGGTCAGCGCCATCTCGCCCTTGCGGATGCGGTCCAGCAGCGACTCGAGTACGTGGGTGACCTCGCTCATGTCGGTCAAGCCGAAGGTCGATGCGCCGCCCTTGACCGAATGCGCCGTGCGAAAGACCGCATTCAGGTCTTCCGGATCGGGCGCGGCGACATCGACGCCCAGCAGCAGCCGCTCCATCTCGGCGAGCAGTTCTTCTGCCTCGTCGAAAAAGACCTGGTAAAACTGGCTGATGTCGATCGTCATGATGCAATCCTTTGTGTAACCCAGTGCGTCATCGCAACCGGGTGCATCGAAAAACCGTCGCGAGCGCAAGCAGTTGTGCTCGAGAAGCGCAGCAGGTTCTTCGGTGCGCCCATTAGCCGATGACTTTCTTGACGACTTCGATCAGGCGCTGTGGATCGAAAGGCTTGACCAGCCAGCCATTGGCGCCGGCGGCGCGGCCCTTGGCCTTCATCTCGTCGGATGATTCGGTAGTGAGCATCAGGATCGGGGTCTTGGCATAGCCCGGCAAGGTGCGCAGGGTCTTGATCAATGCCAGTCCATCCATGCGCGGCATGTTCTGGTCGGTCAGGACCAGGTCCACGTTTTGCAGCTTGGCCTTGTCGAGGCCATCCTGGCCATCGACTGCTTCCACCACGTTATAGCCAGCGGCCTTGAGGCTGAACGCCACCATCTGGCGCAGCGAACTGGAATCGTCGACCGCGAGTATCGTTTTTGCCATTTTTGCTCCTGCTGTTTTATGTCCGGAGAACCGGTTATAGGGTTTGTGGTCACCGCACTCAGAAGAGTTCGATGTCCCCGCTTTCGAGATGCTGCTGGTCGACCGACTTGCGCAGCATGCTGCGCAGTTCGAGCGACTGGATCGCCAGTGCCATGCTGACCTTGCCGAGGCGTTCGACGATTTCTTCGCCATCCGTCTCGGGCGCGATGTCGGCGCCATGCTCGCTCAGTGTGCCGAGAAATTCGCGCAGGCCGGCCACGCGTCGCAGCGTGCGGTCGATCAGCTGGCTGGTCATGTCCTGGAACTGCATGCTGGTGATCGCGGTGTTCACATGCTGGCCGATCTCGCCCGACATGTCGGACAGGTGGGCGCTGTCCTCCGCGCTCGGCGTGCCGCCCGCCAGCAGGCGGTTGATCGCTTCCTGGCGCGTGCCGACCGCCGTGTGGATCGCCATGAAGCTGCTGGTGAGCTTGTCGATGGCTTCTTCCAGCAGCAGTTCGGTCTGCAGCAAGTCGGTTTCGACTTCGGTCAGGTGCCTGCGACCGTGCACGGCCACGCCCGACAGCAGGCGCTTCACGTGCGATCCGAGTATCTTTTTTCTTGTCATGTCATTCTCCTGGCCCGCTAGTTCGTGACCGCCTGGCCGGTCGCCAGGGCTGCGGGTTGTTGCGCGGGTACCTCGAGGGTGGCATTGTCGCGCTGGACGGCTTCTTCGGTGCGCTTGTTCATCACGATGATGCTGATGCGCCGGTTGATCGGATTGAACGGGTCGGCGCGGTCGAGGTGGGCGGCCGCGGCCAGGCCCACCACGCGCAGCACCTTGGCGTCGGCCAGGCCGCCGCGTACCAGTTCGCGGCGCGAGGCGTTGGCGCGGTCTGCCGACAACTCCCAGTTGCTGTAGCCGGCGTCGCTGAAATACGGGGTCGAATCGGTGTGTCCCGACAGACCGATCTTGTTCGGCACTTCATTGAGCACGAGCCCAAGCACGTTCAGGATTTCGCGCGTGTAGGGCTGCACCTCGGCCTTGGCCAGCGCGAACATCGGGCGGTTCTGCTCGTCCACGATCTGGATGCGCAGGCCCTCGCTGGTAATGTCGAGCAGCATCTGGTTCTTGTATTTCTTGAGCAGCGGATTGACTTCGATGACCGACTCGATCTTGGCCTTGAGCGACTCCAGGCGCTCGGCTTCGGCGCGCGCCACCGCCGCTTTCGCCGCTTCGAGGTTATAGGTTTTCGAACTCGGGTCGATGTCGCCCTTTTTTACCTGGCCATTGCGCCGGGTCAGGTCGGTGCCGCCGCCCTTGATCACCGACGACGAGTCGCCCGAACCGGAGCCGCCGGCCATCGCCACCTTGAGCGGAGTCGAAAAATATTCCGAGATGCCCTGCAGGTCGCCCTTGGCGGTCGAGCCGAGCAGCCACATGAGCAGAAAGAAGGCCATCATCGCGGTCACGAAGTCGGCGTAGGCAATCTTCCAGGCGCCGCCATGGTGGCCGGCGGCGACCTTCTTGATGCGCTTGACGACGATCGGGCGCATGCCTTCATCGGCCATGGCACGCTCCCGTCTTCAGGTAGGTGGCGAGGACAGGCATTGCGGCTTACTTCTTCTTCTTGATGTGTTCTTCGAGCTCGGCGAAGGTCGGGCGCTCGGTCGAGTACAGGACCTTGCGGCCAAACTCCACGGCCAGCGCCGGCGCATAGCCGTTCAGGCTCGCCAGCAGCGTCACTTTCACGCACTGGAACATCTTGGTCGATTCTTCCAGCTTTTGCTCCAGGATATTGCCCAGCGGGCTGACGAAAGCATAAGCGAGCAAGATGCCGAGGAAGGTGCCAACCAGCGCCTTGGCGATCAGGATCCCCAGTTCGGCCGGCGGCAGGCCCACCGATTCCATCGTGTGGACCACGCCCATCACCGCCGCCACGATACCGAAGGCCGGCAATCCGTCGCCGATCTTGGCGATCACGTGGGCCGGGATCGCGCCCTCGTGGTGGTGGGTCTCGATTTCGTTGTCCATCAGGTTTTCGATCTGCATCGCGTCCATGTTCCCCGAGACCATCAGGCGCAGGTAGTCGGTCATGAATTCGATGATGTGGTGGTCGGCCACCACGGCCGGGTATTTCGAGAACAGCGGCGAGGCGTCGGGCGCCTCGATGTCGCCTTCGATCGACATCAGGCCTTCCTTGCGCACTTTTGACAGTACGTCGAATTGCAGCGCCATCAGCTCCATGTACATCGCACGCGTGTAGTGCGAACCCTTGAAGATGCTCGGGAACGCCTTGACGGTCGCCTTGATGTTCTTCATGGTATTGCCAACGAAGAAGGCGCCGAAGGCGGCGCCGCCGATCATCAAGAGCTCGATCGGCTGCCACAGCGAGGCAAGGTGGCCGCCGGCCAGGGCGAAGCCGCCAAAGACGCAGGCACAGACGATGAGGTAACCGAGAAGGACTAGCAAGGGAAATTCGCTCCAGAGTCGCCGCACATAGTGACCGGCCGACGCAAACAAGTAAATCTAAAAAAAGTGATTTCAAGCAAAGTTGACGCAGGGAACCACTCTAGCGGGAGAACGCTCCCCGGGCAAGCAAAAAGGCCCCGTTTGTCGTCTAAAAGTGCCAGATATGCAGGGCTGGGCCGCCCTCTGTGGGATAGACGGTACGGTTCGGCACGCGATCGTCGATGCCGAATTCGTAACTGAGCAGGATCGCGCCCGGCCGCAGCTCGCGCGCGGCCTTGCGCCACAATGCCGGCATGGCGGCCGGAGACAAGTAGGCAAAGATCACATCGAAGCGGGAAAAGTCGAGGCGTTCGTAGTCGCCGCGCATGAACCGGGCGCGGCTGCCGGCGGCCAGCGCCCGCATGCGGCTGATGAACCAGGGCAGCGGCGCCAGCTCGATGCCGCTGGCCTCGACGCCGGGCCGGCGCGCCTGCAGATCCAGCACCAGGCCTCCCAGGCCACTGCCGATGTCGATCACGCGCACCGGCCCGGAGGGCGGCAGCAGGCCTGCCACCGCATCCCACACGCGCCGGCTTGAAGGGTAATACGGCACCTGGGTCCGGTAAGTGGACCAGTAGAGCAGCAGCAGGAACAAGAAGATGGCGAGGAAAACGGCCGGCGGGATCGCCAGCTGGGCCGTGCCCAGCAGCGCCAGCGGAAACAGCAGCTGGATCGCTCGCCACCAACTGGCCAGTGCGCGCCACCAGGTCAGGCCGGCGGCAATCGCGCCCTGCACGATGGCAACTACCAGATAGGACATGGGCAGGCCGGCGCTGGCGAGCAGGTAGACGCTTGCCAGCGTCAGGGGAAAGGCTGCCAGCTGCAGCAGCAGCGCCGCAACGGCGGGCTTCACGCGCGGATCGCCCTACAGACCCGCGGCGGCATCCCTGGCATCCTGCGCGTCCTTGGCATCCCTGGCGTCCCTGGCGTCCTTGGCGTCCTTGGCCTTGCGCGTCTTGCCGGCGCGCGAAGGCATGTGGCACAGGCCGCACTGGTAGTCGGCATTCAAGTCCAGTGCGTTGACAATGAACTTGCCCTGGCATTTGCCGCACGGGGCCAGCACCAGCATGCCGCTCTGGAAGAAGCGCACCAGCGTCCAGGCCCGCGTGAGCGACAGCAGCGGCTCTTCGCCTGGCTCGGGCGGCATTTGTTCGAGGTAGAGCTTGTAGGCTTTCATGACCGCCTGGATGCCGCTAGCACCAGCGTGCTCGACCAGGAAGTTATGGATATTAATGAACAGCGAGGAATGGATATTCGGCTGCCAGGTCAGGAACCAGTCCGTGGAAAACGGCAGCATGCCCTTGGGCGGAGACACGCCCTTGAGCTCTTTGTAGAGCTTGAGCAGGCGCTCGCGGGAGAGGGAGACTTCGGTTTCGAGCAACTGGAGGCGCGCGCCCAGGTTGATAAGCTCGATGGCGAGCCCGATTTCCTGCGCTTCGGATACGACGCTTTTCTTGCTCATTGCTGCTCCCGCTTACGCGCTACCTGCATGGCGGCCCCGGCGGGACCGCATGAGCGGGATTATACGATCTCTTCAGCTGGCTGGCCGGCCATCAGGATGGCTGCGTGCGACTGGGCCAGGCTGCGGTCCTTGGTGTGGCTGGTCAACATCGACAGGATGGCGGTGTCGTCGAAACGGAAGCGGGCCAGCATCATGTTGCCGCCAGCAAGCTTCAGGATCTGGGCATTGCTCATGCCTTCGATCAGGTCAGCGATGTCGGCCGAGACGCCGAGACGGAAGATGGCGGTGACTTTGTCGGCACGGATCATCTGCTGCGCAAGCATCAGGTAGCTCAGGTTTGCGTCGCGAATTTCAGCCATCATGTCGTTCATCGTCATTTTTATCTCCGGTATCCGTTATGTCGGCGACTTGCGTGTTGCCGATGAGATAGATTCTGACCGTGGAGCAACTTTTGAGGAATTGGACGGAGTCTGTATTTTGCGTCCGATAATGACGGACATGACCCGTAGGAGTTTGTCTGACAAACCCTGCCGGATCACTATGTTGCCCCTATGAAAACAGGGGCTGGAGGAGTTGCCTCGGATCAGAAATCCGGGGCTAAATTTCGTGCGACTGAACGGTCGCTGTCGTGCGCTTGCTACGATTTACGTCAAGCTTTTCGAGAACTTGAGGGTTTTCGCAAAATATTTTTCAACACCTGCAACTACCCACACTTCTCTTCTTTAACGGAGCGCCCTACAGGAACTTGAGGGTTTGTTGAAAATATTTTTCCAGCCCCATTACCGCGCTTCTGATCAGGGTAACGGCAGGTCTTTCGGAAACTTGAGGCTTGTTTGAAAAAAATTTTCAAACTATTTCGGCTTCTGCATAAACGTTATCTTTGAACCAACAAAGCCGGGCGGGGACGGCAGGTTCTTGCTACACTGCGGGGCTTAACCACGCCTACCGAAAGCCTTTGCATGCGCCTTGACTGTTCCACGCCTGTTACCCGCGATGCCTGCGTGGCGCGCGACGAACGCGACCCGCTGCGCGCGCTGCGCGACTGCTTCGAGCTGCCGCCGGGCGTTGTCTACCTCGACGGCAATTCGCTCGGCGCCCGCCCGCGAGCGACCCTGCAGCGCGCCCAGGACGTGGTGGCGCGGGAATGGGGCAATGACCTGATCAAGAGCTGGAACTCGGCCGGCTGGTTCGACCTGCCCAAGCGCCTTGGCAACCGGCTGGCGCCGCTGATTGGCGCGCTCGATGGCGAAGTCGTCGTCACCGACACCACCTCGCTCAACCTGTTCAAGGCGCTGGCCGCCGCGCTGCGCCTGCAGGCGAACGGCCCCGGTGCAGCGCGCCGCACCATCGTTACCGAGCGCAGTAATTTCCCGACCGACATCTATATGGCCGAAGGCCTGGCGCAGTGGCTCGAGCGCGGCTACCGCGTGCGCCTGGTCGACTCGGCCGAAGAATTGTTTGGGGCGATCGATGCCGACTGCGCGGTGCTGATGCTCACCCACGTCAACTACCGCACCGGCTACCAGCACGACATGGCGCAACTGACCCGCCATGCGCATGCGCATGGCGCGCTGGCGCTCTGGGACCTGGCCCATTCGGCCGGCGCGGTACCGCTCGACCTGCACGCGGCGCAGGCCGACTTCGCGGTGGGTTGCACCTATAAATACCTTAACGGCGGCCCCGGCGCGCCGGCCTTTATCTGGGTGCCGCAACGCCACCAGGAGCGCTTTGCCCACCCGCTGACCGGCTGGTGGAGCCATGCCAGGCCGTTTGCAATGGCGCCCGGCTTCGCGCCGGCGGATGGCATCGGCCGGGCGCTGTGCGGCACCCAGCCGGTGGTGTCGCTGGCGCTGGTCGAGTGCGGGCTGGAGCTGTTCGAGCAGACCTCGATGGCCGCGGTCCGCGAGAAATCGCTGGCGCTGACCGACCTGTTCATCGACCTGGTCGAATCGACCTGTGCCGGCCATCGGCTCGGCCTGGTCACGCCGCGCGAGCATGCGCGGCGCGGCAGCCATGTCAGCTTCACCCATCCGCACGGCTATGCGGTGATGCAGGCACTGATCGAGCGCGGCGTGATCGGCGACTACCGCGAGCCGGAAATCATGCGCTTCGGCTTCACGCCGCTGTACACGGGGTATGCCGATGTGTGGGATGCGGTCGCGATCCTGCGCGACATCCTCGAGCGCGGGGCCTACGACCTGGCGCTCGAGCGCGGCGCAGTCACGTGAAGGAGCGGGCATGAACGAGCAAGCCAAACCCCGCGCCGGCTGCCCGCTGAGCGCCGGAAACGACGGCAATGCAGGCCAGGGCGCCGAATGGCATGGCGCCAAACTCGACTTCAAGGAGTCGATGAGCTATGGCGACTACCTGGGGCTGGACCAGATCCTGTCGGCCCAACACCCACTTTCGCCCAACCACAACGAGATGCTGTTCATCATCCAGCACCAGACCAGCGAGTTGTGGATCAAGCTGATGCTGCACGAGATGCAGGCGGTGCGCCAGAACCTGCGCGAGAACAATCTGCCGCCGGCCTTCAAGATGCTGGCGCGGGTGGCACGCATCATGGACCAGCTGGTGCATGCCTGGGACGTGCTGGCGACCATGACGCCGCCCGAATACACCGCGATCCGTCCCTACCTGGGCGCCTCGTCGGGCTTCCAGTCCTTTCAGTACCGTCAGCTCGAGTTCATCCTGGGCAACAAGAATGCGGCCCTGGTCGGCGTGCACGAGAAATTCCCCGAGGCGCACGCCATCCTGGAGCGCGAACTGCATACTCCCTCGGTCTACGACGAATGCGTGATGCTGCTGGCGCGCAGCGGCTTCGCGGTGGCGCCGGCGCGCCTGGCAGGCGACTGGACCCGGCCGACCGCATCCGACGCCAGCGTCATGGCCGCGTGGCTCGGGGTCTACCAGGACACCGGGCACCATTGGGCACTGTATGAGCTGGCCGAGAAACTGGTCGACCTGGAGACGGCCTTCCGGTTCTGGCGCTTCCGCCATGTGACCACGGTAGAACGCATCATCGGCTTCAAGCAGGGAACCGGCGGCACCTCGGGCGCCAGCTACCTGCGCAAGATGCTCGACGTGGTGCTGTTCCCGGAACTGTTTTCCTTGCGAACAGAGCTTTAAGCGGAAATTGTTTTCATGCAGAGTCTGGCCTGGGCCGGACCGGCAAGCCAGGCTTCCCGGTCCGGCACCGGCGTCAGTCTTGCGGGGCTGCGAATGGATCGGCGGCGACCTCTTCCGCCCACATCGGTGCCATGTCTTCAGGCCAGGATGGCTCGGTCTGTTCAATCTGCTCCTCTACCGGCGGGCAAATGGCCAGGCATTGCTTTTTTGCGGGAGTGGCCGCGACTGCTGAAGCGAAGCCGGCGATCACAATGGCGAGGACAATCTTTTTCATGGCGGATCCTAGGTTGGTGGTGAAAAGTAATTTATTTCATGCTGGCAATTAGTATAGGCAGCCTACGGCGATCTGTAAATGTCCTCAAGCAGCAACGCGGCTCGAAAGCCCAGTGCAGCGAACTCTGCCCCCCAGGCTTTCGACGTACAATCGGATACCACTTTGTCCAACAGCGGAGGCGCAATGAACTGCGATGTACTGATCCTGTCAGGCCTGTGCAATTCCGGTCCCGAACACTGGCAAACCCAGTGGCAGGCCCGTCACCCGCAATGGATCAAGGCCGCGCACCGCGACTGGAACTGCCCCGATCGCGAAGAATGGGTGGCCGAACTCGATGCCGCCATCGCTGCCTGCCAGGGCGCCCCGATCCTGGTTGCGCACAGCCTGGGCTGCCTGCTGGTGGCGCACTGGGCGCAGAGCGGTTCGCCGCTGAAGGCGGCCGGCGCCTTCCTGGTGGCGCCGAGCGATGTGGAAGCGCCCAGCTATCCGGCACCCATCAACGGCTTCGCACCGATTCCGATGGCGCCGCTGCCCTTTCCGAGCGTGGTGCTGGCCAGCGCCAACGATCCCTATATCACCCCTGACCGTGCGCAAGCCCTGGCGTCGGGCTGGGGCAGCCGGCTGGTGAATCTCGGCGAGGTCGGCCACGTCAATGTCGAATCCGGCCATGGCGCCTGGCCCGAGGGCGAGCGCCTGCTGCAGCATTTCTGCGACCAGCTTGCGCAGTGAACGGGGACACGGCATGACCACGCTGACGACCGCACGCCTGCGCCTGGAGCCAGTCTGTTCTGGGCACTACGCCGGCCTGCGCGTGTTGAACTCCGATCCGGCAGTCATGCGCTTGATCAACGGCAAGCCCGAAACACCTGAAGAAACGACGGCCATGATCGAGCGCGTGCAGGGACGCTGGCGCAGCATCGGGTATTCGTGGTGGAGCATCCTCGAGCAGGAAAGCGGCGAACTGGTCGGCGCCGGCTGCATCCAGCACCTTGGCCACGATCCGGCCAATGCGCATGAAATCGGTTGGCGCCTGCGCCCGGATCGCTGGGGACGCGGCTACGCAAGCGAGGCCGCAAGACGCATGGCTGCATTCGCTTTCGACGCGCTGGAAGCGCCATTACTAGTGGCAATCTGCAATCCCGAAAACAGCGATTCGATCCGGGTGATGGAACGGCTGGGCATGCGCTACAGGGGCATCGAGACCTGGAATGCGCAGCTGGTGGCGGTTCATGACATTACCGCGCAGGCATGGAGGTCGGAGACGCCATGAAAACCTACCAGGGCAGCTGCCACTGCGGAACAGTGAAATTCGAAGCGGACATCGATCTTGCACGCGGCACGATCAAGTGCAACTGCACGGTCTGCACCAAGATGCGGTTCTGGGCTGCGCAATTGTCTGGCGATGCTTTCCGCTTGCATGGCGGCCAGGGGGCGCTGCGCGAATACCGGTATGGCTCGCGCCGCGACGCCCATTATTTTTGCGGCCACTGCGGCATCCATACTTTCTCAACCGGAGAATCTGCGCTGTTGGGAGCATTTTATGCGGTCATCCTCGCCTGCCTCGACAACGCTTCGCCTGAGGAACTTGCCGCGGCCCCGGTGCGCTATCTCGACGGCCGTAACGACAACTGGATCACGCCGCCCGCCATGGTGCGCCACCTGTGAGCATCTCATCTGGGGCAGAGGTTCCGACCACGCTGCTGAGAGATAAAGGCGAAAAAAAAGGCGCTGTACCCATTAGCTATGGATGAGCATTGAACTGCTGAGCTGAACTGCTGAGCAAAATTGCGGTCCAACCCCTGTCGATCTCGATAGGGAGTGGTAGATGAAAGCGCCACGGTTTGCCAAGCTGTTTGCCCAGCTTCCCATGCTCAACCAGGCCCAGCGGCTGCAGGCGCTCGATGCCCTGCATCCCGCAGCTGGCCTCGACCGGGCAGTCGCCCTGATTGGGCAGATACGTTCCGCAGGGCGGCGCTGTCCTGAATGCGGCTGCCAGCGCTACCACCGCCACGGCCAGGCCAACGACCTGCAACGCTTTCGCTGCTGCCAGTGCCGGCGCACGTTTAATGACCTGAGCGGCACGCCGCTGGCGCGGCTCAGGCTGCGCGGCAAGTGGCTCGACTACCTCGGCGCCGTGCTCGATTCCCGGCCGGTGCGCGACGCCGCCAAGCGGGTTGGCGTCCATCGCAATACGGCATTTCGCTGGCGTCATCGCTTCCTGGACCGGGTCAAGCATGACCGTCCAGCGCAGCTCGGCGGCATCGTTGAAGCCGACGAAATGTTTTTACTCGAATCGCAAAAAGGCTCGCGCAGACTTGATCGCCCGCCGTGCAAGCGAGGCGGGCGGGCCAGCCTGCCCGGTATCTCACGCCACCTCGACTGCATCCTGGTCGCGCGCGACCGCAGTGGTCAGACCATCGATGCCGTTACCGGACGCGGCGCGCTGAAGGTAGCCCAACTCGTGCAACACCTGTTGCCGAAGCTGGCCCCGCAAGCGCTCCTGGTCACCGATTCGCATGCCGCCTACCGTGCGTTTGCCCGCCAGCAGGGCATCGCCCACCAGGCGGTCAACCTGCGCTCCGGCGAGCGGGTTCGGTTCAGTAAGGGGGGCGCGATCCATGTCCAGAACGTCAACGCCTACCACCGGCGCTTGCGCCAGTGGCTGGCGCGGTTCCACGGGGTTGCCTCGCGTTGGCTGCCCAACTACCTGGGGTGGCATTGGGCACTTGATGGCGGGCGGATCACTTCCGTCGAGCACTTGCTGCGCATCGCATTCGGAGTCATCCATAGTCAACGGTGACAGCGCCAAAAAAAACCGGGGCCCAAGCCCCGGTTGCACTAGCAGCGTTGACGATGCATTACACCGCGGTCGCCAGCAACATGTCGTTCAGGCGCTTTACGAACGCCGCCGGATCGCTCAGGCTGCCGCCTTCGGCCAGCATGGCCTGGTCGAACAGGATGTGCGACCAGTCGCCAAAGCGCGCGCCGTTCGCATCTTCGTATTTCAGGCGCGTGACCAGCGGGTGGTTCGGATTGATCTCGAGGATGGGCTTGGACTCCGGCGCGTCCTGGCCGGCCGCCTTGAGCATGCGCATCAGGTTACCCGACAGTTCGTTCTCGTCTGCCACCAGGCAGGCCGGCGAATCGGTCAGGCGGAACGTCACGCGTACGTCCTTGGCCTTGTCGCCCAGCGTTGCCTTCATCTTCTCGACCAGCTCCTTGTAGCCCGACTCAAGCTCGGCATGCTCCTTCTTTTCAGCCTCGTCTTCCAGCGAGCCGAGATCCAGGCCGCCCTTGGCCACCGACACCAATTCCTTGCCGTCAAAATCGTTCAGGAAGGACAGCATCCACTCGTCGACGCGGTCGGTCATGAGCAGCACTTCGACGCCCTTCTTGCGGAAGATTTCAAGGTGCGGACTGTTCTTGGCGGCGTTGAAGCTGTCGGCCGTTACGTAATAGATCTTGTCCTGGCCTTCCTTCATGCGGGCGATGTAGTCGGCAAACGACACCGTCTGCTCGCTCGATTCGTTCGAGGTCGAGGCAAAACGCAGCAGCTTGGCGATGCGGTCCTTGTTGGTCGCGTCTTCGCCGATACCTTCCTTGAGTACCTGGCCGAACTCCTTCCAGAAGGTCTGGTACTTGTCGCGGCCGGCCTGTTCGTCCGCATTCGCCATTTCTTCGAGCATGCCCAGCACGCGCTTGGTCGAGCCCTCACGGATCACCTTGACGTCACGCGACTCTTGCAGGATCTCGCGCGAGACGTTCAGCGGCAGGTCGCTCGAATCGATCACGCCCTTGATAAAGCGCAGGTAGGTCGGCATCAACTGCTCGGCGTCGTCCATGATGAACACACGCTTGACGTAAAGCTTGATGCCGGCACGCTTGTTGCGGTCCCACAGGTCGAACGGTGCATGGCTCGGCACGAACAGCAGCTGGGTGTACTCGCTGCGGCCTTCGACCCGGTTATGGGTATAGGTCAGGGGCTCCTGGAAGTCGTGCGAGACGTGCTTGTAGAACTCGTTGTACTGTTCAGCCGTGATGTCGGAACGGTTACGGGCCCACAGCGCGCTGGCCTGGTTGACGGTCTCGAACTCGTCCTTCAACACCGTCTGCTTCTGCTCTTCGTCCCATTCTTCTTTCTGCATTACGATCGGCAGCGAAATATGGTCGGAATACTTGCGGATGATGCCCTTGAGCTTCCACGCCGACAGCAGCTCGTCTTCGCCCTCGCGCAGGTGCAGGACCACGTCGGTGCCGCGCGAGGCTTTTTCGATCGGCTCGATGCTGTAGTCGCCCTCGCCGCTCGACTCCCAGCGCACGCCTTCAGAAGCGAAGACGCCGGCGCGGCGGGTGTTGACGACGATCTTGTCGGCCACGATGAAGCCCGAGTAGAAGCCCACGCCGAACTGGCCGATCAGGGCCGCGTCGTGCTGCTGGTCGCCCGAGAGCTTGGAGAAGAATTCCTTGGTGCCCGATTTGGCGATGGTGCCCAGGTGCGAGATCACTTCGTCACGGCTCATGCCGATGCCGTTGTCGGAAATCGTGATAGTGCGCGCTTCCTTGTCAAACGCCACCTTGATCTTGAGCTCGTGATCGTTGCCATACAGGGCGTCGTTGTTGATCGCCTCGAAGCGCAGCTTGTCGGCGGCATCGGAGGCGTTCGAGATCAGTTCGCGCAGAAAGATTTCCTTGTTCGAGTACAAGGAGTGGATCATCAGTTGCAGCAGCTGTTTTACTTCTGCTTGGAAGCCAAGGGTTTCTTTTTCGGCGACGGCCATGGTATTCCTCGTGGTGGTTCAGGTTGAATAAAGACAATAACGGATTGCAGCCATATAGGGATGGCATAGAACATTTCAAGGCCTGTTTGCTCCAGGCAATGTTGCATTTATTTTATCCGGACCTGCGGGTCGAGACCAGGGTCCCGCGACTTATTACGGCACCAGGCATGTCGGCAGCGCCTGGCTGGACGTACAATATCGCCTTCATTCACTGCTATCTGGAACCCCATGTCCGTCTACGACAAACTCAAAGAACTGAACATCACCCTGGCCGCGCCGGCCACCCCGGCCGCCGCTTACGTGATGTATGTGCAGACCGGCAACCTGGTCTTCCTGTCGGGCCATATCGCCAAGAAAGCGGACGGCGCGCCGGACGCTGGCATCCTGGGACGCGACAAGACTACCGCCGACGGCCAGGCTGCCGCGCGCTCGGTCGCGATTGACCTGATGGGCACGCTGCAAGAAGCCGTCGGCGGCGACCTGAGCCGCGTCAAGCGCATCGTCAAGGTCATGAGCCTGGTGGCGTCCACCCCGGAATACAACGAACAGCATTTGGTTACCAACGGCTGTTCGGAACTGATCGGCGAGGTGTTCGGCGAGGCCGGCAAGCACGCCCGCTCGGCCTTTGGCGTGGCTTCGCTGCCGCGTGGGACCTGCGTCGAAATCGAAATGATCGTCGAAGTCGCGTAACACGCCAGGTTTGTTTGCGGGCTGGGCCTATCCGGCCCGGCCCTTCCGGAAGCCGCCTATCCGGCGTGCTTTATAATGGCCCGGCACTACCGTGCGGCCCCTTCCTGTCAGTGAGAACAGTATGAAAATCGAGAATCCAAATCCTATCCAGTGGCAATTTTCGGAGCGCGCGCAGCAGCTGCAAAGCTCGTTCATCCGCGAAATCCTGAAAATCACCCAGCGCCCGGAGATCACCTCCTTCGCCGGCGGCCTGCCGTCGCCAGCCACTTTCCCGGTCGAGCGCATGAAGGCTGCCTACGACAAGGTGCTGAGCGAAGCCGGCAAAGTGGCCCTGCAATATGGACCGACCGATGGCTACGCCCCCTTGCGGGAATGGATCGCGAACTCGCTCTCCACGGAAGGCAGCCGCATCCTGCCGGAACAGATCCTGATGACCTCGGGCTCGCAGCAGGCACTCGACCTGCTGGGCAAGGTGCTGGTCGATGAAGGCAGTCGTGTGCTGGTCGAGACGCCGAGCTACCTGGGCGCGCTGCAAGCCTTTTCGGTCTACCGTCCAGAATTCAAATCGGTCGACACCGACGACGATGGCCTGGTGCCGTCGTCGATCGCGGCCGTGGCCGATGGCGCCCGCATGCTGTATTCGCTGCCGAACTTCCAGAACCCGACCGGCCGCTCGCTGTCGCTCGAACGCCGCCACGAACTGGTCGAGACCTGCGCCCGCTTCGGCATTCCGCTGATCGAGGACGATCCATACGGCGCCCTGAGCTATAAAGGCGAGCCGATGCCGAAGATGGTGGCCATGAACCCGGACGGCGTCATCTACATGGGCTCGTTCTCCAAGGTGCTGACCCCAGGCATCCGCCTGGGCTATGTCTGCGCGCCGCTGCCGCTGGTACGCCGCCTCGAGCTGGCCAAGCAGGCGGCCGACCTGCATACCGCCCAGCTGACCCAGATGGTGGTGTACGAAGTGATCAAGGACGGCTTCCTGGACCAGCATATCCCGACCATCCGCCAGCTCTACGGCGACCAGTGCCAGGTCATGCTTGACGCCATGGCCGAGCACTTCCCGGCCGGCGTAAGCTGGACCAAGCCCGAGGGCGGCATGTTCATCTGGGTGACCCTGCCCAAGAGCATCGACGCCATGAAGCTGCTCGACCAGTCGCTGGCCGCACGCGTGGCCTTCGTGCCGGGCGCGCCCTTCTACGCCAACGACCCGGCCAGCAACACGCTGCGCCTGTCCTTCGTGACGGTGCCGCCGGAGCGTATCCGCGAAGGCATCGCCGTTCTCGGCAAGCTGATCGCCGACATGCTGTAAGCCGGGTCTGCCGCGACCATGCGGGCGGCTCGGCTGCCCGCATGGCGACCGCAGGTCGCTGGCCCCGGCCAACTGCTAGTTGTAGTGTTGCAACAGTGCTGTCTCACAGAGAAACGATAGTTGCCGCAATTGAAGTTGATGGAGGTATGATCTCCCTCGATTTAAACCGGCCTCGACCCTCTTACAGCATGAATCATCCTGCCTTCGCAATCCCGGCTCCAGCACGCCAGGCAGCGATCCTGATCGTTGACGACGCGCCCGCCAGCCTCGGGCTGCTGCAGGACATATTGCGCGGCGAAGGTTACCGAACTTGCGTCGCCATTTCCGGCGAGCGCGCCATCGAGCTTGCCGAGCGAGTCCAGCCCGACCTGATCCTGCTCGACGTCATGCTGCCCGGCCTGGATGGCCTGGAAACCTGCAGCCGCCTCAAGAACCACCCCGCCACCGCCGATATCCCGGTAATTTTTGTGAGCGCCTGCTCCGACACCGATGACATCGTGGCCGGCTTCGAGCGCGGCGCTGCCGACTACATTGCCAAGCCGCTGCGCCTGCCCGAAGTCTGTGCCCGGGTCCGGGCCCAGCTGCAGATTCGCTCGGCCAGCCAGTCGAATACGCAGCAGGTCAAACGCCTGCGCATGATCGTCGACGGCATGGACGAAGGCTTGGTGCTGCTCGGCCAGGACGGCCGCATCCAGTATGCGAATCCGGCCAGCGAACGCTGCCTGGGCCATACCGACCTCGAGCTGTCTGGCCGCCCGCTGGCAGAGCTGCTGGCCGAGCCTGGCGCCAGCGATGTCGCCGCCTGGTTCGACACCGACAGCGTGCACCCTCGCCAGCGCGGCACCCGCGAAGTACTGCTGCACCAGCCCGATGGCAGCCTGCGCGCCATGGACCTGAACCTGTCGCCGCTGACTACTGGCGAGCAGCTGTGGGTGGCCCTGCTGCACGACATCACCCACCACAAGCAATCGGCCGATGCGCTGCAGCGCGCCGCGCTGGCCGACCCGCTCACCGGCATAGCCAACCGCCGTCATTTCGATGCCTGTCTCGAGCAGGAATGGCAGCGCGCGCTGCGTTCGGCGCGGCCGCTGTCGCTGCTGGTGATCGACGTCGATCACTTCAAGCTCTACAACGACCAGTTCGGCCACGCTGCCGGCGACCAGTGCCTGCAGGCCGTGGCCAGTACGCTGCAGGGGCACGCACTGCGCGCCACCGACCTGGCGGCGCGCTACGGCGGCGAGGAATTCCTGCTGCTGCTGCCCGAAACCCCGCTGGAGGGCGCTGCCAAGCTGGCCGAGGCGATCCGCGCCGACGTGCAACGCCTGGGCGTGCCGAACCCGCGCTCGAGCACCCTCGATGTCGTCACCGTCAGCGTGGGCGCCGCCACCATGGTGCCGACCAGCTTTGACGAGCTCGGCTCGCTGTTTCTGGCCGCCGACCGCGCCATGTACGACGCCAAGGCCGCCGGACGCAACAGGGTGCTGGCGCTGGGCGCGGGCTATGCATGGGATGCGATGCACCAGGCGCTGATGCGCTAGCCGCTGCCAGCCTGTCGAATGTATGCAGCTGGCGGGCGCGCCGCAAGACCGGCCCGGGCAGGCGTCAGCCAGCTTGTCTTGCAAGGGCTATAATTGACGCACTATCGACAGCGCCCCGCGCCCCCACCGGTTATCGACGTGAACCCACATCTCGACCAGCTCCATCCCTACCCGTTCGAACGCCTGCGCCAGCTGTTCGCCGGCACGACCCCGAACCCAGCCTATCGCCCGATCAGCCTGGGCATCGGCGAGCCAAAGCATCCGACACCCGCCTTGATCGAAAAGGCGCTGATGCATGCGATGGCAGGCCTGTCCAGCTACCCCAGCACCATCGGGAGCGAACCGCTGCGCGCGGCAATCGCCAGCTGGCTGGAACGCCGCTATGGCATCCCCCCGATCGACCCGGCCACCATGGTGCTGCCGGTGAACGGCTCGCGCGAAGCGCTGTTCGCGATCGCCCAGTGCGTGGTGGCGGCAGGGCGCGGCCACGCACACGGCGGCGCGCTGGTGATGAGTCCCAATCCGTTCTACCAGATCTACGAAGGCGCGGCCTACCTGGCCGGCGCCGAGCCGTACTACGTGAACTCCGAACCGGGCCGCAATTTCGCGCCCGATTTCGCCAGCGTGCCCGATGCTGTCTGGCCGCGCGTGCAGCTGCTCTACGTCTGCTCGCCGGGCAATCCGACCGGCGCCGTGCTGGGACTGGACGACTGGGAGCAGCTCTTTGCGCTGTCCGACCGTCACGGTTTCGTGATCGCGGCCGACGAGTGCTATTCCGAGATTTACTGCGGCGCGACACCACCGCTGGGCGCGCTGGAAGCGGCGCACCAGCTGGGGCGCAGCCGCGGCGCGCACCCGTATGCCAACCTGGTCGTTTTCTCCAGTCTGTCGAAGCGCTCGAACGTGCCGGGCATGCGCTCGGGCTTTGTGGCGGGCGACCCGCAGGTGCTGAAGAAGTTCCTGCTCTACCGCACCTATAGCGGCGGCGCCATGTCGCCTCCCGTGCAGGCGGCCTCGATCGCGGCCTGGAACGACGAGCACCACGTGCAGGAAAATCGCGCACTGTACCGCGAGAAGTTCAGGCTGATCACCCCGCTGCTCCAGCAGGTGATGGATGTCGAACTGCCCGATGCGGGCTTTTACCTGTGGGCCGACGTGCGCCGCACAGGGCTGTCCGACCTCGATTTCGCCAGCCGCCTGTACGCCGAATATAATGTCACGGTCCTGCCGGGCAGCTACTTGGCGCGTGAAGCGTGCGGCGTCAATCCCGGCCGCGACCGTATCCGCATGGCGCTGGTCGCCGGCGTCGACGAAGGACTCGATGCGGCCAACCGCATTGTCGAGTTCTGCAAGCGCCTGGCTTGAGCACCGGCGCCATTTTCGCATTTCGATTCACCTTCACTGAAAATCATCATGACCCAACAACTCCAGACCATCATCGACACGGCGTGGGAACAGCGCGCCGAGATCAGCCCGTCCAACGCTTCTGCCGAAGTGCGCGACGCGGTCGCCCACGTGCTTGCCGGCCTGGATGCCGGCACCTTGCGGGTGGCGCAGAAAGATAGCGGCAGCTGGGTCGTGAACCAGTGGATCAAGAAAGCCGTGCTGCTGTCGTTCCGCCTCGAGAACAACGTGCCGGTGGCCGGTGGCGGGGGCATGCAGTTCTACGACAAGGTGCCGACCAAGTTCGCCGACTACAGCGCCGAAGACTTCGCCCAGGGCGGCTTCCGCGTGGTGCCGCCGGCGGTTGCCCGTCGCGGCAGCTTTATCGGCAAGAACGTGGTGCTGATGCCGTCCTACGTCAATATCGGCGCCTACGTCGACGAAGGCGCGATGGTCGATACCTGGGCCACTGTCGGCTCCTGCGCCCAGATCGGCAAGAACGTCCACCTGTCGGGCGGGGTCGGCATCGGCGGCGTGCTCGAACCGATGCAGGCCAATCCGACCATCATCGAAGACAACTGCTTCATCGGCGCCCGCTCCGAAATCGTCGAAGGCGTGATCGTCGAAGAGAACTCGGTGATCTCGATGGGCGTGTACATCGGCCAGTCGACCAAGATCTACAACCGCGAGACCGGCGAGGTGAGCTACGGCCGCGTGCCTTCCGGTTCGGTGGTGGTCTCGGGCAGCCTGCCCTCTAGCGACGGCAAGTACAGCCTGTACTGCGCCGTCATCGTCAAGCGCGTCGATGCGCAGACGCGCTCGAAGACCGCGATCAACGACCTGCTGCGCGGCGACTGAACGCAGCACCACATCAAGGAGACGACGATGCCCATGGACCGCCTGTTCCAGTTAATGAAGGAGAAGAACGCGTCCGACATGTTCTTCGCCGTGAACTCGCCGGTACATATCAAGATCAACGGGAACCTCATCCCGATCAACCAGCATCGTCTCGAACCCGACAACATCATCGCGCTGCTGTCGGAAATCGCCTCCCCCGAACAGATGACCGAGCTCGACCGCGAGAACGAGCTCAACCTGGGTGTCTCGGTGCCCAATCTCGGGCGCTTCCGCCTGTCCGCGTTTCGCCAGCGCGGCTCGATTTCGGCGGTGTTCCGCTACGTGCCGGCGACGATCCCGCCGATCGGCGAACTGGGCCTGCCCCCTACCCTGTCCGAACTGATCATGGAAAAGCGCGGCCTGCTGCTGATCGTGGGCGCTACCGGCTCGGGCAAATCGACCACCATCGCCTCGATGCTGGATCACCGCAACGAACAGCGCCCCGGGCATATCCTGACGCTGGAAGACCCGATCGAATACCTGTTCAAGAACAAGAAATCGATCGTCAACCAGCGCGAGATCGGCAGCGACGCCGCCAGCTTCGGCACCGCCCTGCGCAACTCCATGCGCCAGGCGCCGGACTGCATCCTGATCGGCGAGATCCGCGACAAGGAAACCATGGCGGCGGCGCTGGCTTACGCGCAATCGGGCCACTTGGTACTGGCGACCCTGCACGCCAATAACAGCTACAACGCGCTGAACCGCATCATCAGTTTCTATCCGATCGAGAACCGCGCGGCGCTGCTGCAGGATTTGTCGTCGAGCGTGAAGGCGATCGTCTCGCAGCGCCTGGTCAAGTCCAGCGCCGGCGGCCAGCGCCAGGCGGCGGTGGAAGTCATGCTCAATACCCGCTACATTGCCGACCTGATCGAACAAGGCGAGATTGGCCAGATCAAGGATGCGATGGACCGGAGCCTGTCGCCGGGTTCGCAATCGTTCGAGACCGCGCTGTTCAAGCTGGTCAAGGATGGCCTGGTGACCCAGGAAGAAGCGCTGGCCAACGCCGATTCGGCCACCAACCTGCTCTGGCTGCTCAACAATGGACCGGAAAGCCAGACGCAGACGGAGCAACCGCAACAGCCGGGTAGCGACCCGTCGGCGGCGTCGTTCACGGAATTTACGCTCAACAACTGAACGTGGACGGCCGCTGCCGGACCGCGCCCTGTGCAATAACTCGAACTGGACCATCGTGTCAAAGTGAGCACCTGCGCATGCCCCGTTAGCTGTGCTACCCTTGCGCCTTCCCAAAATACCCCCAAACCCGCACCCGCGCGGGCACGACGAACCACGCCCATGACCATCACCCTGTTCGGCATTCCCAACTGCGACACCGTCAAGAAAGCCCGCACCTGGCTGGCGGAGCACGGCCACGATGTTACTTTCCATGACTTCAAGAAGCAGGGCGTGCCGCGCGAACTGCTTGCCGCCTGGCTCGAGCAAATCGACTGGGAAACCCTGGTCAACCGCAAGGGCACGACCTGGCGCAAGCTGGGCGACGAACGCAAGGCCGAGGTCGTCGACAAGTCCAGTGCGCTGGAGCTGATGCTGGAAAATCCGTCCGTGATCAAGCGCCCGGTGCTGCAAGGCGCGGGCGCGGTTTCGGTCGGCTTCTCGCCGGACCACTATGCAGCGAAGTTCGCACGATGATTCCGTCGCGCACCCTGCTGCTGACCGAAGAACTGATCGCGCTGGATTCGGTCACCCCGCACGACAGGGGTTGCCAGCAAACCCTGGCCGCCCTGCTCGCGCCGCTGGGTTTTCATTGCGAGACCATCGAAGCCAATGGCGTGACCAACCTGTGGGCACGCCGGGGCACGACCAGCCCGGTATTTGTGTTTGCCGGCCACACGGACGTGGTGCCGACCGGCCCGCTGCACCTGTGGGAGTCGCAGCCCTTCGTGCCGACCCGGCGCGACGGCAAGCTGTATGGCCGCGGCGCCTCGGACATGAAGACCTCGATCGCGGCCATGGTAGTCGCCTGCGAAGAATTCATCGCAGCGCACCCTGGCCACAAGGGATCGATCGCTTTCTTGATCACCAGCGACGAAGAAGGCCCGGCGCTTGACGGCACGGTGCTTGTCTGCGAACGCCTGGAAGAGCGCGGCGAGACGATCGATTATTGCCTGGTGGGCGAGCCGACCTCGAACCATGTGCTGGGCGACACCATCAAGAACGGCCGCCGCGGCTCGCTCTCGGGCCACCTGGTGATCAAGGGCATCCAGGGCCATATCGCCTACCCGCAACTGGCGCGCAACCCGATCCACCAGGCCGCGCCGGCGCTGGCCGACCTGGTGGCCGAAGTCTGGGACGAAGGCAATGAATACTACGCGCCAACCAGCTGGCAAGTGTCGAACATCCAGGCCGGCACCGGCGCCAATAACGTGATCCCGGGCGCGCTCAGCCTGGACTTCAACTTTCGCTTTTCCACCGCCAGCACCGCCGACGGCCTGGAAGCGCGCGTGCATGCGATCCTGGACCGCCACGGCCTGGATTACGCGCTGCAATGGACGCTGTCGGGCCAGCCATTCCTGACGCCCAGGGGCACGCTGTCGGACGCCCTGTGCGTGGCGATCCAGGACGAGCTCGGCGTGCAGGCGGAACTGTCGACCACCGGCGGCACTTCGGATGGGCGCTTCATCGCCCGCATCTGCCCGCAAGTGATAGAATTCGGGCCTCCGAACGCCAGCATCCACAAAATCGACGAACACATCGAGCTGCGCCACATCGACCCCCTCAAGAACATCTACCGTCGCACGCTAGAGCAATTGCTCGTTGAATAGTTGACCGCAGTAGTGATAAACAAGCAAGACCAAGAACATCCAGGACAACAGGAGAAGGCCATGACCACCACCAACTTCAGCACGCCGCGCGACCTGCTGCGCTACGCCATCACGCGCTTTAACTCTGCCCGTCTGTTCTTTGGCCATGGCAGCGCGGAAGCGTTCGACGAGGCCGCCTACCTGGTGCTGCATACGCTGAAGCTGCCACTGGACCGGCTCGATCCCTTCCTCGATGCCAGGCTGCTCCAGGAAGAAGTGCTGCAGGTGCTGCAGGTGATCGAGCGCCGTGTCAGCGAGCGCGTGCCGGCTGCCTATATTACCAAGGAAGCCTGGCTCGGCACCTACCGCTTCTACGTGGACGAGCGTGTGCTGGTGCCGCGCTCCTTCATCGCCGAACTGATCCCGCATACCTTCAGCCCATGGGTCCAGGACCCGGAGGCGATTGAAAACGTGCTGGAACTGTGCACCGGCAGCGGCTGCCTGGCGATCATGATGGCCGATGCCTTCCCGAACGCGGTGGTCGACGCGGTCGACATTTCGAAGGATGCGCTGGCCGTGGCCGAGCACAACATCCGCGAGTACAAGCTCGAAGGCCGCGTCAATCCGATCGAATCGGACCTGTACACCAACGTGCCGTTCAAGAAGTACGACCTGATCGTGAGCAACCCGCCGTACGTCAACAGTGCGTCGATGGGCAAGCTGCCGCCAGAGTATCAGTGCGAGCCCCAGATCGCCTTGGCCGGCGGCGACGACGGCATGGACCTGGTCCGCAAGATCGTGGCCGGTGCCGCCGAGCGCCTGAGCCCGGATGGCGTGCTGGTGGTCGAAATCGGCAACGAAGCCGAATACGCCGAAGCCGCTTTCGGCCACCTCGGCCTGACCTGGCTCACCACCAGTGCCGGCGACGACGCCGTGTTCCTGCTGACGGCCGAGCAGCTGCAAGCGAAGTAATTCATTCACTCGGTCGCCGCCTGGCGATCGATCGTTGTCCGTAGGGCGGCCTACCCGCCCTGCGGACACCTTAATTTAGTTAGTTTCCCATGATCCGATTCCAGAACGTCAGCCTGATGCGCGGCACCAAGCCGCTGCTCGTGAACGCCGACCTTTCCCTCAACCCGGGCGACAAGATCGGCCTGATCGGCGCCAACGGCGCCGGTAAATCGAGCCTGTTCGCCATGCTGCGCGGCGAACTGCATTCCGACCAGGGCTCGATCGACTTCCCGACCAAGTGGCGCATGGCCTATGTGGCGCAGGAGACCCCGGCCCTGGACCGCCCTGCCCTTGAATACGCCATCGACGGCGACGTCACCCTGCGCCGCCTGCAGGCTGAACTCGAGCGCCTGGAGGCGCATGACGACATGGACGCCCACGGCATGGCGCTGGGCGAGGTGCATGGCGCGCTGCTCGATGCCGACGCCTATACGGTGCAGTCGCGCGGCGAGCAGCTCCTGCTCGGCCTGGGCTTCTCGCTCGACCAGATGCAGCAGCCGGTGGCAAGCTTCTCGGGCGGCTGGCGCATGCGCCTGAACCTGGCGCAGGCATTGATGTGCCCTTCCGACCTGCTGCTGCTCGACGAGCCGACCAACCACCTCGACCTGGACGCCATCATCTGGCTGGAAGACTGGCTCAAGCGCTACCCCGGCACGCTGGTCATCATTTCGCACGATCGCGACTTTCTCGACGAGATCTGCAACGTGATCGTGCATATCGACGAACGCAAGCTCAAGCGCTATTCGGGAAATTATTCGTCGTTCGAGCGCCAGCGCGCGGCGGCGCTGGTGCTCGCTGCCAGTGCGATGGAAAAGCAGCAGCGTACCCGTGCTCACCTGGAGTCGTTCATCAACCGCTTCAAGGCGCAGGCCACCAAGGCGCGCCAGGCCCAGAGCCGCATGAAGGCGCTGGCCAAGATGGAAGAGCTGGCGCCGCTGCGCGCGGCTGCCGAATTCTCGTTCGAGTTCCGCGAGCCGCTGGCCGCGCCGAACCCCTTGCTGGTGCTGGACAACGTCAACGCCGGCTATCCGCTGCTGGACGAGCATGGCGACCAGGTCGGCGCCAAGACCATCGTCAAGCACATCAATTTTTCGCTGCAGATCGGCCAGCGCATCGGCCTGCTGGGCGTGAATGGCGCCGGCAAGTCGACGCTGATCAAGACCATTGCCGGTGAACTCGCGCCGGTGGACGGCATCGCCACCCTGGGCAAGGGCCTCTCGATCGGCTATTTCGCTCAGCACCAGGTGGAAATGCTGCGCCACGACGAGTCTCCCCTGTGGCACCTGGCCAAGATCGCGCCGACCGTGCGCGAGCAGGAGCTGCGTAACTTTTTGGGCAGCTTTAACTTCCCGGGCGACATGGTGACCAGTTCGATCAAGCCCTTCTCGGGGGGCGAAAAGGCGCGCCTGGCACTGGCCCTGATCGTATGGCAGCGCCCCAATCTGCTGCTGCTCGATGAACCGACCAACCACCTCGACCTGGAAACGCGCGAAGCCCTGACGCTGGCGCTGGCGCAGTTCGAAGGCACCGTGGTGCTGGTGTCGCACGATCGCCACCTGCTGCGCGCCACCACCGAAGAATTCATCATCGTCGCCGACGGCAAGCTGCAGCCTTTCGATGGCGACCTCGATGACTACAAGGACTGGCTGTTCAAGACCAAGCTTGGCAAGGGCAGCGTCACCTTGCCGACCCTGGCCGCGGCAACCGAGGCCAAGGCCCCTGCCCCTGTGGTGCAGGCGGCACCAGCCCTGCCACCGGGCGAACGCAAGGACCAGAAACGGATGGAGGCCGGCGAGCGCCAGCGCATCGCCGCGCTGCGCAAACCGATCGAGACCCGGGTCAAGCGCCTCGAAGAGCAGATGGCCAAACTCAACACCAAAAAAGCCGGCATCGACGCCGAGCTGCTCGACCCGGCCATCTACGGCGCCGAGCACAAGGAACGCCTGAAAACCCTGGTGGCCGACCAGGCCTTTGCGGTGCGCGACCTGGCCCAGCTCGAGTCAGAATGGATGACGCTGCAGGAACAGCTCGAAGCACTGGCCGCCTAGGCCACCTGGCGCGGCCTGGCTGGGGCCAGCGACATCAGGCGGTCGATGTCGATCAGGATCAGGCGCCGGCCCCTGAGCTTGCCGACGCCGAGCAGGTAGTCGGCATCGGCCTGGGCGCCCGGCAGCGGCATCACCTGTTCCGGATACAGCCGCACCACGCCGGTTACGCGCTCCACCACCACGCCAACCACCCCGGCCGACACCCGTACCACGATGACGTCGGTGCCGGGGTCCGGCGCCGACGTCATCGCCGAAAAGGCCGCGCGCAGGTCGACCACTGGCATGATGACGCCGCGTGACAAGGCCACGCCGCCGATGATCTCGCCGTCGCTCGAAAAGCGTTCGAGCGACTTGAACACCTTGAGCTCCTGGACCGCTGCGTAGTCGAGCCCGTATTCGAGCCCACCCAGGGTGAAACCGAGAAATTGCTGGGGTACGGCAAGCGCTTGGTTCGACATAGTGGTTCCTTTCATCGGCATTGCCAATGCTAAGGGCGGCGGCCGCAAGGAATGTTGACTGTAGTCAACTGTGGCGGCGGATCGGTGCGCGCTTCGGTATAGTCGATGCATGCCTACGACCAAACCCTACCCGACGACCCCGGACGGCCGCTATTTCGTCGTCGCGGGGCGCTTGTGGCGCACCAGTAACCCTGCACTCCCCCCGGACGAGCGCCAGCGCCTGGTCGACCAGTTGATGCAGGCACGCCGGCAGGTCGGCGCCGCGCGCAAGGCGGGCGACGTTGATGCCGAACGCAGCGCGCGTGGCGCCGTCGACCAGGCCAAGCGCGCGCTGGGAGAACGCGGGCCTGCATGGTGGACCGATGGGGCGCCGGATCTCAACCGACGGATGGTGGCCAATACGCCCTATGCACACTGGCATGCCGGCTTGCTGGAGAAAGACTTACTGCTGGACCGTTGAGGAACGCATCAAGCGTCGGCAGCGGCGGTGCTCCAGCTGAAGGCGCCGCTGGCGCCATTGAACAGCAATTCAGCGCCGCTGGCGTCGCGCAGGCGGGTCTTGAATTCGCGCGCCGGCATGGTGTGCATGCTTTCCGCTTCCGGCTCGATGTTCAGGACGCGCACGGTGATCTCGCCGGCGACCGCGCCGATCTCCACGCTGGCGGCGGCGCTGTGCTGGGCGCGCTGCGTTTCCAGGCGCGCCTGGAAGGCGGCGCCGGACTGCTGCTCGGTTTCGATATCCTTGAGCTCCTGCGACAAGCCCGACATCTGCTTGAGCACCGGGGCAGCGCCCGCCGCCAGCTTCTTGAACATCGGCTGCTGCTCGGGGCTGAGCACCAATTCGCCCTTGCGCACGCGTCCGGCCAGCTTGACGTAGCTGGCCACGTCCGGCTGGGCAGATAAGGCCTGCAGCGCCGCGCGCCGCTGGGCCGCCAGTTCGCCGAATTGCGCAATGCGCGTGCTGATCATGTCGATGGCCGCGTCGATGCGGCTGCAGTCGGGCCGCAGCACGAACACCCGAAGTTCGCTGTTGCCGCGTGGCGCGGCCTGTTCGATCACCACCCGTCTGGCGGCGATGGCACAGCCTTCGGCCTGGCCCACCACCACTTCGTCGGCGACGATCTCGCAGTTGACCGCCTCCCCGACCGTGACCTTGACCCCCGACAGGGTGCAGTTCTCGGCGCGCTGCACGCTCACTTCGCCGTTGACGCTATGGATGGTGGCGCCGGAGGCCACGCCCATCACCTGGATCGGGCCGTCGGCATTGCGGGCACTGCCACCCATCAGGTTGCGGTTCAGGCGCACCACGCCACCGCGCGAGGTAATGTGCCCGAACACGTCGGCATGCACCGTGACGCCCTCGCCCTCGATCAGGCGGTTTTCCTGGACTTCGCCGAATTCCTCGTAGTCGCCGGTCAGCTGCAGGTTGCCAGTGGTCTTGGCGCTGACGCCATCGTGGCTGATGATCTTGTCGCCGACTGCGAGCCGGGTGCTGCCCGGCTCCACGTTCAGGAAGCCATCTTGCAGGGCGACCACGAACTCGCCCTCGGCAATCCGGTCCACCACGGTGCCCGCGCCGCTCCAGCCGCCCAGGTCGAGGTCGGCCGGCATATCGGGGGGCAAGGTCACCCCGGACATCTCGAAACCGGCTTCGCCGAGCACGCGTGGGAGTTTTTGCAGCAGCCGATCGCCGCGCTGGACCTGCGGAAAGCGATTCTGGAAGCTCATCAGGTCGAGCTTGCCGTTGGCGAGCTGGCGCGGCGCGTCGCTGCGGTGCAGCTCGTCGGAGACCTCGACCACGCGCGCGTCTTCGCCGGCCAGGGGCGCCAGGCGGCGCGCCACGATGAAGCGGCCGGCGGCGGCGCCCCTGATGGCCTCGCGTACCGCGCCGACATCGATGCCAAAGCGAATCCCCTTGGTCCACATGTCGGCAACGAATTCGTCGGGGTCGAGCCGGGCCGCCTGTTCGACGCCGTCGGCGTCTTTCAGGAACACCGGCTCGAAATAGTATTCGGCCTGGCCGTCGGCGATCCTGGCGGCGCGGTAGAGCGTACGTCGCTGCGGGCTGAATGGCACGATGTCGTCGGCCAGCCGCACCAGGGTCTCGCCCGGCGCGGCCTCGGCCAACGCAGGTCCATGACCGAACACGGCCTTGACCAGGACGGCGTAATCGAGGCCGACGAAATACTGATTCTTGAGCAAGACAGCTTCAACCGCTTCTTGCAGCGCCGGGCGCGACGCCGACAAGTCGGCGTAGACCCCATCGGCAAGTTTCGCAATGCATTCGCCCGAGGCGGCAAGCGCGCTGATGCGCGCCGCCATGCTGGCGTCGGGGCTGGAATCTAGGCTGGCTACTGCTGAGTCGGACACGGTCACGCTCTACGGTCGGATAGGTGGACGCCACGATAGCATGCTGCGACAAATAAATAAACGTTTGGCAACAACATTTCCATAAATCAACGAGCCTGCTAGCGTGCAGCGGCTGGCCAAAGCAAACGGCGCCCAAGGGCGCCGTTTGCTGGGTGCATGGCCGAACGGCCCTGGCCGCGCTCAGCGGCGGCGTGCGTTCGGATACAGGTCCGCCCCTACCTCGTTGATCTGGCGGCGCAGGTCGCGCCGCTCGTCGGGCGTCATGCGGCCGCCGCGCCGGCTTTCGTCGCGGCCACGGCTGGCCTCTTCCTGGATCTGGCGGCGCTCTTCGCGCAATTCCTCGGCGCGCTGCTCGGCGCGTGGATCGAAGCGCGGATCGGGTCCGCGGTTGTCGAAACGCTCGCGCACTTGTTGTTGCTGTAGCTGCTGCTGGATATAGTCGCGGCGCGCACCACGCTCGCGTTCCTGCGCCATAGCGCCGGCAGCGGTGCAGGCCAGGACGCAAGCCACGACACCATGACGCACAATACGGGCCAGGCCCGGGGTCAACCGTGCACCAGCTACTGCCTGGTTTTTCATAAGCGCGTCGTTCATAGTGTTCCTCTTCCGCGATGCCATATAAACAGATAAGCTGTGATTTCCACTTGCAGCCACCAAGCAGCTGCGATCCTCACTTGCAATCAGTTTATGTGCATAGCGCCTGAGGTGTAAGCTCGATTGGGTAAAGTTTGTAACACAATGTAATGGCTGAGCCATATGGACGAGATGCCCGAGCGATAAGACGTTACCATAGCAACATGCTTCTGACAATTCTGGAATCCATATGAATTCTTCGCCGAACACCACTACCACTCCCGCAACCCCTGGCGCCCAGGGCGGTCATTCCGCGAAAATCATGGTCGTAGACGACGATGTGCGCCTGCGCGACCTGCTGCGCCGCTATCTCACCGAGCAGGGCTTCCAGGTGGTGACTGCCGAAAGCGCGCCCGCCATGAACAAGCTGTGGCTGCGCGAACGCTACGACCTGCTGGTGCTCGACCTGATGCTGCCGGGCGAAGACGGCCTGTCGATCTGCCGCCGCCTGCGCGGCGCCGGTGACCAGACCCCGATCATCATGCTGACCGCCAAGGGAGAAGACGTCGACCGCATCGTTGGCCTCGAGATGGGCGCCGACGACTACCTGCCCAAGCCCTTCAACCCGCGCGAGCTGGTGGCGCGCATCGGCGCTGTCCTGCGCCGCAAGGGCCCGGACGAGATTCCCGGAGCGCCGAGCGAAACCCCGCAGACCTTCGAATTCGGCAACTTCGTGCTCGACCTGGGCACCCGCACCCTCAAGAAGAACGGCGACACCGTGCCGTTGACCACGGGCGAATTCTCGGTGCTGAAGGTGTTCGCCCGCCATGCACGCCAGCCGCTGTCGCGCGAGAAGCTGATGGAGCTGGCACGCGGCCGCGAATACGAAGTCTTCGACCGCTCGCTCGATGTCCAGATTTCGCGCCTGCGCAAGCTGATCGAGCCCGATCCTTCGAGCCCGCTGTACATCCAGACTGTCTGGGGCCTGGGCTACGTGTTCATCCCCGAGGGACAGCCGCGTTGAGGGCGAGTACCTAGTGTTCGCACCATTGTCGGCCGCGCGCCGCGCGGCGCGCTTTGCCTGGTATCGCAGTGGCCTGTTCTGGCGCACTTTCCTGCTCATGTCCTTGCTCACAGCGGCCTCGATGGGATCCTGGGTCGGCATGATCAGTGTGTTCCAGCACGGCCAGAAGGTGCAGCAGACTTCCGAACTGGTAGGGTCGGCCGTGACCATCACCCGCGCCGCCCTGACCCACTCGGCGCCGGACCTGCGCCGCGAACTGCTGCTCGAACTGGTGTCCAACGAAGGCATCCGCATCCTCACGCTCAACGACTACGACATCGTCGAGCCGCCGCCGAACACGCCCCTGATGGCCGATATCGCCGCCGCGGTGCGCGAGCGCCTCGGCAAGCAGACGCGCCTGTCGAGCTCCGTGAACGGGGTGCCTGGTTTTTACATCAGCTTCAACATCGACGAAGACGAATACTGGCTGATGCTCGAGCGCGAGCGCCTGACCGGCCTGTCCGGTGTGCAGTGGCTGGGCTGGGCCATCCTGGTCGGGCTGCTGTCGCTGGTCGGCGCCGCGCTCGTATCGAATCTCGTCAACCTGCCGCTGGCGCGCCTGACGCAAGCGGCGCGCGCCATCGCCAAGGGCGAGCGGCCCACGCCGCTGCCAGAAAAAGGCTCGCAGGAGATCATCGAGGCCAACCGCAGCTTCAACCAGATGGTGGACGACCTGGCACAGGTCGAGAACGACCGCGCCGTGATCCTGGCCGGCATTTCGCACGACCTGCGCACGCCACTGGCACGCATGCAGCTCGAAATCGAGATGGTCGACCTGCCGCAGGATGCGCGCGAAGGCATGCAGTCGGACATCAACCAGATGGATGCGATCATTGGCCAGTTCCTCGACTTCGCCAAGCCGACCGACGCGGCCACCTTCGTGGCGGTGAATCTGTCCGAGTTGCTGTCCGACGTCGGCCGCGAAGCCGCCCGCATCCGCGACCTGAAGATCACGCTCGACCTGATGCCGGACGTGCACGTGATGGGCAACGCCACCGACCTGCGGCGCGTGATCAACAACATCATCGAAAACGCCCGCAAGTACGGCAAGAGCCCGGGCCAGGACTACACCGAGATCGCCGTCGTGCTGCGGGTAAAGGCCACCGGCCATGGCCGCCGCGCCGTGATCGACATCTGCGACCATGGCGTGGGCGTGCCGCAAGACCAGATCGCGCAGCTGCTCAAGCCCTTCACGCGCCTCGACAGTGCGCGTGGACAGGCCAACGGCGCCGGGCTGGGACTGGCCATCGTCGAGCGCGTCCTGAGCCGCCACAATGCCGAGCTGACGGTCAGCAACCGCGAAGGCGGCGGCCTGCTGCTGCAGGTGGCCTTGCCACTGGCCGGATAAGCACGGCCATGTGGACGTTGCCGCTACTCGTCGCGGGCATCTACCTTGGCTTGAGCGTACTGGCCTTTATCGTCTACGCTGCCGACAAGTCGGCGGCAAGAAAAGGCCTGCGGCGCACACCCGAAAACACCCTGCACTTGCTGGCCGTCGCCGGCGGCTGGCCGGGCGCTCTCGTGGCCCAGCGCGTGTTACGACACAAGTCGAGCAAGCGCAGCTTCCAGAACGCGTTCTGGGTCACGGTCGCGCTCAACTGCGCGGCAGCGGGCTGGTTGCTGTCGATGACGTGATCGCGATTGCGATCGGGCCTTGCAGGCCTTGATGCCGGGTCCATTCGCTATACTGTCTGCTTTCGACCTTCGCGAGCCCCCATGACCGCTACTGCCGCCGCCCTTACCTACCATGACGTCGAACTGGCCGCCGAGCGCCTTGCCGGCGCCGCGCATCGCACGCCGGTGCTGACCTCGACCACCGCCGACCGGCTGTCGGGCGGCACGCTGTTCTTCAAGTGCGAGAACTACCAGCGCATGGGCGCGTTCAAGTTTCGCGGGGCTTACAACGCGATCGCCAAATTCGACGACGCCCAGCGCGCCGCGGGCGTGTTGACCTTCTCGTCGGGGAACCACGCCCAGGCCATCGCCTTGTCGGCCAGGCTGGCCGGCATCAAGTCGGTCATCATCATGCCCACCGACGCGCCGGCGCTGAAGGTCGAAGCGACCAAGCAATATGGTGGCGAAGTCGTGACCTACGACCGCTACACCGAAGACCGCGAAGCGATCGGCCGCCGCCTGTCGGAAGAACGCGGGATGACCTTGATTCCGCCCTACGACCACCCGGACGTGATCGCCGGCCAGGGCACGGCGGCCAAGGAATTGTTCGAGCAAACCGGTGAGCTCGACGTGCTGCTGGTGTGCCTGGGCGGCGGCGGCCTCTTGGCCGGCTGCGCGCTGGCGGCGCGCGCGCTGTCGCCAGCGTGCAAGGTGATCGGCGTCGAGCCGGAAGCTGGCAACGACGGCCAGCAATCGCTGCGCAAGGGCGAGATCGTGCATATCGCGGTGCCCAAGACGATCGCCGACGGCGCCATGGTCACCCACATTGGCGTGCACAATTTCGAGGTCATCCAACGCGCCGTCGACGACATCGTCACAGTCACCGACGCCCAGCTGGCATCGACCATGGCATTTTTTGCCGAGCGCATGAAGATGGTGGTCGAGCCAACCGGCTGCCTGGCGGCGGCGGCGGCGCTGCACGGCGCCTATGACGTCAAGGGCAAGCGCGTCGGCATCCTGATCAGCGGCGGCAACGTCGACTTGTCGCGCTTTGCCGAACTGGTGACGGGCGCTAATGGCTGAGTGATTCAGCCCAACTTTGCACGCACACGTGTGCTACCGAACAGAGAATTGTCATACTGACACTAATAATGGAGGCTCAAGAACAAGGAGTCGACCATGAAGCGTCATCTCTGCCTTAGCCTTATTATTGCAGCCACCACCCTCACCGCGCCTGGCGCCTTTGCCGGATCCGAGATCGTCAAGTGCGTCGACGGCGCCGGCCATGTCACGCTCACCGACCAGGCATGCGACAGCGCCGCCGCCACCGTGCGCCTGGCCCGCGCCGATGTCCCATCCGGTGCCGATGCCGATGCAGATGCCGGCGCCAGCCTGTCGCGCGCCGATGTGCATCCGCCCGCGTCCGAACAGCGCATGCTGCCGCCGCCGCCCGTGCATCGTAGCCACCTCGCGCCGCGCGTCAAGGCCAGGCCGCTGATGCGCGACGTCGCCACGCTCAAGGCGGCGCGGGCGCAGTTCTTAATGCTCGATGCGGCGCCGCGACAGCGGTTGGCAACGCTGGACTAACACTGCCCGGCTGTTTCGCAGACTGTGGAACGGCGGCTCAATGCACATCATGCAAGCGCGTCACGCTTGCCAGGTGCGGCTGTGAGCGGCCAGCAATCGCCGCCAGCACGTCCAGCACTTCGGGGTCGGTGATGAAATCGGCCGACGACCTGGCCTCGAGCAGACGCTCCGGCGGCTGCGAACGCGACACCGCCCAGCCCTGCACATAGTCGACACCGATCTCCGACAGCGTCTGCACGGTGGCGGCATCTTCGGCCCACTCGGCGATTGTCTTCATGCCCAGGTTCACCGCCAGGCTGACAATGGCCTCGACGATTGCCACATTGGCCGGATGGGCGTTGATGTTGACGATGAAGTTGCCGTCGATCTTGAGCACGTCGGCCGGCAACTCCTTGAGGTAGGAGAACGAGGTATAGCCGGCGCCGAAATCGTCCAGCGCCACCTTCACGCCGAAGCTGCGCACCTGGTCGATGAAGCGGCGCGTGTTGTCCAGGTCGTGCAGCGCCACGCTCTCGGTAATCTCCAGGCACAGGCGGCTGGCCACGTGCACGTAGCGGCCCAGGATCTCAAAAGTGTCTTGCACAAAACGCTCGTCGTTGAGCGACGCCCCCGACAGGTTCATGCACACGAAGCGGGTATTGACGAGGCGATCGGCATGTTCGGCGATCCAGGCCAGCGTAGTGGACAGCACCCAGCGGTCGATCACGCTGGCTCGGCCGCTTTTCTCGGCCGCGGCAATGATTGCGCCGGCCGGGACGATGCGGCCGTTGGCTTCGCGCATGCGCAGCAGCACCTCGAAATTCAATGAGTCGCGCGGGTCGGTAAGCGACATGATCGGCTGCATTTCGAGCAGCAGGCTGTCGGTAGCGTTGTTGGCCGACAGGCGCGCCACCATGTCCAGCTCGGCCGCGCGCTGAACAAAAGCATCGGCGCCGCGTTCGTATACCACCAGCCCCTCGCCGGTCCCCAGCTTGGCTTCGCGGCAGGCGCGATCGGCGGTGGATACGGCATCTTTCATGGCGATACCGGGAGTGACTTCAATCAGGCCGACCGAAGCGCGCACATGAAAAGCCTTGTCGCCCACGCGGTAAGGCGTGTTGCCGAGGCGGTCGACAATGCCGCGGCAGATGATCGAGGCCAGCGGAATTGCCGTTTCCGGCATCAGGACCACGAATTCGTCGCCACCGACGCGCCCGATCTGTTGGCCGCCGGCCAGCATGGTTGCCATCCGCTCGCACACCTGCTTGAGCACTTCGTCGCCGGCCGCATGGCCGAACAGGTCATTGATCAGCTTGAAACGGTCCAGGTCGACATAGGCCAGCGCCATCGGCTTGCCGGCGGCGAGCCCACCGCCGGCAAGCGCGAACGCGCCCTCGATGCCGCGCCGGTTGTACACCTTGGTTAACGGGTCGTTATTGGCCATGAACTGCAACTGCTCGGTCGCCTTGTGCTTTTCGGTCGTATCCTGCAGTACCCCCTCGACGCGGGCGCGCGCCAGCGTGGCGCTGACCAGGAAGCGCTGGCTGCCGTCGCGGCTGGTCAGCTCCATCTCGGCCTCGGCCCTGGCATGCACCTGCTCGTGCAGCGCGGTCCAGGTGCTTTCAGTAAAGAACTGGCGCCAGGCGGTGCGGCCCGCCACAAAACTCGACATGCCCAGCATCTTCTGCAGGGCCGGGTTGACGCTCAAAAAATGGCCGTACATGTCGAGCGTGAACAAACCGACCGGCATCGCCTGATAGGCGTGTTCCAGCTCCTGCTGGGCAGCTTCGCGCTGCTCGGTCTCGTGGCGCATCTGTTCGGCCACCGCCAGCGCCGCCAGCAGGCTCGACGCCAGCGCAGCGGTGACACTGTTGATGATGCCCAGCAGCTCGCGCACACCGAGCGCGGCCGCCGCAACTTCGGCGATGGTAGCCAGGAAGCTGACAGCGAACGACGCCGCGAACCAAGATGCGACGCGGTTGCGCGATTCCGCAATGATCTTGAACAGCCCTACCGTCATCACCGAGAAGCAGCACACCGTGATGCCCCATAGCAGCGGCAAGTAAACGCCATACGGCAAGAACACCGCGGCCGCCAGCATCGGCAAACACAGCCATTGCATAATGCGCATCGGCAGCACATACCGCATTGCCGCGATGTTTTCACGCAGTAGCGCCTGATACAGGGTAAGTGTGGCGATGCCGTACAGCGTGATCGTCAACGAGCGGCTCAGCAGCAGCCATTCGGACGGCATCGTCTGGCCCAGCCACTGGATATCCCAGCCCGCCGACAGCGCGCCGACCCGCAGGTTGAGAACCAGCCAACCGGCGAACAGCACATACAGGGGCTGGCGGTTGATCAGGGCCGTGATCAGGATGAACAGCGCCAGCACCAGCATGCCGCCGTCCAGCAGTCCCGATTTGCGGTGGTATTGTTCGACCGACAGCGCGAACTGGTCGGCTGGCCATTGCAGCACCGACAAGCGCGCCGGGCCGGCGAACGTGGCGCGGCACAGCAGCCGGGGCGGCAGCGGCGCCAGCTTGAGCGCGAAGCCGGCTTTCGCGCCTGCGATCGCGCCGCTGCCGGCGTCGCGCGTGGCGGCGCCGAGCGGGGCCAGGTTGCCAGCATTCCAGCAGGCGACATCCTGGGCGTGGCGCGACGCGAATTCGACAATCTGGCTGCCTGCGCGCGGCATCGGTTCAAAGGCAAACCAGACTGGCGCTTCGGACAGGTGGGTGTCGTGCCCGCTGACCAGGCTGCCCGCCTCGGCGCGGGCGAGCGCGGCGCCGGGCGCCAGCGTTGCTTCGGTCTGCACCGTGACATACATCGACAGCGGGACCTCGCCCGTGGTGCGGTACTGGTTCTGCCAGAACACCAGCGCGATGAAAGAGACAATGCCGATTCCGAGCGGAATCAGGTAGTAGGCGAACATCTTCAACACCCGCTCTACCACCGCGTGTGCAGCTGCGGCGAGCGAAGATCGGCGTGTGGGTGTTGATATCGGCATAGGCAGTATCGGTGCGGTCGAATGCGTCCCCCTGTGACGGGGTAGCGCCAAAGCGCAAGGATACAGCTTTACACTGATACCGTCATGCAATATGTGTCAGGCAAATGCGTATTCGTGTCCGCGCAGGGACGGGCCTGGCGCCGGCCTTGCCGCCAGCGCTGCCGCAGGTTTTGCCACGCTACTCGCATTCAGCGCCGGCGCCGGTGGCGGCGCAACGGCCGGGCCGATGCCGATGTCCGGATGGTGGGTATGAAAGAAAAAGCCAAGCAAGGGATGGCCGGCATCGGCATAGCGCTGCTCGAAACTGGCGATCTCGAAGGCCATTACCCGGTGCGGGATGTTGCCAACGTGGCGCAGCGGCACCAGATCCTGGTCCGGAAACACGTCGGTAAACAGCAGTTGCTCGTACTGGCGATCGACCGGCGGCCGGCCGGTGGCCACCGAAAAATCGATGGCATGCTGCTGGCAATACATGAAGCAGGCCTTGAGCAGTGCCAGCTTGACCGTATGGCCGACACGGCCGTCGCCGACGCCAAGGCGGGTCGCTTCCGCCAGGCGCCGCCCCTGCAGCCAATCCGGAAGGTCGATCGACGTTTCTACCCCGAGCGGACGGTACAGGTTGGTGCGGATACGGGTACTGCCCAGCGCCGAACCGTCGAGCTTGGACTCGGCCAGCAGCACGACGGTGTCGTCGTCGTAGTCGGCTGCTTCCGGCTCGGCCAAGGTACGGGCAAATTCTGGCACGTGACGTACGTAGGCCGCGTAGCGAACCCGGACCGCCTTTAACAGGTCGGCCTGCGTTTCGACCCGGCGAATCGTGAAAGGCAGGCGCTCGACGACGCGGCCCGCCGCGGCAAATTCGCGGACGGCGCGTGTGGGTGCACTGGCGGGGCTGGAGACGGTTCGGACGAGCAGCGACATGGCGTGGGTATCCTTGATTGAAGAAATGAAACAGAATGTCTGAATCAAATTATCAATCCGTCCACTAGCAATCTAATTGCTGAGCAGGCGCACTTTATGCTGTCTGCTTGTCCTACGGATGTGCAAGATTTGTCCTACATCAAATCATGGTGACGCATGTTCGTTTAAGCGCATCTTGCAGCCAGGTCATAGCATGCGGGCAGTGCCAGCTACCCGAATGGCGCTGCCCGGTTCCGGCCCGATCGCGGCGCTCAAGCGCGAGCGCATGCCCATGTCCTCGCCCTGCACGATGTCGATGCGTCCGCCATGCGGCCAGCCGAGATCGCGCAGATAGCCGGCGAACGCGGCGGCGCCGGCGCCGGTGGCCGGGTCTTCCAGCACCCCGCCCGAAGCGAACGCGTTACGGGTATGAAATAGCCGCGCATGTTCGGCCCAGGCCAGCACGACTGTCACCAGGCCATGCCGGTGCATCAGGCGCCGCCCGGCGTCGAGTTCGTAGCGCATGCGCGCGAGCAGCGCGCGGCTGGCCAGCGCCAGTACCAGGTGGTCGGCCCCTGCATGGGCCAGGGCCGGCGCGATGCGCCCGTCGAGATCGGCCAGGCTGTACCCGAACAATGCCAGCGCTTCGTCGACCAGGCCGCCAGGCGCCGGCGCGCTGCGGGTGGGGGGCGACAGCAGGCTGGCCGCCACGCCAGCGCCGGCTACCCTGCCCTCGACCGTGATGGACCCGGTGTTGAGCGCCAGCGTGAAACAGCCATCGCCAAAGCGCCGCGCCAGCGCCGCGCCCAGCGCGATGCTGGCGTGGCCACAGAACGGCACCTCGGACTCGGGCGAGAAATAGCGCACCCGCCAGCCGTCGCCTTCGGGTGCGGCGAACACGGTTTCCGAAAACCCGACCGTATGGGCCAGGCGCTGCATGTCGGCCGCGGGCGGCAATGCAGTGCCGAGCCAGACGCCAGCCGGATTGCCGCCCCGGCCGGCATCGTCGAACGCCGCTATCCGCAGGATATCGTCCAGGTGCGCATTGCCGGCCATGCCCGTCCTTGCTGATTGAGGAACCCGCATCATAGCGCAGGCGCCAGTCCGGCCAGGCATGGTGTGCTTGCGCACAGCCCGGCCCGACCCAGCACGACTTGACGCCGCAGCCAGTCGCGGATAATAATTAGACACTCATCTAATTAGAAGGCGACCTAACATGGCCGGACCGCTGAACGAGGTGTTCAAGGCGATCGCCGATCCGACGCGGCGCGAGATCCTGCGCCTGCTGCGAACTGAAGAGATGAGCGCGGGCGACGTGGCGGCGCGGTTCGAAATGACCAAGCCGACCATGTCGCATCATTTTTCGGTACTGAAGGCGGCAGGCCTGATAAGCAGCCGGCGCGAAGGGCAGACCATCTGGTATTGCCTCAACACGACGGTGCTCGAAGACGTGCTGGCCTGGTCGATGGACATGGCGCGGGGCGCCGAAGGAGACAAGACATGAACAAACCCGGCACCAAGCCGCTGTGGAAAAGCTTCTTGCTGCTGTTCCTTGCAGTGACGCTACTGACGCTGAACCTGGTCCTCACGCTATATCCCGAATTGCCTTCGCTGATACCGGTGCACTGGAATGCCGATGGCCAAGCCGACCGTTGGGCCCCGCGCGCCACGGTGTTGCTGCATATGGCGTTCATGGTCGTGGTTGGCGTGTTGTGGCTGGTGCTGCCGAAGCTGTCGCCAAAGCGCTTCGCCGTGGACCAGTTCGAGTCTACCTGGTGGTATCTCGGGATGGTGTCGCTGTCCTGTCTGGCCTACGTCCAGTTCGTTCATCTCTGGGGAGCGTGGAAACCCGGCTTCGATGTCGACCGCGCCTTGCTGGGCGGGATGGGCATGTTCTTTATCTTTTCCGGTAACGTGACGGGTAAAGTGCGCCGCAATTTCTGGCTTGGCGTGCGCACCCCCTGGACACTGTCGAACGAACGGGTCTGGTATGCGACGCACCGGTTCGCCGCCAAGACGATGGTCACGGGCGGCATGCTGGCGCTGGTCGTGGCGCTGGCCGACTGGCCAAGCGCGCTGGCAGTGGCGGCGCTGGCCGGCGGCGCACTGGCGCCGGTGGCATACTCGCTGGTGTATTACAAGCGGCTGGAGCGGGCCGGGACGCTCGAGGCTTAGCCTGCCCCCTCAACGATCCAAGACCCCCGACAAGCGCCGCGCCAGGAAATCCACCAGCGCCGCCACCCGCAGCGCCAGCGCGCCCTGTTTATAGAACACCGCCCACACCGGCAGACCAGCCGCCTGGCCGCGACGTCGGCCTGGGTCAGGAAATCTGCTAGCGAGGCGATGCCGGCGCCGGCCAGCGCCAGGTGGCGCACCGTCTCGCCGCTCGACGCGGTGACGCCGAGCGTGCGGTGCGCCGGCAAGGACGCGGTATCGACCGGCGCGCCGTACCGCGCCAGATAAGCGGGCGCCGCCAGCACCCGCAGGCGGGTCGCGCTCAGGCGGCGCTCATTGTGCGTCGAAACGGGCAGCGCACCGATGCGGATCGCCAGGTCGGCGATGGTCAGCTGCAGCTGGGGGATCCACAGACGCGCCGGATCGGTGCACGGCGCCAGGCCGTGCTGCTCGCCGAGGTAAAGCAGGATCTTGGCCACCTGCCCGCTCGTCATCTCGCCCGCCTGAGAAATTGTGAAAAAATCCTCCATCGCTGCGTTGCATTCGTCCCGCCATACTAGCGTAGTATCTTTGACGATGCGCCTTGCTCTGAAGTTTTTTCACACACTCTCAAGAAGGGCGGCGCGAGAAGCACGACAGGCTGTTAGCGAGGTGTTAAGGTGTCAGCACGTAGCACCATCGATGCTCTTGCCCTTCCGAAGGTCTATGCCGAAGTGACAGGTGTAGGGAGACTTCGCATCATCCTTGTCATAAGAACAGGATACATCCCCCCGCTCTCGCAGACGCATTCCAAGCGTCGTTCCGCAGGCTAGCTTCAGATCAGGCCCGATTGCATCGAACATTTCCTTTGCAAGCTGCCCTTGAACAGCGAACGAAAGCCGCTTGTCGGTCCGTGTAGGCGGCTGTTTCTCGCTAAGGGTGCCGGAATATATCAGGTAGTGCACCGTATAGGATGAGTAGGTGCCGTCCCACGCTTGTTGGGCAGCGGCTGCCGCTAAAGAGGCCAGGGCCGTTGCTGTGATGATTACCGCCTTCGTTGTCATTATTGTTGAATGTCAGAATTGAACATGAAAATGGTCATCGTGCTTCGTCAGCCGACGAGTGCCGGGAATTCGCACATCATTGAAGAAGATGACAAGTGGAGCGGCTGCGCAAGCACGGAACAGCCCGATCAGTTTGGTTGTGGCGGCTAAATCATAGTCCGGGCTGTTGTAGGTAACCGGCAGATGCCGTCCATCCTTTCGCACCGGGCGGCAATCTACTTCCAGCCCCTTGCGGTGCGACTGGTGGCCGAAGAATGCGCCCCCATCAACGCTGATGTTGCCTACGCCGAAGTTGCGGGTTTCTGTAACTGACCATTCGCGTTCCACGGCAAGGAGCAACGTCAACATGCTTGGATGCGCGTATTGGGCCTTGCCTCGTGTCGGGGTGCCATAGACGTAATAGCCTGCTTGCTCTGGGGCCTGCGGCAGCATGAACAAGCCGCGTGAGTCCTGCGGTGGAACATCTGACATCATAGCCCCCCGATCAGCAAGAAATCCGGTTGCTGGACAAGTCCCAGCCACCATAAGTGTTCCCGCCCGCGCCGCCGGATATCTTCTGCTGGGTGTAAGTCCACTTCACTTTGCTAAATTTCAGCGTGAATGCGTCGTGCAAGCCACTTCCTTCGTAGGCTACCTGATCCATGCTGCCGATCAGGACATTGGCAAGCTCGACTTCGTAATACTTGACCCGGTTGCCGTCCCCATCCGCACGCATGAATACCAACTTCGCTTTCGGAAACGTCTTACCGGAGGAGCAGTTCTGCATGAGAACGGGTGAGGCAAGATCGGCAATCTTCGTTAGCGCAATGCTCTTGTGCTCGCACCGTTCGGCTGTATGCCCCCCAGCCGTGGAAGCTGTGGCGCTCCTTGGTTGTACGACGCCCCATTGTACCGACGTAATCTCGACCCAGCCGGGGTAGGCTGAGTCCGTGCTTTCACCTTTCACCCCGTCGATCTGAAGGTAAACATCAATCGCCATCACGCACCACGTTGTAAGTTAAAGAAGTGGTGATTCTTGCTTCAGCTTACCGGATGGAACTTGGCTTGAGACAGGGGGACAAGCGACAAGGATCAATGGGCATCCAGTACAGATGGACGAGGTTGCAAGAATAAAAAGGTCATATCTGGAATTTAAAAAATCTGAAATTAAAAAAATCGACTCGATCCTGACGGTGCATGGGCTGTGGAATCTGAAAAAGTTCGGCGATCGCTCCTCCGGTGTGTTTCGCTCTAGCTCAATGATCGGCGATGAAGTCGAAGCGTGGCGCCGCCCTAGCATGCTAGGCTTATCGCGATTGTCAGGCGAAAAAAGTCCCGCACCAGAGATAAAGAAAGAGACGACATGAACGCTTCTTCCGACCTGGGCTTCCATTTGCGCTTTGCGTGGTACTTTCCTCTGCAGTATCCGGGCACAAGCTAGCTTTTCGGTAGATAATGCTTTTCAGAACTAATTTCTGCTGAGCTAGTCCGCCCTTTCCGGCGGGCATTGAGATAACGACTGGGCGCCAGCGCGGCGTCCGCAACTTGTCGCCGACTGGAGCGCCCCGCATGATTTTCGCTCATCTCGCCAGGCACCTGCTCGCCCGCCGCGGCCAGAGCACGCCCGCCTCCTGGATCCTCAGCGTCGTGCGCAGCCTGCGTGTGCTGCGCTACTGGCGCGAGCACCAGGCCTTGTGCCGGCTCGACCTGGTGCGCCGTTTTGTTGCGGCCCCGCCCAATGACGACCTGTTTCATCACCTGAGCCACCGCAGCTACCTGGCAACCGGACTGAGCGCGCGCCAGCGCGTGCAATGCGTGCTGTCGCATTACCGCTTCGAAGACAGCGCCTTCGGCAGCGCCTACCACCAGCTGGTCTATGGCGCCAAGGGCAGCGGCGGACTTTGCTTGTGGCAGCAAGACAGCGGCGGCCACAGTTTCCTGCTGCGACTCGAGATGGCGCCGCGCGGCGATGCCGAGGGCGACCTCACCATCTCGCTGGTCGCCGACGGCAAGTACCTGCACCGCCTGTCGTACACCTGGATTGACGGCCGGCTGGCCGGCGTCGACCTGCCGACCGTGCCCTTCGTCACTCGCAACCAGGGCCGCTGGATCGACTCGGGCGCCGCCTTCGACGCCTTCGAGCTGGCCTTCCCCAACAATTCGCCCAGCTTTTTCTGTTTCGCCGCCATGCAGGGCGTGGCGCAGGCGCTTGGAATCGACCGGGTAATCGGCATCAAGTGCAGCGCGCACATCGCCTATAACCCGCGTGACGTCAAGCATTTCGAGAACGCCTACGACGGCTTCTGGAAGGTCCTTGGCGGCACCGAGATGCCAGGGCGCGGCTACCTGATCACCCTTCCGTTTTACCTCAAGCCGCTGTCAGAGATGCCGTCCAAGCACCGCAAGCGCGCCGCCCAGCGCCGCGAATACTGGCGCACGATCGGCGACGCCACCCGCAGCACCCTGCTGCGCCACATGGTGCCGGCGCAGGCCGATCAGATGCACAAGGTGAGCACGCCTGCAACCGCGCAGGCCTGAGCCGGGTTTTTTACTGGCTCGCACCTGCGCCGAACACCTGCGCTGGTCCAAGCCCACAGTGTGGGCAGAATTGACTGCCTGCGCGGCGCGGCGCGGCATCTTCAGTGCTTGCGCAATTCCTGCATTGCCACATTCACCACGCGCGCAAGCAGCCGTGCTACACTGCCGCCTCGCTAGGGGTCCTGGACGCGCATGTGCGCGCTTCGGGTGAGAGAGTCCCTTCGTACCTGATCTGGATAATGCCAGCGAAGGAAAGCGCAACGCAGTGCCCATTCTTGTTTGCCCTTCCCCACGTTGGCTCCGGCTTTTCATCAAAGCAGCGCGCCCGATGCCATCCGTGGTGCGCGAAGACGAGCAAACACATGACATTCAACCTGAAGCAATCCGTTCTTGCCTGCGCCGTCCTGCAGGCGTTTTCCGCATCCGCACAGCAAACGCCTGAAGGCGTGGCCTCGGTGGTCGTTACCGGTAGCCGCTGGGTCGCCAGCGACCGCGCCAGCATCGGCGGCTTTGGCGACGCAGCACTACTTGATACCCCGGCCGCGATCAGCGCCCTGACCCGCGCCCAGATGCAAGACCTGTCGATCCGCAACGTCACCGATGCGGCCCGCTTCGACGCCTCGGTGGGCGACGCCTACAACGCGGTCGGTTATGCCGAGCAGTTCTCGATCCGCGGCTTCGCACTCGACAACGCCACCAGCTACCGCAAGGACGGCATCGCGATTCCGGCCGACGCTCCGATTCCGCTCGAGAACAAGGAACGCATCGAGACCCTGCGTGGGCTGGCCGGCCTGCAGGCAGGCGTGGCGGCGCCGGGCGGCATGATCAATTTCGTGACCAAGCGCCCGACCGCTAACGTGCTGCGCTCGGCCCTGTTAGAGCTGAGCGAACGCGGCACCGTGCACGGGTCGGTCGACCTGGGCGGGCGCTTCGCCGACCGCCGCTTCGGTTACCGCATCAATGCCGCTGCCGAAGACATTCAATCTTATGTGCGCGGCGCCGACGGCGAGCGCCAGTTCGTGTCGTTTGCCTTCGACTGGCAGCTCAGCCCGGATGCCCTGCTCGGCCTGGACCTCGACCACCAGCACCGCTCGCAAATCACGGCGCCAGGCTACCAGCTGCTGCGCAACGAGGCGTTGCCGACCGGCGTCTCGCCCAGGACGCTGCTCAATGCCCAGGCCTGGACCAAGCCGGTGGAAACCGACACCAGCAACCTCGGGCTGCGCTTTGACTACCGCATCAATGCCGACTGGAACCTTGCTGCCAAGGCCAACAAGCACTGGTTCAAGCGCGACGACTACACCGCCTTCCCCTACGGCTGCAGCAACGAGGGCGACGGCTTCTACCCCGGCTACTGCTCGAACGGCGACTACGACGTCTACGACTACCAGAGTGTCGGCGAACGCAAGACCCCGTGGGGCGCGCAGGCCATGCTGCAGGGCCGCTTCGCCACCGGCGCCGTGCGCCATGCCTTGACCGTCGGCGCCGCCATATCGGAGCGCCACGACAGCTTCGGCGAATACGTCTACGACTACGCCGGCTACAGCAATATCTACCTCAACCGCCCGGTCGATCCAGCCCCGGGCAACCCGGTCACCGGTCCGGTGCAGGAACGCCGCAGCGACCGCGAGACTGCGCTGTTCGTGCAGGACGTCGCGACGCTGTCGGAACAGTTCACGCTGCACACCGGCCTGCGCTACGTCAGGCTCAAGCGCGACGAGCTGGCGGAAATCGACCAGCCATGGGTCCGGGCCGACGACGACTTCGTGCTGCCGAGCGTGGCGCTGGTCTACAAGCCGCTGCGCGACTGGAGCGTCTATGGGTCGCTCAGCCACGGCCTGCAGCACGGCGGCATCGCCGAGATGGGCACTACCAATGAAAACAGCGCGTTGCCGCCAAGCCGCTCGAAACAGGCCGAGCTGGGTGTCAAGGGCATCCTCGCGGGGGGCGCCATGGTGTCGGCCGCGCTGTTTGATATCCGCCAGGGCCTGGAATACGTCGACGCGGCCGGCAGTTTCGTGCGCGCCGGCCAGCAGCGGCACCGCGGCCTGGAGCTGGCGGCGCAGGGCCGGCTCAATGCAGACCTGAACTACAGCCTGTCGCTGATGGCGCTGCAGGCAAGACAGGACGGCACCGGCGACGCCGCGGTCGAGGGCAAGCGCGTTACCAACGTGCCCGAGTTGCGGTCGACGGCGTGGGTAGAATATGCGGTGCCGGCGGTGGCCGGGCTGAAAGTCCACGCGCTGTGGCAGTATTCAGGCAGCAAGGCCTTCGACCCTGCCAACCGTGCGGTGGTGCCGGGCTATCATGTGGCCGGAGCAGGCGCCTCGTATGCGCTCAAGTTCGGCGCAACCCATGTGATCGTGCGCGCCCGCGTGGACAACGTCTTCGACAAGTTCTACTGGCGCGACGTGACGCAGTCGCTGGGCGGCTACCTGCTGCCGGGCGCGCCGCGCAGCTTGCGCTTGTCGGCCCAGTTCGACTTCTGAACGACGCACCTGCCCTGCGCCAGGCAGGGCAGGCTAACAGCTTCCAGGCTAATCGGCCAGGTCGGCCAGCTTGCCCAGGCAGCGCCGCTGGAATCCGTTCAAGCCGGTACTGACGAAGCTGTCCTCCGGCTCGATCACGCCAGCGTCGAGCAGCAGGCGCAGCTTGGCGATGCGGTCGCCCTGGACCAGGGCCTGCGTCAGGTGCGTGGCATCCAGCGCGTCGGCGTCGCCGGCCCGCGCGATCGCCTCGACCACGTCGGCGGGAAACTCCCAATGTTGCGCGATCACCGACGACAATTGGCGGCTGGCCGCGAACAGCGCGATTCCGAAGCTGCCCGCAGCCGGCACCTTGCCTTCGCCATGGCGGTCGGCGACCTGGAAAGCGACCTGCAGGCCGACGTTCTGCATCAGGCCAGCCAGGTAGGCTTCGAACACGCTGGCCGACAGTCCCGGCGCCATCACGCTGGCGGCGAAGGCGCAGCGTTCGGAATGGCGCCAGACCGATGGCGCCACCGCGCGCGCCACTCCCTGGACCTTGACCTTGACCAGCGGCCGGAACGCGATCCGCGCCAGCAGCATGCGCAGGCCGTTCAGGCCCAGCATCGCCACCGCGCCGTCGAGCGTTTCGATCGGCTTGGCCGGACGGTAATAGGCGCTGTTGGCTTCGCGAATGACTTCGGCCACCAGCACCAGGTCGCGCCCCACTTCGGCGGCCACCGCCGCACTCGAGATGTTCTCGTTCGACAAGGCATTGAGCAGTTGCGCCACCAGGTCGGGAATCCGCGGCACCAGGCCAGAGGCATTCTCGGGATCACCGGCCAGCGCATGCACCTCGGCCAGGATGGCTGCTTCAACCTCGGATCGGGCATTGGTGCCGCAGGACGCGGTCAGCCAGCGGTAATAGGCGGAATCGATCTCCAGCGCCATCTCGGCACCGTCGCCCGCCGCGGCTACGCCGGCGCCGGCGCCGGGGGCCGTATCGGTCTCCTTGCTGGTGCCGCCTATCAAGCGGTCTAGCCATTTTTTCACGATACACCGCCATCGATCACAGAAAAATCTATTCTAATACCGTGCAGAAACAAATCATAGTGCCAGCGAGCGTTTCCTTGACCGGAGAATTCAGCGCGCAGGACCCAGCAAGGCCTCGACCTGGCGCAGCCTGCCGGGCAGCTCGCCGGTCAGCAGCAGGTAGGGAATGGCGCGGGCCTCGAGTGTTTCCAGCAGCATCCGGTGCACGTGCTGGCGCACTGCTTCCGATTCGCGCTGCAGGCCGTCCGCCTCCCACGGGCCGTCGGGCGCGGTGACCAGGGTGAAGGCGTAGTCGTGCCGGCTGTCGAGCCGGGCCAGCTGGGGATCGACGCGGCCCCAGTACTGGCGGCTATACAAGGCAGTCATCAGGGGCGTGGTGTCGCAGAACAGGAAGCGGCGCGCGCGCAGGGCGGCCCCGTCTTCGCGTGCCAACTGGGTGCAGGCAATCGGGTATTGGTCGCTCTCGAAGGGGACGCGCGCGTGGCGGTCGACAAATTCGCGCAGGTATTCGGGCACCCACACGGTTCGATAGTGCGCCGCGAGTGCCTCGGCCAGCGTGGATTTGCCGGATGATTCGGCGCCCAACAGCGCAACCCTGCGCACCGGCGCCGCGCTCGCGCTCATGCATCCCTCCGCGCGATCGTCGACCAGGCGCGCAGCCCGATACAGGCCAGCACCACGAACAGCGCGTACAGGACGGCAGTCAGGTTCAGGCCCTTGAACACGTACAGGCCGACATAGAGCACGTCCACCACGATCCAGACGATCCAGTTCTCGACCTTCTTGCGGCCCAGCAGCAGCTGCCCCAGCAGGCTGCCGGCGGTCAGGAAGCCGTCCGCATGCGGCACGTCGGTGTCGGTAAAACGGTCGAGGAAAGCCGCCAGCAGCGCGTAACCCAGGGCCCAGCCGGCAATCGCCCAGCCCCAGGCGGCGCGCTTGAGGCGCGTTACCACCAGTGGCTGCGCGGCCGCGCCGTGCAGCCACTGGTACCAGCCCCAGACGGAGGCGGCGATGAAGACGAACTGCAGGCCCATGTCGCCATACAGCCTGGCATCGAAGAACACCACCGCATAGGTGGCGGAAGACGCAATCGAGAACAACCAGGCCCAGTGCAGCTGTCGGATGTTCAGGATCACGGTGGTGATCGCCAGCAAAAAGGAGATGAGTTCCAGCGGCGTGGTCGCCAGTCCGGCGAAGTTAAGCGTGTCGTTCATGCAGTCCGATCGGAAGACGCCGGATGGTAGCAGCCAGGCGTGGATAGCTCAAGGGCGCGGCACCAAGAGTGCGCCGCGCCCTGTCACTGTGCCAAACCCGCTTACCGCTTCGGGTATTTGATCGTCATTTCCTTAAGCAGATTGTCGGCATGGTCGACCTCTTTCATCACCCACAGCATGTAGCGGATATCGACATGGATCGCGCGCGTGATGGCGCTGTCGAAATACCAGTCCTTGGTGATCGATTCGTAGGTGGAATCGAAGTTCAGGCCTACCAGCTCACCGTGCTTGTTCATCACCGCGGAACCGGAATTGCCGCCGGTGGTGTCGGCGCTCGACAGGAAGTTCACCGGCACCGTGCCCAGCGCGGCATCCTTGAATACGCCATAGCGCTTCTGCTCGATCGCCTCGAGCAGTGCGGCCGGGGCGATGAACGGCTCCTTGCCAGTAGCCTTCTCGGCAATGCCTTCAACGGTCGTGAACGGCCCCTTGACCAAACCGTCGCGCGGCGCATAGGGCGCCACGGTGCCGAAGGTCACGCGCAGCGTCGAGTTGGCGTCCGGGTAGACCGGCTTGCCTTGCGATTTCTTCCAGGCGATCACGGCGCTCATGTATTGCGGGATCACGCGCTCGAGATTGCCTTCGAGTTCCTTGCGGCGGTTCTCCAGGGCCATGCCGGTATCGTGCAGGCGCACCGCCAGCCCGATAAAGGGATCGTTCGACCGGCGCATGGCTTCCGGATCCTTGCCGATCCATGCCAGGCGCTTGGCGGTGTCGCTCAGTTCGCTCGATTTGACCATCGCGTTGAGCGCAGTCGGTGCCGGCAGCAGCGCGTCCAGTCCTGGCGGGCGCAGCTTCGCGTCGATCCGCGCGTAGCGCGCCAGCGCGGCGCCGTAGCGGGCTTCATCCACGCTCGGCACGAACGATTGCTCGAGGCGGGTCAGGCGCGCCTTGATGAACGACAGGTCGCGCTCCTGGTAGCCGGCTTCGCGCTGGGCATCCGGTTTCTGGCGTTCCAGCGCCAAACGGTACAGGGTACGCGCACTCTTGAGCAGGTCGCTGTGGGTGGCCTCAAGCCAGGCAGCTTCCTGGCGTGACAGCGCCATATCCTGCGCGATCACGGCGTCGAGCTCGTCCAGCAACTTCCTGGACCCATCGCCGTTCTGTTTATACCAGGCGCGGAATTGGGCATCCTGCACGTCCTTGATGGCGGCGATATCCTTGCGCGCGAAGCCGTCGAGCAGGCCCTGGGTTTTCTTGAGCACGTTGTTCAGGCTCTTGGCGACGCTCGCATAACGCACGTCCCAGGCCGGGTTGCCCTGGGTGGCGGCGGCGATCACGGACAGGTCGGCGGTGATGCTCGCAGCCTTGGCCGGCAAGTCGATGTCGCGCGCGAAGCGGATTTCCGCGGGCAGCTTGTAGCGGCTGGTGCGGCCCGGGTAGCCAGCCAGCAGGATCGGGTCACCGTTCTTCAGGCCTTGGCTCGATACCACCAAAAAGTCTTTCGACTTGTATGGAACGTTCTCTGGCGACGGATCGGCCGGGCGCCCATCGGGGCCGACATAGGCGCGCAGGAAGGCATAATCGCCGGTTTGGCGCGGCCATTCGTAGTTGTCGATGTCGCCGCCGAAATTGCCAATGTGGTCGGACGGCGCATGCACCAGGCGCACGTCGCGGATCATCAGCTGCTTGACGCGGTAGTACTCAAGGCCGCGATGGAAGGCCGGCACCGAGCAGCGGGTCGACTTGTCGGTTTCGCATTCGGCGATCAAGGCCTTGATGCGCGACTGCACCAGCTCGTGGCGCTCGCGGCCCGGCATCGATGGGCTGATACCCTTGAGCACGCGGCCGGTGACGTTCTCGACCTTTTCAGTCACGTACACCAGCGTGTTCGGACCGCCCGGCAGTTCGTCGGCGCGGGTCTTGGCCAGGAAGCCATTGACGATGTAGTTCTTTTCCGGGGTCGAATTGCGCTGGATCGCGCCGTAGGCGCAGTGGTGATTGGTGACCACCAGGCCGTCGGGCGAGACGAACGAGGCCGAGCAACCGCCCAGCGACACGATCGCGCTCATCGGATGCTTGCCCAAGTCGGCCAGCTTCTCGGCGGGCATGGTGATGCCGATGCGCTTGAGTTCGGATTTGAGTTGCGGCAGCTGGTGCGGCTGCCACTGGCCTTCATCGGCGGCGGCGCAGGCCGCGGCGCCCAGCAAGGCGACAGGCAAGACGATTGATTTGAACAAAATAACCCCAGGATGATTGGAAAAGCAGCCGGGAGTATAACTTTGTTGACCGGGTGACAGGCCGTTTTTCGGCGTATTGACGCCCAATGCAGCGCTCAGCAAGGGTTCCGGCCGCTGCCACGATCCTGTCATCGAACCTGTGCCCTACCGATCCGTCATGGCGTCGCGCACAGACAGTGCGTGACGGCGGCAAACGGCTTGCTGCCACCGGCCACGTCCTTCAAAAACGCCATGTCCTGCATGACCTGGTTCACCGGGCCGGCCGGCAGCGCCGCGTCCAGCAGGCCAAGCCTGACCTGGATGTTCACCGCCTGCACGGTGGACGCTCCCATCAGGTTCAGGAAGCGCTCGATCTTGGTTACCGGCCGCTCGACATAGGCGACGCGGTAATCGGCACCGAGGCTGGCGCGTTTGGCCGCAGAGTCGAGGGCGTCGCGGTAATTGCCGAGACGGTCGACCAGGTTACGCTCCTTGGCCTGGGCGCCGGTCCAGACGCGGCCCTGGCCCACTTCGTCGATCTTGGCTACCGTGGTATTACGGGCCGCCGCGGCCTTGGTGGTGAATTCGCTGTAGACGTGATTGACGCTGCTCTGGACCAGCTGCGTGAAGCGCGGGTCGATCGGTCGCAGCGGGTTGTAGGCATCGGCCAGCCAGGTGGTGGTATAGCCGCCGGTATGGATACCGAGCTTGTCGCCGATCTTCTCGGCGGTCGGCAAGATGGTGAACACGCCGATCGAGCCGGTAATGGTGGCCGGGTCGGCGATCACTTCATCGGCCGCCATCGAAATCCAGTAGCCGCCCGAGGCCGCGACGCTGCCCATCGACACCACCACCGGCTTGCCGGCAGCGCGCGTCAGTTCCAGTTCGCGGCGGATCAGTTCCGAGCCATAGGCACTGCCACCCGGCGAATCGACCCGCAGCACCACTGCCTTGACCTGCTTGTCTTCGCGCGCCTGGCGAATCAGGTTGGCGGTGGTGGTGCCGCCGACCACGCCCGGGCCGCTGGCGCCATCGGTGATGTTTCCCGAGGCGACAATCACACCGACGGCGTCGCCGAAGGGCGTAATCTGCTGGCGGCCAAGGTAGTCGTGGTAGCCGATCTGGCGGAACGACTTGATGCGCTCGTCGTACTCGCCGCGCTTGACCAGCATGTCGCGGATTTCGTCGAGGGTCTTGAGGCCGTCCACCAGCTTGGCCGACTGCGCCACGCGCGCCGCATTGCCGCCGGCCGCTTCCATCTGCTGCGGCAGGGTCTCGATCCAGGTGGCGACGCTGCCGGCCGGCAGCTTGCGGTTGTTCTCGACCTGCGCGGTGTAGTCCTGCCACAAGGCGTTGTACAGGAAGCGGTCGGCTTCCTGGGAAGCCTCTGAGGGACCATTAGCGACATACGGCTCGGCGAAGCTCTTGTAGGTGCCGACCTTGATCAGGTTGACCGTCACCCCCAGCTTGTCGAGCGCGTCGCGGTAATAGTTGCGGCGCCCGCCGAAGCCTTCGATCATGACCATGCCCATTGGGTGGACATAGATTTCGTCGGCGTGCGACGCCACCAGGTAGCGCTTCTGGTCGTAGCTGCCGCCCCAGGCCACGACCTTCTTGCCGGACGCCCTGACGCGGTCGATGGCGCTGCCGATTTCGCGCAGCATGGCCATGCCGCCGCCATCCATCTGGTCCAGCAGCAGCACCACGGTGGTGATGCTCTTGTCGGTGCGGGCTTGTTCCAGCACCGTGAGCACATCGCGCAGGCGCACGCTGCGCTTGCTGTCGCCGCTGACGCTGTCGAGCAGGGTGTCCTGGAAGCTCGACTCGTGCTGCTCGACCAGGTCGCCTTTGAGCTCCAGCACCAGCGCGCTCTTGCTGCCGATCGGCTTGACGCCGCCGCCGGAGAAGGCGACGATCAGGATGAAAGCCACGATCAACAGGAACAGCAGGTTCATCACGGTGCGGCGGGTCATGTCCACCGCATTCCACAGCATGCCGAAACCGCGACGCAGCGCTCTAACAGGTCTAAAAGCCATCGATACTCCGTAAGTCAATCATTGATCTGGCCGCAGCGTCAGGCCACAGTGTCAGGCCACGACGGCAGCCGTCCCGGCTTTTTCTTCATGCGAAATCGCATAAAGGCCGGCAAACACCAGTATGCCATTCACCATGAGCAATTCCAGCCCAAGGCGGTAGGAACCGAGCAGGAGTGCCTGATTGTACTCAAGGAAGGCACAAAGGATGGGCGCGCCGATCGTAATAAACGGCACCAGGTGGTCGGTCAGCGCGCGGCGCGTCAGCATGCCGAAGGCGAACAGGCCCAGCAGTGGGCCATAGGTATAGGCGGCCAGCTTCAGGATCACGACGATCATGCTCGGGCTGTCGGCCAGCTTGAAGCCCATCACCAGGAACAGGAACACCGCTGCGAAGCCCAGGTGCACGCGGCGGCGCAGGCGCTCCTTGCCTTGCTCGGTCAAGTCGGTGCGGCGCTTGATGCCGAGGATGTCGATGCAGAACGACGAGGTCAGCGCGGTGATGGCGCCGTCGGCACTCGGGAACAGCGCCGAGATCAGCGCGATCAGGAAGATGATCTGTACCGTCGGGGGCAAGTGGCCCATTACCACGGCTGGAAAGATCTTGTCGCCGGTAGCGCCAAGGCCGACCATGGAGGCATACAGGTAGAGCAGCCCGCCCAGGAACAAAAAGCTCATCAACACCACCACCAGCACCGCGGTCAGGGTCAGCAGGTTTTTCTGCGAATCCTTGAGCGTCTTGACCGAGATAGTCTTCTGCATCATTTCCTGGTCCATGCCGGTCATGGTCAGCACGATGAAGATGCCGGCAATGATCTGCTTGAGGAAGAAATTCGGGCTGTCGACATCCGTCGTGAAGACCCGCGCCAGGCCCTGCGACTGCAGCGCGTCGAGGCTGGCCGGGATCGACATTCCCAGCTCGCCGAGCAGGAACCAGACGCAGGCGAACAGGCCGAACAGCATGCAGGTGGTCTGCAGGGTGTCGGTCCAGACGATGGTCTTGACACCACCCTGGTAGGTGTACAGCAGGATCATGCCGAGGATGACCAGGGTCGTGATCCAGAACGGCACGCCCAGGCTGTCGAGGATGATCGCCTGCAGGATATTCACGACCAGATAGAGGCGCGCGGTGGCCCCCAGCAGGCGCGAGATAATGAAAAAGCCCGCCCCGCTCTGGTAGGCACGCCGCCCCAGGCGCAGGTCGAGGTAATGGTAGATCGACGTCAGCTGGAGCCGGTAGTACAGCGGCAGCAGGATATAGGCCACGGCAATATAGCCAATTACATAGCCGATCAAGATCTGGGCATATCCAAAACCATCGCTTCCCACTGCGCCCGGCACGCTGATGAAGGTGGCGCCGGAGAGCGTGGTGCCGACCATACCAAAGGCCACCAGCATCCAGTTGCTACTCTTGTTACCAATGAAGAAGCTGTCGTTGTTGGCGTTGCGCGAGGTAGCCCAGGCGACCGCGAGCAGTAATAGAAAATAGCCTACGAGGATGCAAAACAGGAGTACCGGTGACATGAATTTCCAATGCGGTTGTCGTTTCGCCCAGCAATATACACGCTGGCGAAGTCGCGGGGAATGCCGCAAGGCTCCGGCGCCATTGGTGCCAATGGCTATCGAGGGTGGAAGGAGTCAACGCAGCGATATACGCGCGCCGCGCCAAGGTTCAGGCTTCTTCGCCCTTGACGCGCTGGAATGGCCCGATGCAGCTGGTCATGGTTTCGTCGGCGCACATCAGGAATAGCATGCCCGACGGATGAAAGCGGATGAAATTGGTGGCCCTGGCGCCAGCCTTCATGATGACTCCGGCGCAGTCTTTCTTGCCATTGTCCTTGACGACCTGGTCGTCCAGCCGGTAGAAGCCGTTCGCGCTGGGCTTGTCGGGAATGCGGTATTGGCTCTCGGAGACTTCTTCGGCGCTGGTAACCAGGGTGGTGCCGTCGGCGCGGAAGCGGTAGGTTTCCGAGCAGCCTAGTGTGGGCAGACTCAGCGTCCAGATACCGACGATGGGATGGTCGGCGGGCGGCGCGGCCTGCAGGGGCGCAGCCAGCAGCGAGGCCACGATTGCAGAAGAAACTGCGGCAACGATGTCCATGGCAGGCTCCCGGGGAGGTCTTACCGTGCGGAGCGGATGCCCCGTCGGCCCGCACAGGCAGGCGCTGAGATTATCGCATTGGCCGCGGCGAGATGGCGCACGCGGTGCGCGGCTGCGCAGGCACCCGGCGAACAAAAAAAGGGGACGATGCCAGTGCACCGCCCCCCCTTGTTTTACCGCCGAAGATGCTGGCGCTTACTCTTTCGCCTTGGCCGGACGACGTCCGCGCGGCGCCGCATTGCGCGCCGCCGGCTTGCGGGCCGGACGCGTGGACTTCTTGCGCACGATGGCGCCCTCGGCAACGTTGCCATCGACGTCGTCGCTGGTGTCGTCGTCTTCGTCGTAGGGATCGTAGGCCACCGCAGCCGGCACCGCCGGACGGACTTCAGCAACTTCCTGGACTTGCGCCTGCGCCTCCGGCGCCGGTTCCGTTGGTTCCGTTGGTGCCGTAGTGTCGGCGGCAGCCTTGCGCGCAGCCGGCTTGCGCGCAGCGCGGCGGCGTTCCTTGACTGCCGGTTTCACGTCGGCCTGCTCGAGTTGGGGCGCGTCAGGCAGCGGCGCCGCGACCGGCTCCAGCTCGGCTTCTTGCTCGTTCGGCTCTGGCAGGGCCGGCTCCGGCGCCGCGCTTGCTGCCGCACCACGATAGCTATTGCGTCCCCCGCGGCCGCGGGCGCGCGGTTCCGGCGCGGCTTGCACCGGCTCGGCAAGATCGGCTTGCGGCTCGGCCGGCACTGGCTCGGCAGCTTCCGGCGTCGGCTCGGCCGCTTCCGGCACCGTTTGGTCGGCGGCTTCGCCGCGCCCGGCGCCCTTGTTGCGACCGCCACGGCTGCGGCGGCGCGGTTCTGGCTTGGCCTCGGCGGCGGCATCTGGCTGGACATCGGTCTCGTCTTCGCCGCTGTCGCCAGGCGCCAGTTCTGGCACCGGCATCGGCATCGGGGCATTGGTGCTACGGAATACGTAGGTGCCCGACTTTTCGTCGCGGCCGAATTCGAACAGGCCGCGGCTCTGCGCTTCTTCGAGCAGGTTGCCGAAAGTGCGGAAACCATAGTAGGTTTCAGAGAAGTCGGGACGGCGGCGCTTGAGGGTGTCTTTCAGCAGCGAAGCCCAGATCTTGCCGGTGTCGCCGCGCTCGGAAATCAATGCATCGAAGGTCTCGACCACCATCTCGAGGGCCTGCACCTTGCGCGCTTCGAGCTCTTCTTTGCGCTTGTCGTCGCTCGGACGCTTGTTGTTCTGCGGCTGGGCCTTGCGCTCGTCGCGTTTGGCGGCGACACGCCGCACTTCGCGCACCAGGTCGTCGTAGAAGATGAATTCGTCGCAGTTGGCCACCAGCAGGTCGGACGTAGACTGCTTGACGCCCACGCCGATTACCCGCTTGGCGTTTTCACGCAGCTTCGACACCAGCGGCGAGAAGTCGGAATCGCCGGAGATGATAACGAAGGTGTCGACGTGCGACTTGGTGTAGCACAGGTCGAGCGCATCGACGACCAATCGGATATCGGCCGAATTCTTGCCGGATTGGCGCACATGTGGGATCTCGATCATCTCGAAATTGGCTTCGTGCATCGGGGCCTTGAAGGCCTTGTAGCGGTCCCAGTCGCAATAAGCCTTCTTGACCACGATGCTGCCCTTGAGCAGCAGGCGTTCGAGCACCGGGCGGATATCGAATTTCTCGTAGTTGGCGTCACGTACGCCGAGAGCGACGTTTTCGAAGTCGCAGAACACCGCCATGCTGATGTTGTCGGAAGATGCCATGAGTTGTTATTTTCTGGTAATGGATGAACGAGCTGACGGTGAATTATACGCAACACGCTCGTGCTTGGCGCTCCCCGTGCATCCGGGACGGCCAAGGGCAAGCACGACCGGTTGGGCGTTTTGCCTATCTTGCAGGCCATTTACCCTGACCAACAGCGCCATCGAGCCCGGGCCGGGCAACTCTTTTCGGTAGAAAACCTCGCCGACCGGCCTACAGGCGCGCCAGCGTAGCGTCGTCGGGTTCGCCGTCGTAGTACTTGTCGATGCAGGCCTGAAACACTTCTTCGTCCGGCGCCACGTCGGCAAACAGCGTCATCGATGAGCGAAACTTGAGGTCGTCCGGGTGGCCGAAGATGTCTTCGGCCGTGCGGCCGTCGAGGCTGGCCACGATCGATGCGCATTCGCGCAGGCGCGCCCCGAGTACCGGATGCGCCAGGTAGGCCGCGGCCTCGTCGCCGCTGGCCAGTGCGTAGCGCTGCGCCATGTCGCTATGGCCTAGTCCGGCGATTTGCGGAAAGATGAACCACATCCAGTGGGTGCGCTTGTGGCCCGCGCGCAGCTCGGCGATCGCGGTGGCGTACACCGGTGCCTGCGCATGGACGAAACGCTCGAGGTCGAAGTCGGTTTGCATCATGATCACCTCCTGGTCGCTCAAATGCTACAACGTTCCGGGGTTTTGCTAAAGTGCGGCACGATGAACACTAACCACCTCCCCCTGCTGCTGGAGCGCGAGATGCCCTTCGGCAAATACAAAGGCCGCAAGATCGCCGACCTTCCCGGCCATTACCTGGCCTGGTTCGCGCGAGAGGGCTTTCCCCGCGGCGAACTGGGCCAGCTCTTGGCCCTGATGGTTGAACTCGATCATAACGACCTGCGCAGCCTGCTCGATCCGCTGCGCCGCGCGCGTTGAAACGGCGGCGGCGCACCGTGCCCCGGGGTGCCGGCGTCGGGACTGGCGCACGGTTGAGGCGGATTTCCGGTAAACTACCCGGTTACCGCAATACGCTCCATGAACGAGAACCCATGTCCGCCATACCCGCCCTGCCGACCGACGACCAGCTGCTCGACTACGTCACCTCGTGCGCTCTGCCGACCCCGTGGGCGCAGTTCACGCTGCATGCCTTTGTCGAGCACGGACCGGGCTACGGCCCGGCCGGCAAGGAACACCTGGCGATGGTGCTGGGCGATATCAGCGACGGCGCGCCGGTGCTGGCGCGCGTGCATTCCGAATGTCTCACCGGCGACGTGCTGTTCTCGCAGCGCTGCGACTGCGGCGCCCAGCTCGAAGGCGCGCTGCAGCGCATCGCCGAAGAAGGCCGCGGCGTGCTGCTCTACCTGCGACAGGAGGGGCGCGGCATTGGCCTGGTCAACAAGATCCGCGCCTACCGGCTGCAGGAAGCCGGCGCCGATACGGTCGAGGCCAACCTGCAGCTCGGTTTCCATGCCGACGCCCGCAACTACGAGCTGTGCCAGCCCATGCTGGCCCACTTCGGGGTGCGCACGCTGCGCCTGATGACCAACAATCCGCGCAAGATCGATGCCTTGACCCGGCTCGGCATCGAGGTGAGTGAACGGGTGCCGCTGCTGGTCAACCGCAATGCCTTTAACAATAGCTATCTCGATACCAAGCAGGCCAAGCTCGGGCACATGATGACGCCGCTGGCCGATGTCCTGGTGGAGCCAGGCACGCGCTGAGTCCGTGTGCGCCTAACGCGCGCGCACGGCGCCTGACCGGTGGCAAGATAGGGTTTCGACTTGCTACCAAGAGAATGCATGAAACACCTAGCGCTTGCGCTGATCCTGTCTTGCCTGGCCGCTGGCCTGGCCGGGGCGCAATCTGACATGACGCCACGGCCGGCCGCGGTCCCGGCAGCCGGCCGTGGCGCCGGCGCGACCACACTGCCCCTTATTCCGCCGCTGGTCACCCCGCCGCACCTGCCTCCCTCGGCGCCGCCGGGCGTGAGCCCGTCCGCGCCCGCTCCGGGCGAGGTCGACGACCAGGATGCGCTGCCGCCGCCATCGTCGGCCGCCCAGGACCTGTACGCGGCGGCCAGGGGCGACCTGCTGCAAATTCGCATGCTGCTCAAGAACGGACACACCCAGTCCACCGTCGGTTCCGGCTTTCTGGTCGGCTCGGGCAACCTGGTGGTGACCAATTACCACGTCGTCTCGCAAATGGCGCTCGACCCCGATGTCTACACTGCCGAATATGTCGACACCGACGGCAACCGCGGGCCGGTCGAACTGATGGCCGTCGACGTCCTGCACGACCTGGCCGTGATGCGCATCGATCGCAACGGCAGCGGCTTTTTCAAGGTGCCCGAGCGCCCGGTGCGCCTGAACCAGGGCCAGCGCCTGTACTCGCTCGGCAATCCGCTCGACCTCGGCTTTGCCATTTCCGAAGGCGCGTACAACGGCGTGGTCAAGCGCAGCTTCTACGACCAACTGATGTTCGGGGGCCCGATCAATTCGGGCATGAGCGGTGGCCCCAGCGTGACCGGCAACGGCGTGGTTGCCGGCATCAACGTCTCCAAGCGCCGCGATGGCGAGTCGGTCAGTTTCCTGGTACCGGTCAGGCATGCCCAGGAACTGCTGCGCAAGGTCGCCACGCAGGAACGCCCGCCCAGGGACTTCAACCCCGTGATCGCCGCGCAACTGCTGGCGCATCAGCGCGAGATGGTCGACCGCCTGCTCGAAGAGCCCCTGGCGATCAAGAGCATGGGACCCTACCTGGTACCGGTACGCGAATCCGGGCAATTGCGCTGCTGGGGGCGCTCGAACATCAAGGCCGCCACCGCCTATACCTCGGACGCCATGAGCTGCGCGATGGAGGCGGCGGTCTATGTGTCGGCGACCCAGCAGACCGGGCACGTGTCGATGACGCACCAGTACATCCGCTCCGACAGCCTGCATCCGCTGCCGTTCGCGACCCTGGCCAGCCGCCTGTTCCGCACCGACCAGCCGCGCGGCGCCGGCAACGCGCGCCTGGCCAAGCCGCATTGCACCGAGCGCTTCGTGCACACCCGCACCCTGCCGCTACGCGCGGTAACCTGCGTACGTGCCTACCGCAAGTTCGAAGGCCTGTACAACTTCACGCTGCTTACCGCCAGTACCGACGCGGCCGAATCGAGCCTGCAGAGCCGGCTGGACATCTCCGGCGTGTCCTATGACAACGGCATGCGCGTCACGCAGGCCTTCCTCGGCGCCTTCGGGCGCAACCCGCGCCGATGAACGGGCAACTAAAGGCGGCGCCAAGTTCGCACGCGGGGCAACCGGGGCCAGCGCCGGCGGCGCCGCCAGGCCTGGCGATGCGCGGCCCGTGGACCATCGAGATGCTGGCCCGCAATGGCGAAGTACTGCATCGGCACCGCGCCACCAGCCTGCCGATCCGGGTCGGGCGTGCCTACGACAACGATTTCATCGTCGACGACGATCATGCCGCGGCCCATCACGTCGAGATCGGCGCCGGCGCCGACGGCAACCTGGTGCTGCGCGACCTGGGCAGCCGCAATGGGGTGGTCCACGGCGGACGCCGGGTGCAGCAAGTGGTGCTGGACGGCGACACGGTGGTGCGCATGGGCCATACCTCGCTGCGGGTGCGCGCGGCCGGCTTCCCGGTAGCGCCCGAACTGCTGGACCGCACCATGCACGGCTGGGAAGGCCTGCTGCCAGGCGCCGCCGGCGTGCTGCTGGCCGCACTGGTCACGCTGCTGGTGGCCTGGCTGCTCGACGCCCAGCCGTTCGAGCTGCTGTATTACGTGCAGGCGCCGGCCTGGGGCATCGGCGCGGCGCTGCTATGGAGCAGCCCCTGGGCCTTCCTGAACCGACTGTTCGGACGCCATGCGCGCCTCGGACGCCACTTGTTCATCTTCGGTTGCGGGGTGGCGGCGCTGGTCGGCGTTCAGCTGGGCGCGCGCGTGCTGGCGTATGCCGGTTCATACGAATGGCTCACGCGCTACGGCTCGCACGCGGTGGTGGCGACCGTTGCCGGCATCGTCTACTTTCACCTCGCCACGATACGCCCGCCATTGCGACGGCGGCTGCGGGCGCTGTGCGCCGGCGCCGCCCTGCTTGGCTCGGGCCTGGTCCTGATCGCCAACGAACAGCGCCACGGACGCATCGCCGACGAACTCTATATGTCTGTCTTGCTGCCGCCACAGGTGCGGGTCAGCCCCGATGCGACGGTGGCCGACTACATGGATTCGGTCGCGGCCATGCGTGCGCAGATCGATGCCGAGCGCGCCAAGCCGGGGCAATAGAGGGTAGCGCTTCTGGTAGCGCTCCGGGCAGCCCTGAAAGGCGCATGGATGAGCTGCTGCTCGCGGCTGCCGGCGTACGGTCCGAGTTGCGGGTGCCCTCTCAGTGAAGAGGCCGTGTCGGCCATGGCCTACCATGGCCCATCATAGCCATGCGGCGTGCGCTGGAGCGCTGGCGCGCGCCTTGCTGACGGCCAGGCCCAGCAAGCAAGAAAGCAAGCATGCTGGTCGTACTGACCATCACGCTCAGCTTCGGTTGCTTTGAATTGCTACGCCGTGCCGGCGTGCTGCGGGTGCTGTTCGGCCTGGCGCCCGCACGAGCGGCGCATATGAGTGCACGGCCAGTGTCGGCCGTGCCGGGTGAAGTGCCTGTCGGCTAATTGCAGGGGTTCGATGCTGTGCTTGCAAGCCTCTGGCTGGATGATGCCACTGCCATGCCGGGCTAGTTGCAGCGCCTGGACCTCAACGCGTGGCCAGGCGCTCCGTAGGTCGCCCGTTAGTGTGCCGGGCTGCCAGTCATGCGGCTGCCCTGGCCTTTGTCGGCGGTCTGGCCAGGTGCAGGGTGGCTGCGCTGCTGCTCGCCGTCGCCGCGCATGGCGGCCTCGGCGGCGCCGTTCGCCCGTGCGAAGGGGTCGACCGCGGAACGCAGTGCTTCCTGCTGGGTGCGGATATTGCGCTCGGTCTCTTCGGCATTGGTACGCGCCACTTCGTCGACCAGGGCGCGTGCAGTGCGGCTGGTGTTCTGGACGTGCTGCTCGGTCACGCGCGCCAGTTCAGCCTGGGCATCGGCCGCGAGCCTGGCAATGTGCTGCTGGTAGGCGCGCAGTTTTTCGCTCGTGGGCTGGGCCCGCACGGCGGCCGCGGCGAAGACTTCGCTCTGGCGATCGGCGCTGAGCACCTGCTTGCCGGCCAGCGTGCCTTCTTCCATCAGCGTCTGCACCAGCCGGATGTTCAGCTCACAGGCCTGCTGGAAAGATTGGAAGAGCGATTTCGACATGTCGTTCAGGAAGGCGGTTTGCGCGTCCATGTGGCTGCGAATGGCCGGGGTGACGGATTGTGGGAAGGGATACATGCATTGACCTCGTTGGTGGGGTTGGAATGGACTGGGGCACCACAACTGCACGGCCACGGGGCCGTTGCTGCAGCTTGAATATAAGAGCGTAACGGCGTGGGCTGGGTCGCGTTTGACCCAGGTCAAACGTGTGACTGCCCCAGCCGCTACACCAGGGCCGGCAGTGCCGCCCCGCAGTCCTTGCAGTACGAGGCCGCGGCTTCGTGGCCGATGCTGCCGCAGGCGGTGCAGGCCTGAGCCGCCCGCACGCCATCGCGGCGGTTGACCCGCAGAGCAGTCATTTCAGCAGTGACAATGCCGGTTGGCACAGCCAGGATGCCCCAGCCCAGCAGCATCATGAACGAAGCGATAGCCTTGCCCAACGTGGTCTGCGGCGTGATGTCGCCGTAGCCGACCGTGGTCATCGTCACGATCGCCCAATACATTGCAGTGGGGATGCTGGTGAAGCCATGCGCCGGACCTTCGACCACGTACATCAGCGTGCCCAGGATCAGCACCGCCATCAGCACCACCGACAGGAATACCAGGATCTTGCGCCGGCTGTTGGACATGGCTTCGGCCAGGCGCGTGTATTCCTCGAGATACAGGGTCAGCTTGAAGATGCGGAACACGCGCAACAGGCGCAGGATGCGGATATCGAGCAGCGCCTGGCTGCCAGGCACCAGCAGCGACACATAGGTGGGCAGCACCGACAGCAAGTCAACCAGGCCGAAGAAACTGGTGACGTAGCGCAGCGGCCGGCGCACGCAGATCAGGCGCGCGATGTATTCCGCCGTAAACAGCAGCGTGAAGCCCCATTCGAGCAGGCGCATCACGCCGGCATGCTCACGGCCGATGGCCGGCACGCTCTCGAACACGACCACCACGATGCTGAGCAAGATGGCGCCGACCAGCAAGATGTCATAGCGCCGTCCGGCCGGCGTGTCGATCTGGAAGATAATGTCGTACAGGCGCGCGCGCCAGCCCCCCAGCGGGCGACCGAAGTCGACCGGCAGCTTCTTGTCGGCTTTCACGCCCTTGGCCTTCACAGCTTCGGCCTTCATACCTGCGGCGGGCCCTTGAGTTCGACGGTATTGCGTTCCGGGTCGAGCAGATACATCGAGGGACCGTTGCCCTCGGCTCCGTAGCGCTGCTCGACCGGACCGGCGCACACGCCGTGGGCATCCAGGTGGCGCCGGATCGCCGCCTCGTCGAAAGCCTCGACCCGCAGGCACAGGTGATCCAGGTTGCGCCCGCCCGCTCCCGGCGCGGCCCCGCCCTTGCGGCCCAATTCGCCATCGACAGGCACCAGGTCGATCAGCGAATTGCCCGCACGCAGCTGGATCAGGCCGATCTCGTCGAGGCGGCGCTCGACGTGGCAGCCGAGCACGTCGCCGTAGAAGGCAATCATGGCCTCGGGCTGCGCCACGCGCAGCACGACATGATCGATCCCGCGAACGGCGATCGGGGAAGCAGCGCCCGTCGGCTCACTTTGCATGGCGCTCGACCCAGGCGGCGAAGGCATCGATGAAGGTCTGGAAAAAATCCCGCGTACCGTCATCGATCAGGCGGGGTCCGTCGTACTTGTCGGCCACGCCCCCGACATAGGCTTCCGGCGCCGGCATGCAGGGCATGTCCAGGAAAGGCAGCATCTGGCGCAGGTGGTGATTGGCGCCGAAGCCGCCCAGCGCACCGGGCGACACGCTGACCACCGCGCAGGGTTTGCCCTGGTAAGCCGCTTTTCCGTAGGGGCGCGAACCGACATCGATCGCATTCTTGAGCGCCCCCGACACCGAGCGGTTGTATTCGGGCGTACAGAACAGGATGGCATCGGCTTGGGCGATGCGCTCGCGAAACGCGGTAAACGCGGCCGGAGGATGGGCGGTCTCGTCGTCCTGGTTATACAGCGGCAGGTCGCGGATCTCGACGATTTCCAGGTGCAGGCTGGCCGGGGCCAGCTCGATCATCGACTGCGCCACCTTGCGGGTGAACGACTCCTTGCGCAGGCTGCCGACGATAACGGCGATATTCCTTGTAGCCATAAGCTCCTCTCAGGTCGGGGGGTAAAAACCTGATAGTAACCATTTCAGCAAGGACGCGTTGCGCGGCAGTAGAAGCGCTCAGATGCGCAGGCGCCGCCGCTCCTCGAGAAAGCGTTTGAGGCGGGCTTTGCTCAGCACCGTCACCGGGTCGCCATGCCAGGCATACAGGAAGGGCGCGCCGCCAAGGCGGTCGGTCATCTTGGCCGACAGCAGAAAGCGCGTGCCGGCCGGATACAGCGCAGGATCGGCGAGCCGGCGCGCGCACTGCACCCGCAGCGAGGACGAATACGCCTGTCCGGGCACCGGCCGAATGCGCAGGCGGCCGGTGCGCGGGTCCGGCACCGATTCGACCGCCACCTCGCGGTAAGCCCAGCTCTCGCGCGCCACCGCTCAGCCTTTCGCCGCCGCCAGCGCGGCAGCCAGGCCGAGCAGCTGTGCGCGGATCGGCAGGTGGGTCACAAGCCCAGGTGCCAGCACAGGTAGCTGCGCACTATCGCGAAAGCATTAGTCTGGCACCCGGATCAGCATCGCCACCGACTCGGCCGCCATGCCCTCTTCGCGCCCGAGAAAACCCAGCTTCTCGTTGGTCTTGGCCTTGATGTTCACTTGCTGTGGCGACACGCCCAGGTCTTCAGCAATGCGCGAGATCATGTGCGGAATATGCGGCGCCATCTTGGGCGCCTGCGCGATGATGGTCGCATCGATGTTGCCAATGGTATAGCCGGTCGCCACGACGCGGTGTCCCACCTCGCGCAGCAGCGTGCGCGAATCGGCGCCGGCGAACATCGGATCGGTGTCCGGGAAATGCTTGCCGATATCGCCCAGCGCGGCAGCGCCCAGCAAGGAATCGATGATAGCGTGCAGCAGCACATCGGCATCGGAGTGTCCGAGCAGGCCCAGGCGGTGGGGAATGGTCACACCACCGACGATGAGCTTGCGCCCTTCGACCAGTGCGTGACAGTCATAGCCGGTTCCGATGCGAAACGGCGGTGCGGGATTGTAAGAAGCAAGTGCCATAGGGTCGGTTTTTTTCAGTTCGTTTCAGGTGAGGTGGCCGCTGGGGCTGGGCTGGCATAGGCAGCCAGATACATCTCGGCAATCCGGATGTCCGCCGGCAGCGTCACTTTCAGGTTGCGCGGGTGTCCTTCCACCAATTTGGGGGCCAGTCCGAGCGCTTCAACCGCACTCGCGTCGTCGGTGATCATGTCTGGATCGGTGGCCGCGTCCAGGGCGCGGCACAGCAAGTGGTAACGGAACATCTGCGGTGTCTGGGCCAGCCACAGTCCGGCGCGCGAGACCGTAGCCACCTCGTCCGCGACGCAGCGCTTGACGGTATCGACCACCGGCAGCGCCAGCAGGCCGCCGGCCGGATGCTCACCCGTTTCGACGATCAGGCGCGCGATGAGTTCCGCATCCAGGCCGGGCCGGGCCGCGTCGTGCACCAGTACCCAGTCGTCCTCGGAAAGAAGGCCGTGCAGCGCGCGCAGGCCATTGCGCACCGACTCCATGCGGCTGGCCCCGCCATGGCGCAGCACCGTCACGCCCTGGCCAGGGACAATCGCATCGATCAGGGGATCGTCGGCGCTGACCACCACATAGGTGTGCGCGATCAATGGACTCGACACAAAGGCGTCGAGCGTATGGCGCAGCATCGGCTTGGCGCCGACCTGCAGGTATTGCTTGGGGCTGTTCGCTGCCATGCGCGCGCCAACCCCGGCAGCCGGAATCAGGCCGATATAGCGCGCTGCCCGCCTGCTATCTGATGGGTTCGTCATGATGGTGTGCGGTTTCGGGTGGGTCGGAGCAAGGACTGTACCTCACCTGCGCATACCTTGCCCAAGCGGGCGTATTCCTGCGGCGAGTCGATCGCCGCCTGCAAGGCCTCGACCCTGGCCATTTCGTTCTTGATATAGGGCATCCAGCCGCGATCGATCTCGCGCTGGAGCAATGCTTGCGCCTGGCCAGTGCGGGCATACAGCGGCTTGCCTTCGAAGCGCCGCCCGAGCGCGGTGCGCACCCGCGCCTCGGCTTGCGGCAAATACCCGAGATAGGTATCGAGGTGGCGCATTTCGTGCGCCAGCACCTCTCGGTAGGAGCAGGAATGCGGCGTCAGCTCGCGGCTGACATAGATCACGATCGGTGGGTAGTACAGCTTCACTTCGATCTGCGCAGCGATGCATTCGTAGCCGCTGGCCGGATCGGCCAGCAGGCGCCCACCGGCCCGGATGCTGACATGCGCTTCGGTGCGCGTGAGCCCCAGCACGACTTGCCCGGGCTGCCCTCGCCCAATCGCGCCTCCACCCTTCATGACCGTCAGCGAGCGATAGCCGACCGTATTGTCGATGCGAAAGCCATTGAGCGTGCCGGTGAGCACCGACAGGCTGGCGCCAATGCTGTCCTCGCAGCGTGCCTGGAACGGTGTGCGCGTTGCCGCCTGCGCAGGCATGGCCGCGGCCGTGGCCCAGCACAGCAGCGCGAACGCGGGCAGCAGCTTCATGGTGTCAAGCGGGCGTCCAGCTGCCGGCCAGGATTTTCTCGAGCCAGAATGCGCCGATGATGGTTTTTACATCGGTAATCTCGCCGCGCTGGACCATCCCGAGCAGTTCGGGCACGGTCGTCGTGAAGGTCTCGAGAAATTCGCCGTCGTCGAGCCGTTGCTCGCCTTCGACCAGGTCTTCGGCCAGGAACAGCTCGAGATGCTCGTCCGAGTAGGCGATGGCGTTATGGATGGTGCAGACGAAGCGCCAGGTGCCGGCCTGGTAGCCGGTTTCTTCTTCGAGTTCGCGCTTGGCGCACGCGAGATGGTCTTCGCCCGGATCAATTTTACCGGCGGGAAACTCGATGAACACCTGCGCATTGGGATACCGAAACTGGCGTTCCAGCAGCACGCGGCCATCGGGCAGCAGCGGCAGGATCACCACCGCCCCCGGGTGACGGATCAGTTCGCGGTGAGAGACAGAGCCATCGGGCAAGCGCACCTGGTCGCGTTCGACCTTCAGGAAGGGGCCGTCGTAGACGATGCCGCCGTCGATGCGGGTTTCTTTCAGTTCCACGGTCATGCGAACTCCGTTGTAAACGGCTGGTGGGCAGATATGGGCACGGCGGCCAACCGAATCGCGCAGTAGCCGTGCTCAGCGACGCTGCTTGCGCAGATAGCGCCAGATAAAGCCCGGAAAAGCCAGCACCAGGAACAGGCACCCGGTAATGGCGTAGAACTCCCAGCCCTGCGCGAATACGCCGCCGATGCTGGATTCGAGCAGGCGTGCCAGGGCGCCGACGACAAAGTATAAGACAGTCAGCTCCAGCAAGCGCAGCAGGAGCGACTTGGTGCGCACGGTACCGTCGGCGGCGCGGCCGGCCTTGAGGGGAACAAGGCCGAACACGCGCTCGGAGAGAAAAGGCAGGTTGGCGGCCGCAAACGACATCGCGACCACCAGCCAGACGGCCAAAGAGGGATCCACCGGCTTATTTGGCCAGCGTCGCCTGCATGGCGCTATAGCACACCGCCAGCAGCCAGCCTGGCACGATACCGAGCACCACCACCGCCACGCCGTTGAGCGACATCACCACCCGCATATCGGTCGGGGTGTGGATGGCGGCGGTGTCAAGCGCCTCGTCGAACCAGATGGTCTTGACGATGCGCAGGTAGTAATAAGCGCCGATCAGCGAGAACATCACGGCCACGATCGCCAGCCACACCATGCCGGCATTGGCGACAGCCTGCAGCACCGCCCACTTGGCCATGAAACCGACCATCGGCGGCACGCCGGCCAGCGAAAACATCAGGATCGTCATGACGATCGCGAACCACGGGCTGCGCCTGCCGAGGCCCTTGAAGTCCGAAATCAGCTCGGCTTCGTGGCCGGCGCGCGCCAGCATCATGATCAGGCCGAAGCTGCCGACCGTGGTCAGCACATAGGTGATCATGTAGTACATGGCAGCGCTGTACGACGAGGCGGCATCGCTGTTGTCGCCATCGACCACGCCGGTAAGCAGGGCCAGCAGCACGAAGCCCATCTGCGCAATGGTCGAATACGCCAGCATGCGCTTGATGTTGGTCTGGGCAATCGCGGTGATGTTACCCAGCGCCAGCGACAGTACCGCCAGCACCATCAGCATCTGTTGCCAGTCGAAGGCGAAGCCCGGCAGCGCCTCGACCAGGATGCGGAAGGTCACGGCCAGGGTGGCCAGCTTCGGTGCGCCGCCCAGCAGCAGCGTGACCGCGGTCGGCGAGCCCTGGTAGACGTCCGGCACCCACATGTGGAAAGGAACCGCGCCCAGCTTGAAGGCAAGACCAGCCACCACGAATACCAGGCCGAAGATCAGGATGGTCTTGTTGGGAACGTCCGTGACCATGGTCAGCTGGCCAATGGTGGTGATGTCAAGCGAGCCGGTGGCGCCGTAGATCATCGAAATGCCGTACAGCAAGAAGCCCGATGCCAACGCGCCCAGGATGAAGTACTTCATCGCCGCTTCGGTTGCCGATGCATGGTCGCGGCGCAGTGCCACCAGCGCATACAGCGACAGCGACATCAGTTCCAGTCCCAGGTAGAGCGACAGCATGCTGTTACCAGAGATCATGATCATCTGACCCAGCATCGAGAACAGTGCCAGCACGTAGAATTCGCCACCAAGGTTTCCGGACATCATGCCGCGGTCGCCGGAGTACTGGCGCGAATACACCAGAGTCATGGCGGTAGCCAGATAGGTAAACAGCTTGAGCAGGTTGCCCATCGGGTCAGACACGTACATACCACTGAAGGTGAATACGGTGGTGCCGGCGCTGAAGTCGGCGAACGACAGCACGGCGCAGCCGCCGATCGTCAGGAGCGTCAGCGCGTAGGTCAGGTTGCGCTTGCCTTCCTTCAGGTACATGTCGATCAAGAGGATCGCGGACGCTGCAATGAGCAGGAAGATTTCGGCATAGACCGGCACCAGGTTGGTGTCGGCCGCCGTGAGCAGGGTGGAGTTCATTTCATTCATGGCTTATTTAAGGCACTTTGCTTACTGCGACGTGTTGCAAGAGGTCCGAGACCGACACCTGCAGCGTTTCGGCGATCGGCGCCGGGTACAGGCCCATCCACAGGGTAGCGATGGCCAGCACGCCCAGGATCGCGAATTCGCGGCTGTTCAGGTCGGTCAGGGCAGCGACGTTCTTGTTGCCGACCGGGCCGAACACCACGCGCTTGACCATCCACAGCGAATAGGCGGCGCCCAGGATCAGCGCGGTACCCGCCAGCAGGCCGGTCCAGAAGTTGAACTCGACCGCACCCAGGATGACCATGAATTCACCGATGAAGCCCGACGTGGCAGGCAGGCCGGCATTGGCCATCGAGAACAGCACGGCGAAGGCGGCGAACTTCGGCATGGTGTTGACCACGCCTCCGTAGTCGGCGATTTCACGCGAATGCACGCGGTCGTACAGCACCCCGATACACAGGAACATGGCGCCCGAAACGAAGCCGTGCGAGATTGCCTGCATGATGCCGCCCTGCACGCCCATGTCGTTGAAGATAAAGAAGCCCAGGGTCACGAAGCCCATGTGGGCGATCGACGAATAGGCGACCAGCTTTTTCATGTCCTTCTGGACCAGGGCCACCAGGCCGATATAGATCACGGCAATCAGGGACAGCACGATGACCGCCGGCGCCAGGTAGTGCGAGGCGTCTGGGGTGATCGGCAGCGAAAAGCGCAGGAAGCCGTAGGCGCCGAGCTTGAGCATGATCGCCGCCAGCACGACCGAGCCGCCGGTGGGCGCTTCCACGTGGGCATCGGGCAGCCAGGTGTGCACCGGCCACATCGGCACCTTTACGGCAAAGGCCATGAAGAAGGCGATAAAGATCAGGATCTGCTCGTTCATCGTGAGCGGCAACTTGTGCCATTCCAGGATGTCGAACGAATTCGATGCGTTGTACAGGTAAATGATGGCGACCAGCGTCAGCAGCGAACCGAAGAAGGTGTACAAGAAGAACTTAAACGCCGCATACACCCGGTTCGGGCCGCCAAACACGCCGATGATGATGTACATCGGAATCAGGGTGGCTTCGAAGAAGAAGTAGAACAGCAGCCCGTCCAGCGAGGCGAACACGCCGATCATCAGGCCCGACAGGATCAGGAAAGAACCCATGTACTGGCCGACGCGCTCGTCGATCACTTCCCAGGCCGCCACCACCACGATGATGGTGATGAAGGCGGTCAGCGGAACGAACCACAGCGACAGGCCGTCGACGCCGAGCTTGTACCAGACGTTGAAGCGCTCGATCCAGGACACCATTTCGTAGAACTGCACGCCATGGGCGGCGTTGTCGAAGTACATGATCAACGGCAGCGTCGGCAGGAAGCTGACGACGGCACCGACCAAGGCCAGCATGCGGGTCAGCCCCTTGTTGGATTCGCGTCCAATCGCCAGGAGCCCCAGGCCGAAGACGATCGGGAGCCAGATCGCAAGACTCAGGTAAGGAGGAAATGTAGAAATTGACTGCATCATTTTTCGCTTTTCTTATCTTGGCCTGATTAACCGCGCCAGAACGGGAAGAAGTACAGCAGGGTCGCCAGCACGCCGGCGATCATGAGGAACGCGTAGTGGTAGATGTAACCGGTCTGGAGATTGCGCACGACGGTCGAGAACCAGCCGATTGCCTTGGCCGAACCATTGACCAGCAGGCCGTCGATCAGGCCACGGTCGCCGATCTTCCACAGGCCACCGCCCACGGCGCGGGCGCCGCCGGCGAAGACCGCCTGGTTGAACTTGTCCATGTAGTACTTGTTGTCCAACAGGGTGTGCAGCGGCTTGAACTTGGCATAGAACCAGGCCGGCACGCGCGGATTGACCATGTAGCAGTAATAAGCGGCGACGACGCCAGCCAGCGCCAGCCAGAACGGTGCGGTCTGCAGGCCATGGATCGCCATGGCGCCTGCGCCATGGAAGGCTGCGCTCAGTTCGCGCATCGCGGTATGGTTCTCGCCGACGAAGATCACGTCCTTGAAGAAGTCGCCATGCAGCATCGGGCCGATGGCCAGGTAGCCAATGATCACCGATGGAATCGCCAGCAGCACCAGCGGCAGGGTCACGACCCAAGGCGACTCGTGCGGCTTGTCGCCCGGCTGCAGGCCATGGTGGTGATGGTCGTCGTGGTGGTCGCCGTGCGCGGAATCGGCATGCGATTCTTCTTCGTGGTGCGCGTCCGAGTCATGTCCTTCGCTGTGCTTGACCGGGTGGTTCCAGCGCGACTCGCCATGGAACACCATGAAATACATCCGGAACGAGTAGAAGGCCGTGATGAACACGCCTGCCAGCACCGCGAAATTGGCGAAGCCAGCACCCGGGATGTTCGAGGCGTGCACCGCCTCGATGATCGAGTCCTTCGAATAGAAGCCCGAGAAGAACGGGGTACCGATCAGGGCCAGCGAGCCAAGCAGCGAGGTGATCCAGGTGATCGGCATGTATTTGCGCAGGCCGCCCATGTTGCGCATGTCCTGGTCGTGGTGCATGCCGATAATGACCGAGCCGGCGCCAAGGAACAGCAGCGCCTTGAAGAAGGCGTGGGTCATCAGGTGGAACACGGCCACCGAATACGCCGACGCGCCCAGCGCAACGGTCATGTAGCCCAGCTGGGACAGCGTGGAATATGCGACGACGCGCTTGATGTCGTTCTGGATGATGCCCAGGAAGCCCATGAACAGCGCGGTGATCGAACCGATCACGATGACGAACGACAGCGCGGTATCCGACAGCTCGAACAGCGGCGACATGCGCGCCACCATGAAGATACCGGCAGTGACCATGGTCGCCGCGTGGATCAGTGCCGAGATCGGCGTCGGGCCTTCCATCGAATCGGGCAGCCACACGTGCAGCGGGAACTGTGCCGACTTGCCCATCGCGCCGATGAACAGGCAGATGCAGGCGGCCGTCAGCAGCGGCCAGGTAGTGCCCGGCACGGTCATGGTCGCCAGCGCCGCGCTCTGCGCGAACACTTCGTCGTACTGCATGGTGCCGGCCGCTGCCAGCAGCAGGCCGATGCCCAGGATGAAGCCGAAGTCGCCGACGCGGTTGACCAGGAAGGCCTTCATGTTGGCGAAGATCGCGGTCGGGCGGGTGTACCAGAAACCGATCAGGAGATACGACACCAGGCCCACTGCTTCCCAGCCGAAGAACAGCTGCAGGAAGTTGTTGGACATGACCAGCATCAGCATCGCGAACGTGAACAGCGAGATGTACGAGAAGAAGCGGTTATAGCCTTCGTCCTCGGCCATGTAGCCGATCGTGTAGATGTGCACCATCAGCGACACCGAGGTCACCACGCACATCATCATTGCCGACAGCGTGTCGATCTGGAAGCCGACCGCCAGCTTGAGGCCGGCGACGTTCATCCAGGTATAGATGTCTTCGTTGAAGACCGGCGCCCCATCGAGCACCGCCATCAGGGTCTGGACCGAGATGATCAGTGCGATCAGCACACCAAGGATGGTTGCCGTGTGGGAGACCTTGCGGCCGACCACGTTGCCAAAGAATTTCGTACCCAGCAGGCCGGCGATCGCCGAGCCTGCGAGCGGCGCCAGCGGCACCGCGAGTAAGAGTGAGGAATTGAGTTGCCCCGCCATGTTGAACCTTAGTCGTTATTGTTGTGCCGAAACCGGTCAGCCCTTGAGGCTGTCGAGGTCTTCCACATTGATCGTGTCCAGGTTGCGGAACAGGACCACCAGGATCGCCAGGCCAATCGCCGATTCGGCGGCCGCGACGGTCAAAATGAAGAACACGAAGATCTGCCCTGCCGCATCGCCCAGGTAATGCGAGAACGCGATGAAGTTCAGGTTCACCGCCAGCAGCATCAGTTCGATGGCCATCAGCAGGATGATGATGTTCTTCCGATTCAGGAAGATACCCACGATCGAGATGGCGAACAGGATCGCCCCCAGGATCAGGTAGTGTGCAAGCGACAAAGTCATGGGGTCTCCTTCGGTGCGGCTGGCGCGGCTGGTGCTGCTGGTGCTGCCTGGGCTGCGGCCTCGCCCGATGCCGCGTCGAGGGCGCGCTGGTTGACCGCGTCCATCTTGACGATGCGCAGGCGATCGTTACGCTTGACGCGCACCGCGACGGCCGGGTCGATTGCCTTGGCGTCCTTGCGCTTGCGCAGGGTCAGGGCGACGGCGGCAATGATGCCCACCAACAGGACCACGGCAGCGATCTCGAAGCCGTAGATGTACTTGGTATAGATCAGCAGGCCCAGTTCCTTGGTACCGCCGATGTTCAGCGCGGCGGCCTCGGGCGAGAGTTCGGTCATGTTGTAGGCGCGGTACAGCACCGCACCCATCTCGAGCACGATCAGCGCGCCGATGGCCGACGCCACCGGCAGGTAGCCCCAGAAGCCTTCGCGCATGCGGTCGACGTTAATGTCGAGCATCATGACCACGAACAGGAACAGCACCATCACGGCGCCGACATAGACCAGCACCAGCACGATGGCCAGGAACTCGGCCTTGAGCAGCATCCAGATGCCGGCCGCATTGAAGAACGCGAGCACCAGGAACAGCGCGGCATAGACCGGGTTCTTGGTGGTGATGACTTGCAGCGCGGCCAGCACCATGATGGCCGCGAACACGTAGAACAAACCAGTTGTAAATTCCATGACTTGGAAGCCTCTTCTTATTAACGGAACTTCGCGTCCGCCTCGCGGGCGGCAGCGATGTCGGCTTCGTAGCGGTCGCCCACGGCCAGCAGCATCTCTTTGGTGTAGTAGAGATCGCCGCGCTTTTCGCCGTGGTATTCCAGCACGTGGGTTTCGACGATCGAGTCGACCGGGCACGATTCTTCGCAGAAGCCGCAGAAGATGCACTTGGTCAGGTCGATGTCGTAGCGCGTGGTGCGGCGGCTGCCGTCCTCGCGCTGCGCCGATTCGATCGTGATGGCCATGGCCGGGCAGACTGCCTCGCACAGCTTGCAGGCGATGCAGCGCTCTTCCCCGTTGGGGTAGCGGCGCAATGCGTGCAGGCCGCGGAAGCGGTTCGACATCGGCGTCTTCTCTTCAGGGTACTGGACCGTGATCTTGCGCGACAGCGCGTACTTGCCGGTCAGGGCCAGACCCTTGAAGAGTTCGGTCAGCATCAGGCTGCCGAGGATTTCTTTCACTCGATTCATTTTTCTCTCTTACGTCCAGATGTTCCATGGCGTCTGCATCCAGATTGCGACGACAACGAGCCAGATCAGGGTCAGCGGAATGAATACTTTCCAGCCCAGGCGCATGATCTGGTCATAGCGGTAACGCGGGAAGGTACCGCGGACCCAGATCATCAGTGAGACCATGATGAACATCTTCAGGAACAGCCAGAAGAAGCCCACGATCGGACCGAGATCGAGGAAGGCGAACGGCGCCGACCAGCCACCCAGGAACATGATCGAAGCGAGCGTGGCGATCAGGATCATGTTGGCGTATTCGGCCAGCATGAACATCGCATACGACATGCCCGAATACTCGACCATGTGGCCGGCCACGATTTCCGACTCGCCCTCGACCACGTCGAACGGGTGACGGTTGCACTCGGCCAGACCCGAGACAAAATAGATCACGAACAGCGGGAACAGCGGCAGCCAATTCCAGGACAGGAAGTTCAGCCCCATGCCGGCGAAGGTACCGACTTGCTGGCTCAGCACGATGTCCGAGAAATTCAGGCTGCCCGAGACCATCAGCACGACCACCAGCGCGAAGCCCATCGGGATTTCGTAGGAAATCATCTGGGCCGAGGCGCGCATCGCGCCCATGAACGAGTACTTCGAGTTCGAGGCCCAGCCGGCGATGATGATGCCGTAGACTTCCATCGAGGTGATCGCCAGCAGCAGCAGCAGGCCGGCGTTGACGTTGGCCAGGGCAGCGCCAGGGCCGAACGGAACCACCGACCAGGCAGCCAGCGCCGGCATGATGGTCATGACCGGGCCGAGCACGAACAGGCTGGTGGTGGCCTTGGTCGGCACCACGATTTCCTTGAACAGCAGCTTGAGCGCGTCGGCGATCGGCTGCAGCAGGCCGCCAGGTCCGACGCGGTTGGGGCCGACGCGGATCTGGATCCAGCCGATCAGCTTACGCTCCCACAAGGTGGCATAGGCAACCAAGCCCATCAGTGGCAGCACCACGGACAGGATCTTGATCATCGTCCAGACCAGCGGCCAGACCGGGGCGATCGGGCTGGCGGCGCCCATTTCATAGAAACTATCGATATAACCGGGCTGTGCCATTACTTGCCCTCCCCTGCATTGTCAACCGCTTTTTCCACGTTGATTTCCCCGAACATTGGGCCGAGGCCGGCGACGGCCGGATGGCCGGCGGCGACACGCACCGCGTTCGACGGCAGGCGTGCATCGACGTTGGCCACCAGCACGGCGCTGCCGCTACCTTGCGAGACGCGCACGCGCTCGCCGGCGACCACGCCCAGCTGCTCGGCGAGCGCTTTCGACAGGCTCACCAGCGGCGCGTTGGCGTCGGCGGTGCGCTGCAGTGGCTCCGAACGGCGCGCCAGCGCATCGGTGAAATAGATCGGCACGTCGGTGACGCGCTCGAGCTGGCCGGCAGGCGCATAACTAGCTGCGCTCGGTGCCAGCCTGGCGATGTTGTTCAGCTTGGCGGACAGGTCGGTGACACCCTTGCCGAGCGCTTCGTCGCGGATCGATTCCGAGGTGTCGTAATCGAAGCCGGTCAAGCCCAGCAGGTTGCCCAGCACGCGCAGCACTTTCCAGGCCGGGCGGGTTTCGCCGAGCGGCTTGACGCTGCCGTTGAAGCTCTGGGCACGGCCTTCGCAGTTGACGAAGGTACCGGCGGTTTCGCTGAACGGCGAGACCGGCAGCAGCACGTCGGCAAAGTCCATGCCGTGCTTGAAGGACGACATCGCCACGACCATCTCGGCGCCGTCGAGCGCGGCCCGGGCCTGCTGCGGATTGGCCGCATCGAGTTCCGGTTCGGCGTGCAGCAGCACATAGGCTTTCTTGGGCACGGCAAATGCAGCCTCGCCCTTGCCTAGCGCGCCCACCAGGTAGCCGCCCACCGTGTTGGCGGCTTCGACCAGCGAGCCGAAGCTGCAACCGGTCTGCTCGGCGATCCATTGCGCGGCGGCGTGGATCTTCGAGGCTTGCGGATGGTGCGAGGCGGCGTTACCCAGGAACACGGCGCCGGGCGCATCGCTGGCGGTCAGTGCAGCGGCGATGGCCTTGGCGGCGTCGCCGGCCTCGACGTTCTCGAAGCCCGACGGTGCGTTGACGCCCTTGGCGCCGGCAACGGCAGCGACCACTTCCGACAAGGCAGCGAGCCAGTCGCTCGGTGCGGCGATCAGTTTATTGGCCACTGGCATCAGGAGCTCGTCGTCGGCGCCCTGCAGCAGCGACAGCTTGGCGCCGCCCTTGACGGCAGTGCGCAGGCGCGTCGTGACCAGCGGATGGTCTTTACGCAGGAACGAACCGATGACCAGCACGCGCTTGAGCTGCGAGATGCCGGCGATCGGCATGCCCAGCCACGGCGTGACCTGGCCATCGAGCGAAAAATCGCTCTGGCGCAGGCGGAATTCGACGTTGTCGGAACCAAAGCCACGCATCGTCTTGTTCAGCAGATACAGCTCTTCGACCGTCGAGTGCGCGGTGGCGACGGCGGCAACGCTGTCGGCGCCATGCTCGTGGCGGATATTGCGCAGGCCATGGGCCACGTATTCAAGCGCGGTCTGCCAGTCGGCGTCGATCCACACACCACCTTGCTTGATCATTGGATTAACCAGGCGGTCGGCATTGTCCAGCGCCTCGTACGAGAAGCGGTCCTTGTCCGAAATCCAGCATTCGTTGATGGCTTCGTTTTCCAGCGGCAGCACGCGCATGACCTTGCCACCCTTGACCTGGACGATCAGGTTGCTGCCGAGCGAATCGTGCGGCGACACCGACTTGCGGCGCGACAGTTCCCACGAACGCGCCGAGTAGCGGAACGGCTTGCTGGTGAGCGCGCCGACCGGGCACAGGTCGATCATGTTGCCCGACACTTCCGAGTCGACGGTCTTGCCCACGAACGTGGTGATTTCCGAGTGCTCGCCACGGCCGACCATGCCGAACTCCATGACGCCAGCGACTTCTTGGCCGAAACGCACGCAGCGGGTGCACTGGATGCAGCGCGCCATCTCTTCCATCGAGATCAGCGGGCCGGCCTCTTTCGGGGCCACCACGCGTTTTTCTTCGTCGTAGCGCGAATTGCTCTTGCCATAGCCGACCGCGAGGTCTTGCAGCTGGCATTCGCCGCCCTGGTCGCAGATCGGGCAATCCAGCGGGTGGTTAATCAAGAGGAATTCCATCACCGACTTCTGCGCCTGCACAGCCTTGTCGCTGTGGGTGCGCACGATCATGCCGGGCGAGACCGGGGTCGCGCAGGCAGGCATCGGTTTCGGCGCCTTTTCCACTTCGACCAGGCACATGCGGCAGTTCGCTGCGATCGACAATTTCTTGTGATAGCAGAAGTGCGGAATGTAAGTTCCGAGTTTGTTTGCGGCGTCCATCACCATGGAACCTGGTGCGACTTCGACTTTCTTGCCGTCTAATTCAATTTCAACCATTTGATCGTTACCTGATCCGGTTTAAAGGTATGCGGGCACGAGACAGTGCTTGTGCTCGATGTGATATTCGAATTCCTCGCGGAAGTTCTTGATCATCGCTTCTACTGGCATCGCGGCTGCATCACCCAGGGCGCAAATCGTGCGGCCCTTGATGTTGAAGGCGATGTTGTTCAGCAGGTCCATGTCTTCCGGACGGCCCTTGCCGTGTTCAATGCGGTGCACCATGCGGTACATCCAGCCGGTGCCTTCGCGGCAAGGCGTACACTGGCCGCAGGATTCCTCGTAGTAGAAGTACGACAGACGCAGCAGCGACTTGACCATGCAGCGGGTCTCGTCCATGACGATCACGGCGCCCGAACCGAGCATCGAACCGGCTTTCGCGATCGAATCGTAGTCGAGGTCGGTGTCCATCATGACGTCGCCGCGCACCACTGGCGCCGACGAACCGCCAGGAATCACGGCCTTGATCTTCTTGCCACCGCGCATGCCGCCGGCCAGCTCCATCAGCTTGGCGAATGGCGTGCCCAGTGGAACTTCGTAATTGCCCGGACGCTCGACGTCGCCCGAGATCGAAAAGATCTTGGTGCCGCCGTTGTTCGGCTTGCCCAGCGCCATGTAGTTCTCGGCGCCCATGTTCAGCAAGAATGGGACCGCGGCAAAGGTCTCGGTATTGTTGATCGTGGTCGGCTTGCCGTACAGGCCGAACGAGGCCGGGAACGGCGGCTTGAAGCGCGGCTGTCCCTTCTTGCCTTCGAGCGACTCAAGCAAGGCGGTTTCTTCGCCGCAGATATAGGCGCCGTAGCCATGGTGCGCGTGCAGCTGGAAGCTGAACTGCGAGCCCATGATGTTATCGCCCAGGAAGCCGGCGGCACGCGCTTCTTCGAGCGCTTCTTCGAAGCGCAGGTATTCCGCGAAGATCTCGCCGTGGATATAGTTGTAGCCCACGGTGATGCCCATCGCATAGGCGCCGATGGCCATGCCTTCGATCAGCGCATGCGGGTTGTAGCGGATGATGTCGCGGTCCTTGAAGGTACCCGGCTCGCCTTCGTCGGTATTGCAGACGAGGTATTTCTGGCCTGGGTACTGGCGCGGCATGAAACTCCACTTCAGGCCGGTCGGGAAACCGGCGCCGCCGCGGCCGCGCAGGCCCGAGGCCTTCAGGTCGGCGATGATCGCTTCTGGCGAGATGCCTTCTTCGATGATGCGGCGCAGCGCCGAATAGCCGCCGCGCTTGACGTAGTCGGCCAGGTGCCAGTTGTCGCCGGTCAGATCCTTGAGGATCAGCGGATTGATGTGACGGTCGTGCAGGCTGGTCATTTGTTCAGTTCCTCAAGCAGGGCGTCGATCTTCTCGTCGCTCATGAACGAGCACATCTGGTGGTTATTTACCAGCATCACCGGTGCGTCGCCGCAGGCACCCATGCACTCGCCTTCGAGCAAGGTGAACTTGCCGTCTTGCGTGGTCTCGCGAAAGCCGATGCCCAGGGCGTCCTTGATGCGGTTGGCGGCGCGCTCGCCGCCCGACAGGGCGCACGGCAGGTTGGTGCACACGGTGATCTTGTGCTGGCCGACCGGCTTGATGTTGTACATGTTGTAGAAGGTGGCGACTTCTTGCACGGCGATGGCCGGCATGCCGATGTAGTCGGCGATTTCCTGCATGGTCTCTGGCGCCAGCCAGCCCAGTTCGACCTGGGCGTGAGCCAGCGCGGCCATCACGGCCGACTGGCGTTGGTCAGCCGGGTACTTGGCCAGCTCACGGTCGATTTTTTGGTAGCACTGCTGCGATAACATCATCTTTTGTCCTATTTACCTGGGGTCCGACTCAGCGGAGGTCAGCCTCACCTGTCGATACTGCCGAACACGATGTCCTGGGTGCCGATGATGGTCACGGCGTCGGCGATCATGTGGCCGCGCGCCATTTCGTCCAGGCTCTGCAGGTGGGCGTAATCCGGGGTGCGGATCTTCAGGCGGTACGGCTTGTTGGCGCCATCCGACACGATATAGATGCCGAACTCACCTTTCGGGTGCTCGATCGCGGCATACGCCTCGCCTTCGGGCACGTGGAAGCCTTCGGTGAACAGCTTGAAGTGGTGGATCAGCGATTCCATGTTGGACTTCATGTCCATCCGGTTCGGCGGCGCGATCTTGTAATTGTCGATCATCACCGGGCCGGCGTTGGTGCGCAGCCAGGCCACGCACTGCTTGATGATGCGGTTCGACTGGCGCATCTCTTCCATGCGCACCAGGTAGCGGTCGTAGGAGTCGCCGCTGGTGCCGATCGGGATGTCGAAGTCCATCTTGTCGTAGACCGCGTACGGCTGCTGCTTGCGCAGGTCCCAGGCCACGCCCGAGCCGCGCAGCATGGCGCCGGTAAAGCCCATGGCTTTCGCATCTTCTGGCGAGACCACGCCGACGCCGACCGTACGCTGCTTCCAGATACGGTTATCGGTCAGCAGGGTTTCGTATTCATCCACATAGCCGTCGAAGCGCTTGGTGAAGGCTTCGATGAAGTCGAGCACCGAACCCTGGCGGTCTTCGTTCAGGGCGTCGATCGCCTTGCGCGAACGGATTGGCGACTCCTTGTGCTGCGGCATGAAGTCCGGCAGGTCGCGGTAGACGCCGCCCGGACGGTAGTAGGCTGCGTGCATGCGCGCGCCCGATACCGCCTCGTATACGTCGAACAGGTCTTCGCGGTCGCGGAAGGCATACAGGAACGGACCCATGGCACCGATGTCGAGCGCGTGCGCGCCCAGCCACATCAGGTGGTTCAGGATACGGGTGATCTCGTCGAACATGACGCGGATGTACTGCGCGCGCACCGGCGCTTCCACGCCCAGCAGCTTTTCGACGGCCAGCACATAGCCGTGCTCGTTGCACATCATCGACACGTAGTCGAGACGGTCCATGTAAGGCACCGACTGCAGGTAGGTACGGCTCTCGGCCAGCTTTTCGGTGCCGCGGTGCAGCAGGCCGATGTGGGGATCGGCGCGCTGGATCACTTCGCCGTCCAGCTCCAGCACCAGGCGCAGCACGCCGTGCGCTGCCGGGTGCTGTGGACCAAAGTTCAGGGTGTAATTCTTAAGCTCAGCCATTATTTCGTCCCGTAGGTTTCTTCGCGGATCACGCGCGGGATGTTCTCGCGCGGTTCGATCGTTACCGGTTGGTAGATCACGCGCTTTTGTTCAGGGTCGTAGCGCATCTCGACATAGCCGGTCACCGGGAAATCCTTGCGGAACGGGTGGCCAATGAAGCCATAGTCGGTCAGGATGCGGCGCAGGTCGCCATGGCCGTCGAACAGGATGCCGAACAGGTCGAAAGCTTCGCGCTCGTACCAGTTGGCGGCGCGCCAGATGCCGGTGACCGACTCGACCAGCGGCATGTCTTCGTCGGTGCAGAACACGCGCACGCGCACGCGCCAGTTGTGCTCGATCGACAGCAGGTGCGAGACAACCGCATAACGCGCGCCGTCCCAGGTGCCTTCGCCATACTGCGAATAGTCGACGCCGCACAGGTCGATCAATTGCTCGAAGCGCAGGGTCGGCGCGTCGCGCAGGGTCTGCATCGATGCAAGGTAGTCGGCGGCCTTGACCACCACAGTTACTTCGCCCAGCGCGGTATGAATGACAGCGCCCTCGCCCAGAGCATGTTTCAGGGCGAGTTCAAGGGTCTCGAGTTTAGTCGTCATGGTGATTCGCTGTTCTTCTTAGCGCGCGATGGTATTGGTGCGCTTGATCTTGTTCTGCAGCTGCATGATGCCGTACAGCAGGGCTTCCGCGGTTGGCGGGCAGCCCGGCACGTAGACGTCGACGGGGACGATGCGGTCGCAGCCACGCACTACCGAATACGAGTAGTGGTAATAGCCGCCGCCATTGGCGCAGGAACCCATCGAGATGACCCAGCGCGGCTCGGCCATCTGGTCGTACACCTTGCGCAGCGCGGGCGCCATCTTGTTGCACAGCGTACCGGCAACAATCATCACGTCCGACTGGCGCGGCGATGGGCGGAACACAATGCCGAAACGGTCGAGATCGTAGCGGGCTGCGCCCACATGCATCATCTCGACCGCGCAGCACGCCAGGCCGAACGTCATCGGGAACATCGACCCGGTGCGCGCCCAGTTGATCAGCTTGTCGGCTGTGGTGGTAATGAAACCTTCGTTTAATACGCCTTCAATTGCCATGGCTTATTCCCAATCAAGGGCACCTTTCTTCCAGATGTACCAGAAACCGACGACGAATTCGGCGATGAACACCATCATCGTGATGAAGCCGGTCCAGCCCAGTTCGCGCATCGAGACGCCCCATGGGAAGAAGAATGCCGTTTCCAGATCAAACAAAATAAACAGGATCGCGACCAGGTAATACCGGACGTCGAACTTCATGCGCGCGTCTTCGAAAGCCTCGAAGCCGCATTCATACGGGGACAGCTTGGCAGCATCCGGACGATGGGGCCCTAGCAGGCGACCAAGCACCTGCGGAGCGACGCCGACGCCGATGCCGACCAGGATAAAGAGAAGAACGGGGAAATAATTTTCGAGGTTCACGATGAAGCCTGTATTGAACGATCGGTTAATGAAACACTGCAGGGCTGCAGCGCCGAATCGTGCGGACCTGATGGCACAGCGTCCAGGTCACACGAATCGTAAAAAAAGCCAGCTCAGGCAGGAGAGCGTTTGCTCGTTGCGCCCTTGCTGGCTTCTTTGTATCTTGGTGCCGACGGCGAGACTCGAACTCGCACAGCTTGCGCCACTACCCCCTCAAGATAGCGTGTCTACCAATTTCACCACGTCGGCTGGAGACCAGTATTTTACCCTGCTTTAGCACTTCTTTTCAATGCACAAATTGCGCAATATCAAGAAATTTACGCATTTAGTGAACAATTTACTCGGTCAGTTGCGCTTGACCAGCAATCACCCACATCACAGCGTCGTGCCAGGCCGGGTTGCGCAGGAAACACCTCTTACTTCCTGCTGCGGCCACGGCGAGCCGCATTTTACCGCTAATTGCGAGCGGGCGCACGGCACCCGCTCGACGAACATCGGGACATTACTTGGTAGCCGGTGCCGGAGCCGTGGCTGGAGCGGCCGGAGCCGGCGCATCCTGGCCTGGCGCGGCCGGGATCGCGACACCCGGGGTTTGCGGGATATCGTTGGCTGGAACCACGGTGGTGGCGCCGGCATTCGGCCCGGCACCAGGAATGTCGTTCGGGATGCCGGCGGCCGGCGCCTTCGACGACGGCACGGTGACGCGCTCCATTACGCCGCCATCGGCGCCGGTGGCGGTACGGCCATTGCTGAAATACGCCAGCGCCAGGGTCGAGGCGAAGAAGATTGCGGCCGCGACAGCGGTCGACTTCGACAGGAAGTTCGACGAGCCCGACGCACCGAACAGACTACCCGAGGCGCCCGAGCCGAAGGCGGCGCCCATGTCGGCGCCCTTGCCATGCTGAACCAGCACCAGGCCAATGATCAGCAGGGCGGAAATGACCTGCACGACAATAACCAGATTAAACAGGGTGTTCATACCAATTCCATTTCCAAGTTAACGACGATTAAATGCTGTAATTCTGAGTTGCTGGCATGCAGGCGGCGCGGCGCTTACGGCGCGGCGCGAATGATCGCGAGGAAGTCCGCCGCTTTCAGTGCCGCCCCACCGATCAGACCGCCGTCGATGTCCGGCTGCGCCATCAGGTCCGCCGCATTATCCGGCTTCATGCTGCCGCCGTACAGCACCAATACGTCTTCGGCTGCTTCGGCGTTGCATGCACGCAGCTTTTGGCGTAGCGCCGCATGCACTTCCTGGGCCATTTCAGGGGTGGCGGTCTTGCCGGTACCGATTGCCCACACCGGCTCGTAGGCGACGACGATGCTGGCCACGGCGTCCGGGCCGATGCGCTCGAGCACGGCGCCGAGCTGGGCACCCACCACTTCCATCGTCTGGCCCGCTTCGCGCTGTTCGAGCGTTTCGCCGACGCAAACGATCGGAGTCATCCCCGCCTTCAAGACTGCCTCGGCCTTCTTTGCCACCAGCTCACTCGACTCGCCATGGTAGGCGCGCCGTTCGGAATGACCGAGGATGACGTAGCGGCAACCGAACTCTTCCAGCATCGATGCGCAGACCTCGCCGGTGTAGGCACCGCTGGGCTGGCACGAGACATCCTGCGCGCCCCAGGCCAGTGCGCTGCCTTGCAGCAGGTCCTGGCATTGGTACAGGTAAGGTGCCGGCACGCACACGGCAGCGGCTGCCCTGGCGTCAAGCAGTCCATCGAGAATACCAGTCAGGAGCGTGGCGTTGGCCGCGCGGCTGCCGTTCATCTTCCAGTTACCTACGACGAGTTTGGAACGCATACGAGTCCATTTTATCGAGTTCATTTCGAGTAACCCGCTATTCTAGCGGTCGACTATGTGGCAGTCAAACAATGGCTGAGCTTCTTTTGCGCCGCTGTCAAGCTGCCACTTCCCTTGTTAATTCAATCCCTTAGAGCACCTCGAGCACGATTTTGCCGATGTGGGTGCTCGACTCCATCAGCGCATGCGCCTCGCTCGCCTGCCCCAGCGGGAAACTGCGGTAGATCACCGGCTTGAGTTTGCCCTGCGCGAACAGCGGCCAGGCCTGCGCCCGCAGCTTGCGCGCGATCTCGCCCTTGAACGCGACCGGGCGCGGACGCAGGGTCGACCCGCTGATATGCAGGCGGCGGCGCAGCACCTGCCCCAGGTCGATCTCGGCCTTGGCCCCGCCCAGCAGCGCGATCAGGGCAATGCGGCCGTCGTCGGCCAGGCAATCGATCTCGCGCGCCAGGTAGTCGCCGGCAACCATATCCAGGATCACATCGACGCCCTTGCCGCCGGTAAGTTCCTTGACGACCGCCGCAAAGTCTTCGGTGCGGTAATTGATGCCGCGCTCGGCGCCGAGCGCCTCGCAGGCGCGGCATTTTTCATCGGAACCGGCGGTGGCGAACACGCGGTGGCCCAGCGCAGTGGCAAGCTGGATCGCGGTGACGCCGATGCCCGAGCTGCCGCCCTGTACCAGCAGGGTCTCGCCCGGCGCCAGCTGGGCGCGGTCGAAAACATTGGTCCAGACGGTAAAAAAGGTCTCGGGCAGCGAAGCCGCCTCGAGCGCCGTCAGGCCCTCCGGGATCGGCAGGCATTGCTCTGCCGGGGCACTGCAGTATTCGGCATACCCGCCGCCCTGCACCAGCGCGCAGACCATGTCGCCCAGCTTGAAGCCGGCACTGGCATAGTCGCCGTCGACGATCTCGCCAGCTACTTCCAGGCCCGGCAGGTCGGAGGCGCCGGGCGGCACCGGATACTTGCCCAGTCGTTGCAGCACATCGGGGCGGTTGATGCCGGCCGCATGCACCTTGATCAGCACTTCGCCGGCCTTCAATACCGGCATTGGCCGTTCGCACAGTTGCAGGACGTCCGGTGCGCCCGGCTGGGTGATCTCGATGGCGCGCATGGCGGCTCCCCTGTTAGAAAAACTGCAATTGTACGGGAGCGGAAAAAATCATGCGCTGGGGCGCGCGGATAGGCGCCCCGATACCGTTGAATGGCAAGTTTCGGGCGTGCAAGAAAAAAAGGGCACCGGCATGCGCCGGCACCCTTTCTCGGCGGCAGCAGTTCGCTGGCGCCGTGTTGAAGCACACCCTCACTTATACGGTCGGCGGATCGGTCTCCCGTGCAAACGCGCGGTGCCCTGCAAGTGCCTCCTTGAATGCGTCGAGCGCGGCGTCGGCCTTGGCGGCGTCGCCAATGATCAGGCCAGGATCGTCCGAGCCATCGGGCAGCGCCTTTGGCACCATGGCCTTGTCGAGCAGGTTTTCACCGGCGCCCAGCACCATGATCGGCTTGCAGTGGCGGTACTGCTCGCGCACGAAGTCGATCGCGTGGGCGTTGCGGGCCAGCGCCTCGACCGCCTTGGCGCCGTCCGGCACGATCAAGGCGTCGTACAGCACCGACGGCCCGGCCTCGAGCGAGACCTCGACGTCCAGCGCCGATCCATCGGCGGCCTTGACCTTGCCCAGCATATTGCCGACCAGGCGCGGTACCGCGCCATCCATCACCAGGCTGGCGTACAGCGATTGCACTTGTGCCCCGTCCACGCCCGGCGCCACGAAGATCGCGACGCGGCGGGTGCGCACGCCGGTAATGCCGGCGCGGCTCAATAGCGACAGCGACGGCGACGGCGGGTAGCTTGGCATCTCGGCGTCGGTCGCCAGCGGCAGCGGATCGGGAACTTCCAGGCCCAGGCCCTCGGCCACTTTTGCCACCAGGGCGTCATCGACATTGGCCAGCATGGCCAGCATGCGCACCCGGATCGCCACCGTCTGCACCCGCGTCAGTTCAAAGCGGAAGGCATTGGCGATATGGGCCTGCTCGGCAGGGCTCTGGCTGGCATAGAACAGGCGCGCCTGCGAGTAATGGTCGGCGAATAGTTCTGGATTGCCGCGCACCTTGTCTTCGGCCACGCGTTCCGGGAAGCTGGTGAAGCCCTTGCTGCCAGCCTGGAACGGGCAGCCACCCGCCAGCGAATTGGGCTCGTAGGCGACGCGGCCGCGGTGGATCGCCTGGCGGTGCATGCCATCGCGCTGGTTGTTCTGGACTTGCACGATCGGCGCGTTGATCGGGATCTCGTGGAAGTTCGGCCCACCCAGGCGCGAGAGCTGGGTGTCGAGATAGGAATGGATGCGGCCCTGCAGCAGCGGATCGTTCGAGAAATCGATGCCAGGAATGATGTGGGCCGTGCAGTAGGCCACCTGCTCGGTCTCGGCAAAGAAATTGTCCGGATTGCGGTCGAGTACCATGCGGCCGACCTTCTGCACCGGCACCAGTTCTTCGGGAACCAGCTTGGTGGGATCGAGGATGTCGAAGCCGAACGACTGCGATTGTTCTTCGCTAAAGATCTGCAGCCCCAGTTCCCACTCGGGGAAATTGCCGGCCTCGATCGCTTCCCACAGGTCGCGGCGATGGAAATCGGCGTCGGCACCCGAAATCTTGACCGCTTCGTCCCAGACCAGCGAATGGGTGCCCTGCATCGGGGTCCAGTGGAATTTGCAGAACTGCGATTCGCCCTGCGCATTGATCAGGCGGAAGGTGTGCACGCCGAAGCCCTGCATGGTGCGGTAGCTGCGCGGGATCGCGCGGTCCGACATCACCCACATCAGCATGTGCGCGATCTCGGGCGAGAGCGAAGCGAAGTCCCAGAAGGTGTCGTGGGCGCTGGCGGCCTGCGGCATGCCGTGGTGCGGCTCCGGCTTGACGGCGTGTACCAGGTCCGGGAATTTCATCGCGTCCTGGATGAAGAACACAGGCATGTTGTTGCCCACCAGGTCCCAGTTGCCTTCGTCGGTATAGAACTTGACCGCGAAGCCGCGCACGTCGCGCGCCAGGTCGGTCGAGCCGCGTTCGCCGGCCACGGTCGAAAAGCGCACGAAGACCGGGGTGCGCTTGCCCTTGGCCTTGAACGGCGCGGCGCGCGTCACCGCCGACAGGTCTTCGTAGGCCTCGAAGAAGCCGTGCGCGGCCGAGCCGCGCGCATGCACTACCCGCTCCGGAATGCGCTCATGGTCGAAATGGGTGATTTTTTCGCGCAGGATGAAGTCTTCCATTGCGGTCGGGCCGCGCAGGCCGATCTTCAGTGAATGCTGGTTGTCGGCTACCGGCACGCCCTGGTTGGTGGTCAGGTGGCGCTCGCTGGCGTCCACGCGCACCCGATCCAAGGGGTCGTTGCCCGGATTGCTGCCTTGCGGCGGCTGGCCGCTGCCGACCTTGTCGGACTGGACAATCTCGCTGCTGGTACTGCCGGTAGCGCTTGGGGTCGACGGCTTGGCCGTGGCGCCCGATTGCGGGGTACGCGCGGCATCGCCATATTCGCCAGGCTTGTTCGGATTGAAGGGCATGTCTGCGGACAGCTCCTGGCCAGCCGCGGTCTTCTCGAGCAGGCGCTGGGCGACCGGGTCGTTCGAGCCCAGCGTGGTGGGCGGCGTCGGATCCGACGGCCCCCCCATGCTGCTCAGGATCGATCCTGCGCCCGCCGTCGAGCCTGGGGCTTTCTTGCTTTTAGCCATACTGTGCCTCGCTATTGTCGTTGTGTGAAGTAACCAACGAACAACATAGCCGTTTCGGCCACGCGAGAACTGTTGGGTATCTAACCGTCCGGCACAGACCGCTTAAGTTTATTGCTATGAGCCCGATAGCATTTCGCTATGAGGCGCCCGAGGCGCTGCGCCATTGCCTTGTCCGAGTCAAGAAGACAAGGGCATGCGGGCTTCGCGCGCATCGAACAGCGGCGTCAAGCCCTGGTCCACTGCGTGCAGGGCCTGCTGCGCCATTGCATACGCGCCGCCATACGATTTCGCGGCTGCGATGAAGCGGCCGTTGTGGCAGAACTTGGCATCCGGCACGCCGGTCACGGCCGCCAGCTCGTCGTCGCGCAAGCCGGCCCATGGCGCCGGCAGGTCGGCGCGGGCGTCGAAGGTGTCGGTGGTGGCCGGAACCGTGTGCAGCATGTAGCGGTCTTCAGACAGGCTATGGCTGAGCACGAACAGGACTTTCGGCATTTCCTTGCGCACCACCGAGCTCCATGGCAGCGCGGCATTCTTCAAGAACAGCAGGCGGCCGTCTTCCATCGCTTCGGACTGGCGCACCTGGGCCAGCGCCAGCATGGCACCGACCCGGTATTTCACGGCATTGGTCATTACATCGGTCAAGAAGGCCATGGCCTTGCGGAACTGGGCCAGGCGGTAGGCTTCCGCTTCCAGTCCATAGCCCAGACGCTGCTCGTCCATCCAGTTCGGGTTGTAGCCCGACACTACCGCCGACATGCCGTAGCCGCCCGGGGCGTTGCGCGCGGCGCCGACGTCGGACAAATCGAGGTATTGCACGATGTCGTTGTCGATCGCGTGGGCCAGCTGCTGGGCGGCATCGGCATCCATCTGGTGCCCGGCGTGGGCCGCGGCCAGCGCGGCCACGCAGCGCGCGCCGTATTCGCGCCAGACCAGCCCGGCGCTGGCATAGGGCACGCCGCTGGCGCGCGCGCCCTCGAAGCCTTTCTGGTGGTGGTCGAAGCGGCCGCGGGCCGGATCCCAGGTGCCGCCGACATCGACCACGAAATCGGCTGCGTCGATGATGGCACTGTCGCGGGTGCGGACGATGTCGGCCTCGGGGAACAGGATATGCAGGGCGGCCACCGCCCATGCGTCGTCCGCGTGGAACTTGCCGTTGTGGGTCACGATGACCATGGATGACTCCGGATGCTGTAATCAAGGGGCTGGATCATACCGCCTTCGCGCCAAAGCGTTGCGCATGCGTGTACAAAACGTGGCGCCCTCCCCGCACGAAGCCGGCCAGGCTCAAGCCCGCTTGCTCGGCCAGCTTCACCGCCAGCGCGGTTGGCGCGGAGATGGCGGCCAGTACCGGAAAGCCGGCGCGCGCCGCTTTCTGCACCATCTCGAAGCTGGCGCGGCTGGTGACCACCGCGAAGCCGTCCGAGCGGTCCTGCCCGGCGGCGGCCAGTGCCCCCACCAGCTTGTCGAGCGCGTTGTGCCGCCCCACGTCTTCGCGCACGCACAGCAGCGTGCCGTCGCGGCTGGCCCAGCCGGCGGCGTGCACGGCGCCGGTCGCATGGTGCAAGCGCTGGCGCGCCGCCATGGCCGCCATGGCGCGGTGCAGTGCCGCATGCTCGAAGGCGCACGACAGGGCGGACGACGGGGCCGGACACTGCGGCGGATCGAGCGCTTCGTCGTCAAACCAGGCCAGGCTCTCGACCCCGCACAGGCCGCAGCCGGTCTTGCCCAGCCGGGCGCGGCGGCTGTGCTTCAGGCGCGCCAGGGCCCCTGCCGCAATGCGCATCTCGATCGCGATCCCGCTGCAGGTGGGCTCGACCTCGATGTCGTAGATGTCGCGCGCATGGCGCACGATGCGCTCGCCAAGCGAAAAGCCGAGGGCGAAATCCTCCAGGTCTTGCGGCGAGGCCAGCATCACCGCATGGCTGATGCCGTTATAGCTCAGCGCTACCGGCACTTCGTCGGCCACGACCTCGTCGCTGGCATCGAGCCGGCCATCGCTCCAGCAATTGGCCGGCAGCCGCGACGCGCCTTCGGGCGTGAAGCAAGCATCGCCCGGGTTCATGCCGGCCTCCCGCCGCGCTCGAGAATGACATCGATCGCCTTGGCCGCCGGCACCTTGCTTTCCTTCGCATGGTGCCACAGCGGAATCAAGCCATTAAGTTCGGGAAAGTAACCAGCAATGCAGCCTGGCGGCACGTCGTAGGGCACGATCGCCAGGCCGTCAACGCGGCGCTCGACGCCGTCGCTGGCGGCGCTACGCAGCGCCACCAGCTCGCCCTGCGCCAGCGCGTGCCTGGCCATGTCGGCGCGCGACATGAACAGCACCATGCGGCTGCCGTAGACGCCGCGGAAGCGGTCGTCGTGACTGTAGACCGTGGTGTTGAACTGGCCATCGCTGCGCACCGTAAACAGGCGCAGCGTCGCCGGGCTGCCGGCCAGGTCGGGATTGCCCTGCAAGCTTTCGGGCACCGTGAAAACCGCCTTGCCGCTGTCGGTGTTCCAGACCCGGCTGGAGGCGGCTATCGGCTTGCGAAAGCCCCCGGGAGTCCACATGCGCGCGTTAAAGTCGTGGAAGATCTCCGGATAGGTCTCGGCGATGGCCTCGCGCACCGTGCCGTAATCGGCCACCCAGCGGTCCCAGTCAACGCGCGGGTTGGGCGCGAGCGTGGCCTTGGCGATGCCGGCCACGATGGCCGGCTCCGAGCGCAGCGTCGATGCCACTGGCTCGGCCATGCCGCGCGAGCCATGCATGCAGGCAGTGCTGTCCTCGACCGTCACGTCCTGCGGCCCGCCAGCCTGGCGGTCGATCTCGATCCGGCCCAGGCAGGGCAGGATATAGGAAGCCTTGCCGTGGATGACGTGGTTGCGGTTGAGCTTGGTGGCGATCTGCACCGTGAGCGGCAGCGCGCGCCAGGCCGCTTCCATCAGGCCGCGCTCGGGCACCGCGCGCACGAAGTTCCCGCCCAGGCCAATGAATGCCTGCACCCTTCCTGCCAGGATGCCTTCGCAGGCCTCGACCGTATTCATGCCGGCCTCGCGCGGGGGCTCGAAGCCGTATTGCTGCTTGAGCTTGTCGAGCGGGGCCAGTTCGGGCTTTTCGGTGATGCCGACCGTGCGCTGGCCCTGCACGTTCGAGTGGCCGCGCACCGGACAGACGCCGGCGCCGGGCTTGCCGATATTGCCGCGCAAGAGCAGCAGGTTGACGATCATCGTGACGTTCTGCACGCCGTTGCGGTGCTGGGTCAGGCCCATGCCATACACCGCCATTACGGCCTTTGCTGCGCAGTACACGGCGGCCGCGCTTTCCAGATCGTTGCGCAACAAGCCCGATTCGCGCTCGATGTCCTGCCACTGGCAGGCCCGCACCGCCGCTTCGAAGTTGTCGAAGCCATCGGTATGCTCTTGCAGAAAAGCGCTATCGAGCACGCGCTGGCCAGCGCCGCGCGCCGCGTCGTCCAGCGCGAAGATCGCCTTGCACAGGCCCATGATGGCGGCCGTGTCCCCGCCCGGCTTGACCTGGTGGTACTGGGTGCTGATCGCGGTTTCTTTCCCGGTCAGCATCTCGAGCGGCGACTGCGGGTTGGTGAAGCTGACCAGGCCGCGTTCGCGTAGCGGATTGAACGTAATGATCGGCACCCCGCGCTTGCGCGCCGCCTGCAGCTGGTGCAGCATGCGCGGGCTGTTCACGCCGACGTTCTGCCCGAAGAAAAAGATGCAGTCGGTCTGCTCAAAGTCGTCCAGCACCACGGTGCCGACCGGCACGCCGATGGTCTTCTGCAATCCGACCGACGTGCTTTCGTGGCACATATTGGAGCTGTCCGGCAGGTTGTTGTTGCCATACATCCGGGCAAACAGGCTGTACATATACGAAGTCTCGAGCGACGCCCGGCCCGAGCTGTAGAACACGACCTGCTTGCGCTCGAGGCCGCGCAAGGCCGCGCCGATTTCGGCAAACGCGCTCTCCCACGCGATCTGTTGGTATCTGTCGGTCTGCGCGTCGTAGCGCAGCGGCACCGTCAGCCTGCCCTGGTCTTCCAGGCGGTGGTCGTCCCACGATTCCAGTTCGGTCACCGTATGGCGCTCGAAGAAGTCGGCGTCAATGGTCTTGCTGGTGGTCTCCCAGGCGGTGGCCTTGGCGCCGCTTTCGCAAAATTCGAAGGGGTGCGGATTGGCCGGCTTGGCCCAGGCGCAGCTGACGCAGGCGAAACCGTCGGGCTTGTTCTGCTTGAGCAGCAGGCGGCTATCTTTCAGCGGCACCCCCTGGTCGAGCAAGATGGTCGTGACTTCGCTGACCGAGCCCCAGCCGCCGGCCGGCATGCTCGGGTCTTCGATGCGTAGATCTCCTGAACGTGTGCTCATCGCAAATCCTCCTTGGTGAACGCCCACCCTAGCCGCGTCCGCCATTGCGCTCGGTGCGCTATTTGACCTTCACGGCGAATGTTCGGGACAAATCTCGGACAACTATCCAGCGAAAATTCTTGCAGGAATTTCAAATGGCGGGCCGCTCGATATCGCGCAAAACCCGCGCCTGCGATGGCCTTGTTGAGCACCGCCGGCCTGGATAGATTGGTCACACGAGCTCATGCACTACGCATGGCAGTTACTGCAATCAACTATATAAGGAGCACGCGATGAAACGTTTCCTGCCCAGCCTGATCGGTGTGATTCAGCGCTTCGGGACCGGCCCGGGACGCAACTTGCTGGGCAGCGCCATGCTGGCGGCGGCGCTGGCCTTGGCGCCACTACCAGCCGACGCCCAGGTCTGGCTTACCGAGCGCTGGAGCGCGACCTGGGGCGCCGCGCCGTCCGGGCCGCCGCTTGATGCGCCCGTGCAGACTTTTACCGACCAGACGCTGCGCCTGGTGGTCCATGCCAGCATCGGCGGCAACCGGGTGCGCCTGCGCCTGTCCAACGAACTGGGCAGCCTGCCGCTGACCGTCGGCGCTGCCCGCATCGGCCTGCGCGCCGGCGGCTCGGACGTTGCCGCCGGCACCGACCGGGCGCTGAGCTTCGGCGGCCGCAGCCAGGTGACGATCCCGCCCGGCGCGCCGGTGCTGTCCGATCCGGTGGAACTGAACATTCCGCCCTTGTCCGACCTGGCGGTGAGCCTGTACCTGCCCGGCACCGTGCAGGCCAGCACCGTGCATCCACTGGCGCTGCAGACCGGTTACGTGTCGGTGCCGGGCAACTTCACGGCCGCTGCCACGCTGCCGGTCCAGCGCACCATCATGGCCTGGCCGTTTCTCAGCGCGGTCGAAGTCGACACCGCCGCAGCGGCCATCGTTGTGCTGGGCGACTCGATCACCGACGGCGCGCGCAGCACGCCCGACACCAACAACCGCTGGCCGGACTGGCTGGCGCGGCGCCTGCAGACCGGACGCGACGGCATTGCCGGCATCAACCTGCGCCCGGGCGTGGTCAACCGCGGCATCAGCGGCGACCGCCTGCTTGGCAGCGCGCCAGGCACGCTGGCTGCGCGCAGCGCGCTGGAGCGCTTCGACCGCGACGTGCTCTCCACCGCCGGGGTGCGGGTGCTGATCGTGCAGGTCGGCATCAACGATATCGGCAACAGCTCGCTTGCCAGGCCGGTCACGGCGGACGACCTGATCGCGGGCTACCGCCAGCTGATCGCCCGCGCCCACGCCAAGGGCATCCTGGTGATCGGCGCCACCTTGAGCCCGTTCGAAGGCGCCGGTTATTACTCGATTGAGAAGGACATGGTGCGGCAGGCGGTGAACAGCTGGATCCGCACCCATGACGAATTCGACGCGATACTCGATATCGACCGCATCATGCGCGACCCGGCCCGTCCGTCACGCCTGCTGCCGGCCTACGACAGCGGAGACCACCTGCATCCGAACGATCTTGGGTATCGGGCGATGGGGAGCGCGGTGCCGCTGACATGGCTGCGGCTTCTGGCGCCGGCGTCGCCCTGAGTCGCAACACCGGTCAGGGTGCAGCCACGCTACTGGCTCCATCCCGGTCTCCCCCGGTACGCGAGGCCGTCGGCAGCGGCCTGCCGGGCTTCCAGGTGCGCGACAGCGACTGCGCCTCGTCGATCTGCTCGGGTGTCATCTGGCGCCCGATCGCGGCGCGCTGCTCGGCGGCGTTACGGTTGCCGCTGGCCGCGGCCAGGTTCCACAGCATATAGGCCAGCACCTTATCCAGCGGCATGCCTGCCTGCTGGTAGCGGTACATCAGCCCCAGCGCATGCTGGGCCGCGCCGTGCCCCTGCTCGGCCGCCTTGCGGAACCAGGTGACCGCGTGGCGCTGGTCCTGCGGCACCGAGTTGCCGGTGTAGTACATGGCGCCGACCACGTACTGGGCATCGGCCTTGCCCTGGCGGGCGGCCTTGTAGTGCCACGAAAACGCCTGCTCGTAGTCGCGTGCCACGCCGCGGCCCATGTAGTACATCAGGCCCAGCAAATGCTGCGCGTCGGCGTGGCCGGAGCGCGCCAGTGGGCCGATCTCCTTGAGTGCCAGGGCGTAGTTGCCTGCGTTGTACGCGCTCGCTCCTTCCATGAAGCCCGCGTAAGCGCTGGCATGCAGTCCGAGCGCAAGGACAATCGCTACGAAGAGTTTTTTCATGTCTCGTGCATCGAATCCGGATCTCGGCGACCCCGTGCTGCCCGTGAGGACACATTTTGTTGTCGGCGCCGACCAGTCATGTGGCTATTTCCAGTTTACCTTGCCCAAGCCGTCAAGGCTCAGCTTGCGATTGACCGGCTTGCCATGCACCGTCACCGACCCCATGCCCGACAGTGTCAGGTTGGCGCTGTCCCTGGCATTGACTGCCGCATTGCCCAGCCCGGACAGCTCCAGCGTGACGTGCTGCGCCGACAAACCCTGCGCATCCAGCCCCCCGAGCCCGGCAAGCTCGGCCTTGAGCTGCCTGCTGCGCCCGGACAGCGTCACATAACCGGCGCCACTGAGGTCCAGTACGACGCTTTCACTGTCGATGCCTTGCACCTTCATGCTGCCGACCCCGCCC